>NZ_JBHTSV010000001.1:347843-380702 GCF_042794925.1 Brachybacterium sp. NPDC056505
CATCCTCCGTGGTCTGGGGGGCTGGTTTTTTTTTATAAGCGACCGGCCCCCCCCCCCGCCGGCATGCCGACGCCCCCCCCCCGGGGGGGGGGTGGCGGCCGCTTCCGTGAGCGCGGAGCGCGTCCGGACGTCAGGCGGTCTGCTCGCCGGACTGCTCCGACGGGGACGACGGGTCCGACCCGTCGTTCTCCGCCCCAGTGCCGTCCGCACCGCTCGCAGCGGCCGGGACGTCGCCCGCGAGGATCCGGTAGATCGCGCGCTTGGCCTCGGTGAGGACCTCGGCGACCTGGCTCATGTTCTGGGCCTCGCCCGAGCGGGTGGCCTCGCGGACGGCGCCCGTGAGGTCCCGCAGCGAGCTGCGAAGATCGAGAGCGCCCTGCGCGAAGGAGTCGTCCTCGCCCGCGAAGGGGTCGGACCAGGAGGCCTGGTTCTCCTCGACATGGGCCTTGCCGGAGTCGGTGAGGGTGGCGAGCTTGCGCCCGCCCTCCTTCGACATCTCGACGAAGCCCTCGTCCTCGAGCTGGGAGAGCGTCGGGTAGATCGCGCCCGGACTGACGGACCACGTCCCGCCCGTGCGCTCGTCGATGGTCTGCATGAGCTGGTAGCCGTGCATCGGCTCCTCGCTCAGCAGCAGCAGGACGGCGGTGCGCACGTCACCGCGGGGCCGACGTCCGCGTCCGCGGCCACGACCGCGGCCTCCGCGGGGGCCGAAGCCGCGACCCTGGCCGTCGGCGTCCTCGAAGCCGGGGCCCCCGGGACCGCGTCCGCCGAACCCGGGGGCACCCGGGCCACCGAAGCCGCGTCCGCCGGGACCGGCCGGTCCGCCGAAGCCGCGTCCGCCGCGTCCTCCGAGGCCGTGTCCGCCGAATCCGGGACCGCGGCCCTCGAACTCGGAGCCGTCGAAGCCGTGTCCGTCGAACTCGCGCCCGTCGGCGCCCGGATGGGCATGACCTCGACCGTGCTGGTCGAAGCCGTGGTGCTCAGCGTGTCCGGGACGCTCGGGACGCTCGGGACGCTCGGGACGCTCGGGATGCTCGGGGTTCTCCGGGTGTCCGGGGTGGCCCGGGTGAGCGCCCGGACCGCGGCCCGCCCGGGGACCGCCGCGCTGCTCGCGAGGGCCGAAGCCCATGTCGTCGGGGTACATGGCCCCTCCTTCCTCGGCGCGCCGGCGCTGGCCGCCGCGTCGCATGAGTGCCCGGCGCAGAGCGCGCGGGTCGAGTTCCTGATGCTGGTCGTGATGATCGTGATGGCGTCGCATGAGTGATCTCCTTATGGTCGTTCATGTCGTGACAGCATCACGATATATCGCTAACGCGAGCGAGCGCAAGAGTGAGCTGCGTGACGTGGGGCCGCCGGTCGCCGTCTCTCGGTGCGCCGTGCCCCGAGGGCGGCACAGAACGAATGGTGCGAAACGGCCGCCATCAGCGCTTATGGTGTCGGTTTTGCACCACTCGTCAGTCGGTCTTCCGGGGCTCGGGTGCCTTGGGTCTCTTCGGCGTCCTGGGTGCCCTGAGCGCTCCCGTGCTAGGTGCCAGCGCACCCAGCCGAACCCAGCGCACCCAGCGCACCCAGCGCAGCCAGCGCACCGGGGTGAGTCGGGTGGATCGCTTCACCTGCGGCATCCGGCGGCTGACGTTCCAGGCGCTGTGGAGGACCGGCGGTGTGGATAACTCCCGGTGCGTGGCGCGGGCATGGGCATTCTGATCGCCATGCCCTCGCGCCGGTCGACCTTGCCCCAGAGCCTCGCCACCGTGTTCACGATGGCCGAAGCGCGCGCCGCGGGCGTGAGCCCACGGCGTCTGGATGCCCCGGATGTCCGTCGGCTCTCTCGTGGTGTGTACGCGCGGGCGGGCGTCGCCGTCACCGTCGCCGAGCTCGCCCGGGCGCACTGTAGTGACGCCCCTGACATCGTCGTGTGCGGCGCCACCGCCGCCGAGCTGCTGAAGATGCCGCTCCCGTTCCGTCGCACGGTGCGCGAGACAGGACTTCTCGATATCGCCGCCCGGGCCCGGCGACGCGACGTGCCGTACGTGCGGTGGCATCGGCTCGGCGGGCTCACCGCAGCGGACGTGCTCGAGGCCCAGGGGGTTCGGATGACGTCTCGCGTGCGCACCTGGGAGGACCTCGCGGCAGTCCTCTCGGTCGACGAGCTGATCTCCGTCACCGACCATCTCATCCGCTGGCCCAGGTTCCGGTTCGAGGGGCGCCGGCGTCCCTATGCGACCCTCGATGAGCTCGACTCGTCCGTGGAGGGCGGTTCGAGACGACGGGGCAACGCGAGGCTGCGCGCAGCGCTCGAGCAGGCTCGCGTGGGGAGCGACTCACCTGCGGAGACCCTGCTGCGGCTGCACCTGGTCCGCGCCGGCCTCCCGGAGCCGCGCCTCAACGTCACGATCTCCGAGGGCGGGGTCGATCTGGGGCAGCCGGATCTGTCCTGGCCGGAGCACCGCGTCTGCGCAGAGCATGAGGGGCCGACGCATCTGAGCCGTGAACAGCAGGAACGGGACATCGCGCGGACCGAGGCGAGGGTCCATCACGGCTGGATCGAAGTGCGGACGGTCGCCGCAGACCTCCACGATCGGGGTGCCCGGGCGGTGAGACGGGTGTCAGCCGCGCTCCGGCGCCACGGATGGGACGGACGGAGACGCTGACGACGCACCCTCGCACCCCGCAGATCCAGTGCCCAACACCGGCCGAGGCCACCGCTCCCGCCACCCTCACCACCCATCTCGGGCCCCGAACCGTCATCGAGTGGTGCGAAACCGCCCCCAAGATCGATCTTGGGGGCGGTTTCGCACCACTCGATGGCCGTGGGAGGGAGGGGGAGATCCCTCAGCGCCGCATCACACTTCGTCGCCGGCGGTGATGGCCTCGGCCTCCTGCTCGCTGCTCAGGTGGTGCTGCTGGCCGACCTGCGAGAGGTGGCGTCGGCCGATGACGAGCATCAGCATGCTCAGCACCACGGTGACCGCGCCCAGGATGTACGGGGCCGCGGCGCCGACGGCCTCGGAGAGCGGACCGGCGACGGCCGGGGCGATCGCGCCGCCCAGGAAGCGCACGCCCGAGTAGGCGGAGCTGGCCACGCCGCGCGGCAGGTCCGTGGCCTCCATGACGGTCTCGGTCAGCGCCGTGTTCATGACGCCCAGCAGCAGGCCGCCCACGATGATCAGCACGATGATGCCGATCATGGATCCGTGCGCGAGGGCGAGGCCCAGCATCAGCACGGCCAGCAGGCCCTCGATGGTCAGCAGCGTGGGGATGAGGCCCAGCTTGCGGGTGAGGATCGGAGCGACGAACACCGAGGTGATCGCGAGGCACACGCCCCAGCCGAAGAACACGCCGCCGATCTGCATCGCGCCGAACTCCTTGCCCTGGGCCGCGGCGGCGGCCTCGAGCGGGAAGGGCGAGTAGGCGAGCATCACGAAGAACGTGAAGTTGTAGAAGATCGCGACGAGCGCGAGGGTGCGCAGGGCCGGGTTGCCCAGCGCTCGCAGGGAGGCGAGCGGGGAGACGTGGACCGGCTTCGCCTCCTTCTTCAGCAGGGCGGTGATGGCGATGAAGCCGATGGCCATGAGCACGGCGGTGCCGAAGAACGGGGCGCGCCAGGAGACGCTGCCCAGCAGGCCGCCTAGGAGCGGGCCGAGCGCCATGCCGATGCCCAGCGCGGTCTCGTACAGGATGATCGCGCCGCCCGACGGGCCTGCGGTGGCGCCCACGATCGCAGCGAGCGCGGTGGAGATGAACAGGGCGTTGCCCAGTCCCCAGCCGGCGCGCAGGCCGATGATCTCGCTGACCGAGCCGGACGCGCCGGCGAGCGCCGCGAAGACGACGACGAGCGCGAGGCCGATCAGCAGGGTGGTCCGCACGCCGACCTTCGAGCTGAACCAGCTCGTGAAGAACATGGCGATCGCGGTGATGAACAGGTAGCTGGTGAACAGCAGCATCGCCTGCGTGGGGGAGGCGTCCAGCTGGGAGCTGATCGCCGGGAGGATCGGGTCCACCAGGCCGATGCCCATGAAGGACACGGTCGCGGCGAAGGCGATCGCCCACACGGCCTTGGGCTGGTGGAAGGCGTCGCGCAGGGTCGGCGCGGCGTTCGACGCAGGAGCGGGCGCTGAGCCCGCGGTGTGCGGATTCGTGGCGGAAGGGGCTGTCATGCGATCGGTGACCTTCTCATGATCGGTGGGGCGGGACGTCGGAGGGCGGGTTCGGGGGAGCGGGTGCGGGCGAGGCCGCCGGGTCGGGTCGGGGCGCGGCGACGCCGACGGGTCAGGTCGCGGGAGGTGATGAGTCGGGCGCGGGAGGCGCGGAGTCGTGGGTCTCCACGATCCGCGCCAGGATCTCGGCGGCCTGTGCGAGGGTGCGGCGGTCGTCGTCCCCGAGCTCGTCGAGGATGGCGCCGACCCCGTGGTTCATGCGGCTGCGCCAGTCGGCGAGCTTCTCGCGGCCGGCAGGGGCGATATCGACGAGGACCGAGCGCGAATCGGCGGGATCGGGGGCCCGGAACACCAGGCCCTCCTCCTCGAGCCGCTTCGCCACGGTCGTCGCCGTGGGGCGGGTGACCCTCTCGCGCTCGGCGATCTCGCTGAGCCGCAGCGGTCCCCGCTGCTCGATCGTGCTCACGACCCGCCAGGAGACGGAGGAGACGCCGACATCCGCGCGGCGGGCGGCGAGCCGCACGAAGCGGCTGCAGGCGAGCGTCAGGTCCTGAGGGAAGTCATCGGTGGGCACGTCGCCCCAATGTAGTTAGGAATGCGAACTACTGCAACATGCTGTGGCACACGGGACGGTCGGCGGTGACCCGGGGTGGCTTTGCAGATGCCCCGCTCAGTCACCCGTCGGCCGGGCCTCCGCGTCCGTGTCGCGGGCCGAGGCGGCGCCGTGATTCCAGTCCGGATGCCAGCTGCCGGGCCCCGTGTAGGGGTGGTCGCCGACCTCGGCCTGCATCTGCGCGAGCTGCGCGGCGAGATCCTCCCGGACCGCGGCGTAGGCGGGATCGCCGGCCACGTTGCGGAGCTCCCCGGGATCGTTGCGCAGGTCGTAGAGCTCGTGCTCGCGCTCGAAGATGCGATCCGAGGCGCCGGGCGCTCCGAGGCCCGCCCCGTAGTAGTCGATGTACGCGAAGTCCTCGGTGCGGATCCCGTAGTGCGCCGGGGCGTGGTGCGCGGGGTCGTCGTGCTCCCAGTAGCGGTAGTAGACGGCGCGCGGCCAGTCCTCGATCTCCTCGCCGCGGAGCAGCGGACGGAAGCTGCGCCCCTGCTGGCCGGGCATCGCCTGCTCGGGATCGATCCCGGCGACGTCGAGCAGGGTGGCGGCCACGTCGACGTTGCGGAGCATGGAGGTCACGCGCGACCCCGCCGGGACCTCGGCGGGCCACCGCACGAGCATGGGCATCTGCAGCGACTCGTCGTACATCAGCCGCTTGTCGAACAGGCCGTGGTCGCCCAGGAAGAAGCCCTGGTCCGAGGTGTAGACGACCAGGGTGTCCTCGGCGATGCCGAGCTGATCGAGGTGGTCGAGCACGCGGCCCACGCTGTCGTCGACCGCCTGGACGGTCTGCAGGTAGTCGCGCAGGTAGCGCTGGTAGTTCCAGCGGGCGCGGTCCTCGCGCCGGTCCTCGGCGCGCAGCTCGGCGGGCATGTCCTCCTTGACGTCGGTGCGGGTGAGGTCGTCGGCGATCGACATGCGCGCGCCCTGCACCGCCTTCGAGCGGGTCGAGAGGTCCTCGAGGAGGGTCTCGGGCTCGGGGATGCTGCCCACGGGGTAGCGCTCGGCATGCCGGGGGTGCGGGATCCACGGCCGGTGCGGCGCCTTGTGGTGGAGCATCAGGCAGAAGGGGTCCGACGGGCGCTGTGCGCGCTCCTCGTCGATCCAGTCGAGGGCCATGTCCGTGAGCAGGTCGGTCACGTACCCCTCGTGCTGCTCCTCGCCGTCCGGCGTGAGGAACCGCGGGTCCCAGTACTCGCCCTGACCGGGGAGGATGCGCCAGGAGTCGAATCCGCGAGGCAGGGCCGACGGCGAATGGCCCAGGTGCCACTTCCCGAACAGCGCTGTCGCGTAGCCGGCGCTCTGCAGTGCCTCCGAGACCGTGGGCACGCGGTGGTCGAACTCGGTGTAGAGCGTCGCGGCGCCGTTGATGTGGCTGTAGGCGCCGGTGAGGATCGAGGCGCGCGACGGCGTGCAGATCGAGTTCGTGCAGTACATGGCGTCGAGCCGAGCGCCCTCCTCCGCGAGACGGTCCATGTGCGGGGTGGAGTTCACGCGGCTGCCGTAGGCGGAGATCGCGTGCGCCGCGTGGTCGTCGGACATCACGAAGACGATGTTGGGGCGGGCGGGGGATGACGGGACGCCGCGCGCTGCGGACGACGCATGGCCGGGGCTGGACATGGGGCTCCTCGTGGGTCGTCGATCGGCGACCGGACTGAGAGCAGCCGCCGTGCTGCCATACGGGCACGCTATCGCGATCCATGGCGCGGGGGAGCGGTCGATGCACGTCCGGACGCGCCATACATCCGAGGACCGCCCGACGGCCATCCGGATTCAGAGGAGCGCGGAGTCGAGGTGAGCCGCTGACATGCGAGCACGCGGAGGCGGAAACGCGGGCGGACGCGGCAATCCCTCGGACACCTCTTGACTCATCCCATGTTTTCCTCAAGAGTGGTCCTGCCGCGAAGACATCCGATGTCTTGAGGGGCGAGCCCCGACGGCACAGGACGCGACGGCTCGGGCCTCTGCGGCTCGGGCGTCCGCGGCGCTCGAGAAGGACGACGACGACCTTCGGGACCAGGGGTGGGACATGCCGATGACGAAGAGGGCCGCACCGCTCTCGCGCCGCGCGCTGCTCGCAGGCGCGGGAATGGGACTGCTCGGTGCCTCCGGTGCGCTGACGGCCTGCGGCGGTCCCACTGGCGACCCCAGCACGCGGCTCTTCACCTGGATCTCGAGCGCGAGCGACCGCGAGCAGTGGCAGGCGTTCATCGACGCCGCGCAGCAGGAGGACCCCGGATTCGCCCTCACCCTCGAGGGCCCCAGCTTCGAGGACTTCTGGACCAAGGCGAAGACCCGGATGACGGCGAAGGACGCCCCTGCGCTGCTGACCACGCAGGCGGCCAGGACGCAGGAGATCGGCCCCCTGCTCGCTCCGCTCGAGGATCTCGCGCAGGACGCGGGCGTCGACCTGGGAGCTTTCAACGAAGCGATGATGACCGCCATGACGGTCGACGGCACCATTCGCGCCGTCCCGTACGACGCCGAGCCCATGGTCCTCTACTTCAACCGCTCCCTGTTCGAGGACGCCGGCCTCGGGGTGCCCGGCCTCGGCTATACCACGGACCACTTCCTCGAGGATGCGAAGGCGCTGACCTCGGGGGACGTCCACGGCCTCGCGATCTCCGCGGGCCTCGTGCACCTGGGCATGGCGATCGGCTTCGCCGACGGCGGAGCCCCCGTCGCCGACGGGGACCTCACTCTCACCGATCCCGCGATCGTCGAGGGCGTGCAGTTCGGGTTCGACCTCGTCACCGAGCACGGCGTCGCGACGGCCCCGTCGGCCGTGGACTCCGAGCCGGCCGCCCAGCAGGACCTCATGAGCGGCGCCGCCGCCATGTACGTCGACGGGACGTGGATGTACCAGGTGTATGCCGACGCCCTCGGCGATGACCTCGGCGTCGGCGTGATCCCCTCGCGCAGCGGCGATGCCCGCGGGCTGATCCAGGGCTCAGGCTTCGGGATCGCGGCCGAGGCGGAGGACCCCACCGCGGCGTTCCGGACGCTCGCGGCCATCACGACACCGGACGTCATCGGCAGCGTGGCCCATGCGCGGGGCACGTTCCCCTCGCTCGCGCAGGAGCGGGACCGCTGGGCGGAGGGGAAGCCCGAGGACAGCGTCCGCGCCGTGACCGCCCTCGCGGACTCCGGGCAGCCGCTGGTGACGACGTCGAACTGGAACGAGATCGTCTCGGTCTTCGCCCAGTACGCGACCGACGGCTTCCGAGGGCGCCGGACCGCGCAGCAGATCCTCGGCGAGATCCAGGAGGCGACCGCACGATGACCGCAGCCCTCGACCAGGCGCCCGCGTCGGTCCCCGCCGAGCCGGCGCGCCGCCCGCAGCGCGCGGGCCGGGGCCGCCCGGCGCGCTGGCCCGCCATCCTCTACCTCGGCCCCGGCATGCTCGGGTTCGCCGTCTTCATCGTGGTGCCCCTTGCGGCCTCGCTGGTCATCAGCGCGTTCGACTGGCCGCTGCTGGGGTCGCCGAAGTTCGTCGGCCTCGAGAACTACCGGTACATGCTCGCCGGGGACCCCGCGTTCTGGCGCAGCCTGCTGAACACCCTGATCTTCGCGGTGCTCTACACGGCGGTGAATCTCGCCGTGGCCCTCGGTCTGAGCTACTGGCTGATGAACCTCGGCGGTCGCTGGGCGGCGTTCTTCCGGGTGCTCTTCTTCATCCCCGTGGTCACCCCGATGATCGGCAACGCCCTGGTCTTCCGGCTGCTCCTCGACGACGAGGGCGTGGTCAACGGGTTCCTCGCGCACCTGGGCATCAGCGGGCCGCAATGGCTGAACACCCCGGGCTGGGCGATGGTCTCGCTCGTCATGATGTCGCTGTGGCAGGGGATGGGATACAACATCATCGTCCTCGGCGCGGGCATCGCCGGCATCAACCCCAGCGTCGTCGAGGCCTCCCGGATCGACGGTGCGGGTCCGGTGAACCGCTTCTTCCGGGTCGTGTTCCCGATGCTCTCGCCCACCATCTTCTTCTGCACGATCATGACGGTGATCGGTGCATTCAAGGTCTTCACGCAGCCGTATGCGCTGACCGAGGGCGGGCCGGGCAACGCGACCAGCACGCTCGTCCTCCACCTCTACCGCAACGGCTTCTCCTTCGACCGTCTCGGGTACGCCTCGGCACTGGCCTGGGCCCTCTTCGTGATCGTCATGCTCATCACCGCCGTCCAGTTCAGCCAGCAGAAGAGGTGGGTCTCCTATGACAGCTGAGAGCATCGCGCCGCGTCCGCGCCGGTCCGGCACGCGAGCCGGGCAGACCCTCTCCCGCGTCTTGATCTGCATCGTGGGCCTGGTCTTCGTCTTCCCGTTCATCTGGATGATCGCGACCTCCCTCAAACCCACCGACGAGGTCTTCGCGAGCGGCACCAGCTTCCTGGGATCCAGGGTCGAGTGGTCGAACTACGTGACCGCGTGGACGGCCATCCCCTTCGCCCGGATCCTCGTCAACAGCTTCCTCATCGCGCTCGTGGGAGCCGGCATCACGGTGACGGTCTCCGTGCTCAGCGCCTACGCGTTCACGCGGTTCGAGTTCCGGGGCCGCGCGGTCCTGTTCGGCGCGTTCCTCGCGACGATGGTGCTGCCCCAGGAGGTGCTGATCATCCCGCTGTACCTGATGATGCAGAGGCTCGGCCTGGTCAACTCGTACCCCGCGCTGATCCTTCCCTTCGCCTTCGGGGCGTTCGGCACCTTCCTGATCCGCCAGTTCCTGCTCGGCCTCCCCGCCGACTACGAGGAGGCCGCGAAGATCGACGGGGCGGGCCGGCTGCGCACCCTGGTCAGCATCATCGTCCCGCTGCTGCGGGCACCGATCGCGGTGGTCTTCGTCTTCGCGTTCATCGAGTACTGGGCGAGCTTCCTGTGGCCGCTGATCATCGTGAACGACACCTGGATGGCGACGGTCCCCATCGGTCTCCAGATGTTCTCCGGAGAGAGGGGAACGGACTGGGGCCCGCTGATGGCGGCCGTGACCCTTGTGGTCCTGCCGAGCCTGCTGATCGTCGTCCTGCTCCAGAAGCAGCTGCAGCAGGGGGTGAGCATGGGCGGCTTCGGAGGCCGCTGACGTCCCGCCGATCTTCCAGACCGCCCCCGCACCCCCGCTCCAGAGGAGACGATGAACCCATGGCCGCCGATCCCGACACCGGCACGGACACCACCGCCGAGACGACCGCTCCCGATGCGACCCGCGCCGCTGTGACCGACGATTCCCAGCGCTGGGCCTCCCTGCCCACCCGCCACCCCGACTGGTTCCGCGACGCCCCGCTGGGCATCTTCATCCACTGGGGCGCCTACGCCGTCCCGGCCTGGGCGGAGCCCATCGGGGAGCTCGGCACCTTCGACAACGACCACGAGTGGTTCTCCCACAACCCCTACGCCGAGTGGTACTTCAACACGATCCGGCTCGACGCCTCACCCGCCCAGCGGCATCAGCAGGAGGTCTTCGGCGGCGCCCCCTACGACGACTTCCTCGACGCCTGGGACGCGAGCGACTTCGACGCGATCTCCTGGGTCGACCTGTTCCGCCGCGCCGGCGCCGACTACGTCGTGCCGACCACCAAGCACCACGACGGCATCACCCTCTGGGACGCTCCCGACACGGGGGACCGCAACACGGTGGCCCGCGGACCGCACCGCGACATCGTCGGCGAGCTCGCCGCGGCGACGACGAGCGCCGGGCTGCGCTTCGGCGTCTACTACTCCGGGGGCCTCGACTGGCACGTGCGGCCGACGGACCCGATCGGTCTCGAGGGGGCGGCCGAGCGCATGCCACGCCCGCTCGACGACGAGTACGGCCGGTACTGCTCCGCCCACGTGCGAGACCTCATCGACCGCTACGCGCCCGACGTCTTCTGGAACGACATCGGCTGGCCCGACGAGAACCACCACTTCGGGCCCGGCGGCCTCGGGGCGCTGCTCGAGCACTTCTACGCGCAGCGCCCGGAGGGCCTGATCAACGACCGCTTCTCCGATGCCCACCACGACTTCGTGACCACCGAGTACCAGGCCGGGGAGATCCCCGAGGGCGAGGCCTGGGAGAACTGCCGCGGCATCGGCCTGTCCTTCGGGTACAACCAGGTCGAGGGCCCCGAGCAGTACCTCAGCATCGCGCAGGCGATCCGCCACGTCGTCGACGCCGTCTCCCAGGGCGGGCGCGTGCTGCTGAACGTCGGCCCGAAGGCCGACGGCACCCTGCCCGCACCCCAGGTCGCCGTCCTCGAGGGCCTCGGGGAGTTCATGGCCGAGCACAAGGCGCACCTCGCGGGCTCCACCGGCCTCGGCGCGCTCGAGATCCCCGGCGTGACCTGGGCACGAGCCGTGGAGAAGGACGGCACCGTGCACGTCTTCCTCAGCGGGCCGGCGGGAGAGGCCGACGTCCCCATCGGCGCGCTGCCCGACGCGGCCTGGCCCGAGGGCGGCGTGCGCGTGCGCCTCGAGGGCGAGGACGCGCCGCCCGTCTCGGTCAGCGCACCCGCCGCCTGACACGGGCCGGGCGGCCGTCGACCCCGGGGCTCGTCGGCCGCCCGGCCCATCGGCCGCCCGGCCCATCGGCCGCTCGGCCCCGCGGCCGCCCGCCCCACGCACCCACCCCACGAATCGACCGAACCGAGGACAACCACCGGTGAGCACCTTCCTCTCCTTCGACGTCCGCGACGTCCGCTTCCCCACCAGCCGCGACCTCGACGGCTCGGACGCGATGAACCCCGACCCCGACTACTCGGCCGCGTACCTCACGATCCGCACCGACACCGAGGACCCTGCCGATGCCGGGACGAGCCTCGTGTTCACCATCGGCCGCGGCAACGACGTGCAGAGCGCGGCGATCCGCGCACTCGAGCCGCACGTGATCGGGCGGGACGTCGAGGAGGTGCTCGCCGACCTCGGCGGGATGCAGAAGGAGCTCGACGGCGACTCGCAGCTGAGGTGGCTCGGGCCGGAGACGGGCGTGATGGCGATGGCGATCGGCGCCGTGGTCAACGCGCTGTGGGACCTGCGCGCGCGTCGCGAGGGGCGACCGCTCTGGCTGACCCTCGCGATGCTCACGCCCGAGGAGATCCTCGACCTCGTCGACTTCCGCTATCTCACCGACGCCCTCACCCGCGAGGAGGCCCGGGAGATCCTGCAGCGCGGGGCCGAGGGCCGCGAGGAGCGGATCGCCGCGGTGCGCGCGCTCGGCGTCCCCGCCTACACGACGACCCCGGGCTGGCTCGGGTACAGCGACGAGAAGCTGCGCCGCCTGCTGCGCGAGGCGCGGGACGAGGGCTTCGAGATGGTGAAGCTCAAGGTCGGGGCCGACGTCCAGGACGACGTGCGCCGCTTCGCCCTCGCCCGCGCCGAGATGGGGGAGGGCTTCCCGATCGCCGCGGACGCGAACCAGCGCTGGGATGTCGCCGAGGCGATCGAGTGGCTGGGCCGCCTCGCCCCCTACGACCCCTACTGGATCGAGGAGCCGACGTTCCCCGGGGACGTCCTCGCCCACGCCGCGATCCGCCGGGGCGTGGCCCCGCTCAAGGTCGCGACCGGCGAGCAGGGCGCGAACCGGATCGTGTTCAAGCAGCTGCTGCAGGCCGGCGCGATCGACGTCCTCCAGCTCGACGCGACCCGTGTCGCAGGGGTCGGCGAGAACGTCGCGAACCTGCTGCTCGCCGCGAAGTTCGGCGTGCCCGTCTGCCCCCATGCGGGCGGCGTGGGCCTGTGCGAGATGGTGCAGCACCTCGCGTTCTTCGACGCCGTGGCGATCGGGGGCGAGGATCCCCGGCGCCGCATCGAGTTCGTCGACCACCTGCACGAGCACTTCGAGGTGCCCGTGCGCGTCGAGCGCGGCGCCTACCGGGCCCCCGAGGAGCCCGGCGGCGGAGCGCGCATGCTCGAGGCATCCGTCCGGGAGCACGAGTTCCCCGGCGGCATCGTGTGGTCGGGAGAGCCCGCATGAGCGCGGCCGGCCTGCGCCTCCCGCTGCCGCGCCTCGGATTCGGCGCCGCCCAGCTCGGCAACCTCTACCGGGTCACCACCGACGAGGAGGCCGACGGCGCGGTCGCCGCCGCCTGGGAGCAGGGGATCCGGTGCTTCGACACCGCCCCGCACTACGGGATCGGCACCAGCGAGCGCCGCCTCGGCGAGAGGCTCCGCGGCCTCCCGCGCGAGGAGTACCTGGTCTCCACGAAGGTGGGTCGCCTGCTCGACCCCGGCCCCGGCACGGGCGACGACCACGCGAACGCCTTCTGGGTCCTCGACGACCACGTGCGCCGCTGGGACTTCTCCGAAGCCGGAGTGCGCGCCTCCCACCAGGCATCCCTCGAGCGCCTGGGCCTGAACCGCGTGGACATCCTGTACGCGCACGACCCCGAGGAGGGGCCGACGGAGCAGGCCTTCGCCGAGGGCCTGCCCGCGCTGGCCCGCATGCGCGAGGAGGGCCTCGTGGACGCGGTCGGCGTCGGCTCGAAGGACGCCGCCGTGTGCACGCGGGCCGTACGCACCGGCCTCGTCGACCTCGTCATGCTCTCGGGCCGGTACACGCTCCTCGAGCAGGACGCCTCCCGCGAGCTGCTCGACGCATGCCTGGAGCACGACGTGCAGGTGGTCGCTGTGAGCGTCTTCAACTCCGGCCTGCTCTCCCGGCCCGTCGTCCCCGACGACGCCACCTACGAGTACGCCGCCGCGCCGGCCGAGATCCTCGCGCACGCCCGCGCCCTCGCCGCGCTCGCCGAGGACCACGGCGTCACCCTGCCCGATCTCGCCGTCCAGTACCCGCTGCGCCACCCGGCGATCGCCTCGGTGGTGCTGGGCATGCGGACCGCGGGGCAGGTGGTCTCGAACGTCGAGCGGATGGGGCAGCACGTGCCGGAGACGGCGTGGGAGGCGGTCGCCGCGCTCGAGGCCGAGTGGGCGGAGCGGACTGCCGGGGCGCGCGATGCGTGATCCCGCCGGCCCCGCGGTCACCGATGCCCACCTGCACCTCTGGGACCTGCAGCGGAGCCCCTACGCGTGGCTCGCTGGGGCGCCCGAGGCGCTGCGGCGCACGGGCGAGTGGTCGATGGTGCACGACGGGCTGGCCGCGCTCGGCGTCACCCGCGTGATCCTGGTCCAGGCCGATGACACTCCCGAGGACACCGCCCACCTGCAGCGCACCGCCCGAGCGATCGAGGCGGAGAGCACGGATATCACGGCGCGGAGTCCGGCCATCACGGCCGACGTCGTCGGCTGGCTGCCGCTCGAGGACCCCGCCGCGGTCGCGGACGCGCTCGCCGACCCCGCCGTCACCGACCACCTGGTCGGCGTCCGGCACCTCGTCCACGACGAGCCGGATCCGGGATTCCTCGAGCACCGGGCCGTCGGCCGCTCGCTCGAGCTCCTGGCCGACGCCGGCCTCCCGCTCGACGTGCCCGATGCCTTCCCCCGCCACATGGAGCAGGCGGCCCGCCTCGCCGAGGCGCACCCCGAGCTCACCCTGGTGCTCGACCACCTCGGCAAGCCGCCGCTCGGCGACAGCGCGCAGATGGGGGTCTGGAGGGCGGCGCTCGAGCGGATCGCCGCCGCGCCGCGCACCGTCGCGAAGCTGTCCGGCCTCGCGACCAGCGGTAACGGTGCGTTCGCCCCGGTCGTCGCCGCGGCGCTCGATCTGTTCGGGCCCGCGCGGCTGATGGTCGGCTCCGACTGGCCGATCGCCCCGTCGTCTTTCACCCTCGACGGCTTCTCCCCGCTGCTCGCCCACGTGCGCGAGCGGCTCGCAAGCGACGACGAGGCGCTTCGTGAGATGCTGCAGGGGACCGCGGAGCGGGTCTACACGCGGGCCGGGGCGACCGGAGAGGCCGGGGCGACCGGAGAGGCCGGGGCGACCGGAGAGGCCGGGGCGACCGGGTAGGCGGTCACGCCCCCGTCGCCGGGTCCGTCCCTTCGGCCGCCGCGTCCTCGGGCATCCCCTGCCGGATCAGCCAGGACTCGACGCCCGCGACGTGGGAGGTCGCGTAGGCGCGGGCGAGGTCGGCCCGACCTGCACGCAGCGCCTCGAGGATCCGCGAGTGCTCGGCGAGCGTACGCTCGACGGCCTCGGAGTCCGTGAGACCGCGCCACACGCGCGCCCGCGAGGTCGAGCTCGCGAGCGAATCGAGCAGCGTGCTCAGGTACGCGTTCGGGCAGCGGTGGTTGATGAGCCGGTGGAAGGCGATGTCGGAGGCCACCAGCGCCTCGATGCCCGAGTCCCCGTTCAGCTGGGCGAGCATCTCGTCGAGCCGGGCGAAGTCCTCATCGGTCAGGTGCGGGGCGGCCTGCTCGACCGCGATGGGCTCCATCAGACGCCGCAGCTCGAGGATCTCGAGGTGCGAGGAGTCCTGGTGCAGGTCCAGCACGAAGGAGAGCGATTCGAGCAGCTGCTCGGGCTCGAGCGCGGTGACGTACGTGCCGTCGCCCTGGCGGACGTCCAGCACGCGGATCACCGAGAGCGCCTTCACGGCCTCGCGAAGGGAGTTGCGGGAGACGCCGATCGTCTCGGCGAGCTCCTTCTCGGTGGGCAGGCGGTCGCCGGGCCTGAGCTGCCCGTCGACCACCATCTGCTTGATGGCGGAGATCGCCTTGTCGCTGACTGCCGAGACCATCTCAGTCCACCGGCCGGGTGCGCAGGCCGCTCATGCCGCCGTCGACCGCGAGCGAGGTGCCCGTGGTCGAGGAGTTCAGCGGGCTCGCGAGGAAGACCACGGACTCGGCGACCTCCTGCGGGGTGACCATGCGGCCGGTCGGCTGGCGGGCGTCGAGCGCCGCCCGCTCGGCCACGGGGTCGGGGAAGTTCTGGACCATGCGATCCACGAACTCGGTCGCGACCGTCCCCGGGTTCACGCAGTTCACGCGGACGCCCTCGCGCACGTGGTCGGTGGCCATCGCGAAGGTCATCGCCTGCACGGCGCCCTTGGTCGCCGAGTAGAGCACCCGCTCCTGAAGCCCCGCGGTCGCCGCGATCGAGGACATGTTGACGACGGCCGCATGCGCGGAGCGGCGCAGTTGGGGGAGCGCGGCGGCGGTCACCCGCGCCATCGCGGTGACGTTCACGCTGAGCACGCGCGCCCACTCCTCGTCGTCGTTCGCGGTCACGTCGCCCACGGCGCTCACCCCCGCGTTGTTCACGACCACGTCGAGCCCGCCCAGGGACTCGGCGGCGGCGTCGACCGCGGTGCCCGTCGCCGCCCTGTCGCCGAGGTCGACCACGTGGACGCTCGCGCCCTCGGGCGCGCCCGTCGGCGAGAGGTCGAGGACGGCGACGTGCGCGCCGAGCTCCAGGAAGCGGGCCGACGTCGCCCGGCCGATGCCGGAGCAGCCGCCGGTGACCAGGACCTTCAGGCCCTCATAGGGGTTCGTGGGGCTCATCGGCCGGTCTCCTTCTCGGTGGTGGCGGACGCCGCGCCGGACGCCGTGGCAGGCGCGGTGGGGGCGGGGGCGTCGCGGAAGGTCTGGCGCTGGCTGCCCAGGCCCTCGATGGCGAGCTCGACGACGTCGCCGTCGCGCAGGTACGGCTGGCCGGGCAGACCCATGGCGACGCCCGCCGGCGTGCCGGTGTTCACGAGGTCGCCGGGGTAGAGGGTCATGAAGCGCGAGAGGTAGGCGAGCACCTCGCCGACGCCGAAGATCTGGTCGGCCGTGGTGCCGTCCTGGCGGACCTCGCCGTTCACCGAGAGGGTGAGGGAGAGGTCCTGGACGTCGGGGATCTCGTCGGCCGTGACGAGGTAGGGGCCCATCGGGTTGAAGGTCTCGCAGTTCTTGCCCTTGTCCCAGGTGCCGCCGCGCTCGATCTGGAACTCGCGCTCGGAGACGTCGTTGCTGATCGTGTACCCGGCGACGGCGGCGAGCGCCTCCTCGGGCGAGGACGCGCAGCGCAGCGTGCTGCCGATGACGACGCCCAGCTCGACCTCCCAATCGGTCTTCACGGAGTCGCGCGGGATCAGCACGTCGTCATAGGGGCCGACGACGGTGTCCGGGGCCTTCATGAAGACGATCGGCTCGGCAGGGATCTCGGCGTTCGTCTCCGCCGCATGGTCGCGGTAGTTCAGACCGATGCACAGGATCTTGCCGGGCGCGAGCGGGGCGCCGACGCGGACGGTGCCTGACGGGGCGACGTCCGGCGTCTGCGGCTCGGCGGCGTCCAGCACCGGCACGTCTCCGGCGTCCAGAGCGGTCAGAGTGCCTTCTGCGATCGCGCGGCGGGTCCGCTCGATCCCGTCGTCCTCGAGGAAGGTCCTCGTCAGGGCAGCGGCTCCGCCGGTGAGAGGTGAGAGGTCGTAGGACGTGCCGTCGTGGACGACAGCCGTGCGCTCGGCACCGGCAGGGCCGTAGGCGAAGAACTTCACAGGGGCTCCCCTTCGAATCATCGATGATGCCCTCGCAGGCTATCGCAGACATCCGATGTTTGGCACGGGGGAGGAGCAGTGAGACGTCACCGGACGGCGTGGAGTCCCAGTGGCGCTGCGGGTGGATGCTCGCGCCGCCTCGAGCAGTTCACCCCGGTCGCGGCCGCTCAGGCCCCCGGAGCCGCCTTCAGCACGCGCGCCTGGTCCTGGGCCTTGAGCGCGAGCTCGACGGAGGTGAACACGTGGTCCTGGGTCATGGCGTTCTCGGTGCGGTGCAGGACGTCGAGGATGAGGTCGCCGAAGAAGGGGTAGCCGACCTGACCGGTGGCCTCGATGCGGTGCTCGCCCTCGCCGTCGACCAGGAGGACCTGGCCGGGCCCGTTGTCGGTGGTGACGTCGACGTACTTGCGCAGCTCGATGTAGCCCTCGGTGCCGAGGATGAAGGTGCGGCCGTCGCCCCAGGTGCGCAGTCCGTCGGGGGTGAACCAGTCCACGCGCACGTAGCCGGAGGCGCCGGAGGACAGGGCGACATGGGCGTCGCCGAAGTCGTCGAGCTCGGGGTGGTCGGCGTGGTCGAAGTTGCCGATGGAGGAGGAGAGGATCTCGGCGTTCTCGGAGCCCGTGAAGGTGAGCATCTGCTCGAAGTTGTGGGAGCCGATGTCGGTGAGGATGCCGCCGTAGCGGGCGCGCTCGTAGAACCAGTCGGGGCGGGAGTCGGGGTCGCCGAGGCGGTGGGGACCCATGCCCAGGACCTGGATGACCTGGCCGATGGCGCCGCGGTCGATGAGCTGTCCGGCCAGGACGGCGGCCTCGACGTGGATGCGCTCGGAGAAGTAGCAGGCGTACTTCCTGCCGGTGCGCTCGACGGCGGCGCGGGCGCGCTCGAGCTGGTCGAAGGTGGTCAGCGGGGTCTTGTCGGTGAAGTAGTCCTTGCCCGCGTCCATGACGCGGATGCCGAGGTCGGCGCGGTCGGCGGGGACCGCGGCGGCGGCGACGAGGAGCACCTCGGGGTCCTCGAGGATCTGCTCCTCGGACTCGGCGAGCTGGACGCCCTCGAAGTGCTCGGCGAAGGCTGCGGCGCGCTCGGGCTGGGTGTCGTAGACCCATTTCAGGGTGCCGCCGGCGCCGATGAGGCCCTCGCACATGGCGGTGATGTGGCCGTGGTCCAGGTGCATCGCGGCGAAGGTGAACTCACCGGGGGAGACGACGGGCTTCGGCATCGGAGCGGGGGCGTAGTTCGCGCCTTCGGAGACGGCCATGATGCGTGGGATTCCTTTCGAGGAAGCGGACGGCGATGAGTGTGTCAGGTGCGGTCGACGGGCGAGGTGACCCGGGCGGGCAGCGAGGATCCGCTGCTGCGGAGCGCCCGGTCAGGCCTGTGCGGCGTCGGGGAGGCCGACGGGCATGTACCCGTCCTGGGTGGCGACCGACCCCGTCTTCTCGTGGAAGTGCGGGGCGCGCTCCACGAGGGTGCCCGAGCGGTAGTACGGGTCCTCCGGGCTGATCGGCAGGTCGACGACGCGCCGCTCGATCGCGGACTCGTAGACCGCGGTGACGAGTTCGACGGCGTTGCGGCCGTCCTGCCCGGTCACGAGCGGATCGCGGCCCTCGCGCACGGCGGCCACGACGTCGGCCAGCTGCGCGGGATGCCCGGTTCGGGGCAGCGGTGGGAGCGAGGCCGCGAACTCCTCGAGCTCGGCGACCGTCTCGACGTCGCCGCCCTGCTCGGGGAAGCCGTTGGGGCGGGCGACCTCGGCCGCGGGCTCCCAGGGCTGGGAGACGCGGGCGCGCGCACCCTGCAGCGAGATCTCCTGCTTCTGGCCGTGGTGGACCACGGAGCTGGTGAGCTCGGCGAGGCTGCGCTCGTACTGCAGGATCGCGATCGACAGATCCTCGACCTCGGCGTTGTCGTGCTGGGCATTGGTCATCATCGCGCTCACGGCGAGCGGACGACCCAGCAGCCAGAGGGCGATGTCGATGTGGTGGATGGCGTGGTTCAGCGTCGGACCGCCGCCCTCGGAGGCCCACGTGCCGCGCCACCACAGGTCGTAGTAGGAGTGCCCGCGCCACCACTCGGAGGCGATGCGCGCGTGCGAGAGCGGGCCGATCTTCCCCGAGTCCAGCACCGCCTTCAGCCGGGCCATCTCGTCGCGGAAGCGGTTCTGCGCGATCGTCGAGAGGATCTTCCCGCTCGCGCGCTGCGCGGCGAGCATCGCGTCGCACTCCTCGAGGGAGGTGGCCATGGGCTTCTCGACCACGGCGTTCACACCCGCCTCGAGCACCTGGATCGCGAGCGGCGCATGGGCCGACGGGGGAGTGGTGACGGAGACCAGGTCCAGGTCCTCGGCCTCGAGCATCGCCGCGACGTCGTCGTAGACGCGGGCGTCCTCGAGCCCGAAGGCCTCGCGCTTGGCCGTCGGCCCCGCGAGGTCCAGATCCGCCAGGGCGACGATGCGCAGGTCGGGGAACTCCTCGGCGAGCTCGAGGTACGCGTTGATGTGGGCGTCGGAGATGGCGCCGGTGCCGATGATGCCGACGGAGAACATGTCGGGGATGTGCCTTCCGGAGGTGGACGGACGTGCCTTCCAGTGTCCCGCGTCACGCCGGGCGACGTGGGCGGATGCCATGGGTTGCCTCGCGCGGGGCCGGACCCTCAGCCCCTCACGTCGGTGAGCGGGACGGCCTGCGGGCGCTCGCAGCTGCTCGCGACCTCGACGCGCGAGCCGCTGCGCGAGGAGGCGAGCACGGCGTTCATGACCTCCAGGGCGTGCTGGCCGAGCGCGCCGCTCGCCCGCAGGTCCGCGCCGCGCAGCGCCATGTCCTGCAGTCCGATCCCTCGTGAGGCGTCCACGTAGCCGGCGTTCACGGGCAGGGTCTCCCACCCCTCGCCGCCCAGGCGGTGCAGCTCGACGTCGCCGTCGAAGCGGTTGGGATCGGGCACCGCGAGGCTGCCCGCGCTGCCGTGGATCTCGATCGGGTGGATCGAGGAGGCCACCGCATCGAAGCTCATGACGAGCGTGGAGAGCACTCCCGAGGAGTGCACGAGGATCCCGCTGACGTGCGTGTCCGTGCTGACCGGGATGACCTCGCCCGCGCGCGGGCCGGAGCCGATGGTGCGCTCGGAACGGGTGCGGGAGGCCGCGCCGATCACTGCGTCGACCGGGCCCAGCAGCGTGACCAGCGCGTGGACGTAGTACGGGCCCATGTCCAGCAGCGGTCCGCCGCCGGGCACGTAGTAGAAGTCGGGGTTGGGGTGCCAGCGCTCGTGGCCGGGGGTGAGCATGGTGGCGGTCGCCGCGATCGGGGCGCCGATGAGGCCCTCGTCGATCGCCGCGCGCGCCGTCTGCGTGCCCGTGCCCAGCACGGTGTCGGGGGCGGAGCCGACGAGCACGCCGGCCGCACGGGCCGCCTCGAGCACGGCGGCGCCGTCGGCCGTCTCGACGGCGAAGGGCTTCTCGGCGTACACGTTCTTCCCGGCGTCGATCGCCCGACGATCGACCTCGGCGTGGGACGCGGGGATCGTGAGGTTCAGGACCGTGTCCACGTCCGGGTCGGCGATCAGCTCGTCGACCGAGAGGGCGCGCACGTCCTCGTGCGCGGAGGCGACGGCCTCGGCACGGGAGGCGTCCAGGTCAGCGACCGCGACGAGCTCCACGTCCGGGAGGGAGGGGAAGGAGGCGAGGTACTGCGCGGAGATGTTCCCGCAGCCGATCATGCCGATCCGCAGGGGGCCGGGCGCGGCGCTCATCGGGCCTCCTCCGTGCGGTGCGCGCGGCCGGCGGACGGGGCGGCGTACGGGTCGTCTGAGCCGCGCGCGGCCCACAGCAGCCCGCGCTCGACGATCGTGCGCACGCTGGGATCCTCGAGCACGTCGACGTGGTGGCCGGGGGTGGCGACGAAGATCCGGCCCTTCCCCCACTGACGGGTCCAGATCGCGGGCGAGGTGATCGGGCGGGTCCACGGGTCCCACTCCCGCACCTTCTGGGTGGTGGTCGCGAGCACGTCGACGTAGTCGTCGGAGAGCACCCAGTACTGCTCCGTGACCAGGTCGAAGTCGTCCACGCCGCGGGTGATGGGGTGCTCGGCGGCCGCCGGGAGCATGTTCACCGTGTAGGGGACGAAGTTGTCGTCCTGCTCGCCGCGGCGCTCGTCTGGATGCTTGCCCGGGTGGCAGCCGAACTGGCCGCCGATGAGGGTGAGGTAGTCCGATTCGCTGCGGTAGCTGTCGGCGATGCCGCCGTGCCATCCGGCCAGGCCCGTCCCGGTCTCGACCGCGGCGCGCAGGCCCTCGAACTGGGGGCGCTCGATCGTCGACATGGTCATGCACTGCACGATGAGGTCGACGCCGGCCATGTACTCGGCGTCCGCGTAGATCGCGGGACTCTCCTCGATGCGCACCTCGAAGCCGTGCTCGCGCAGGTGGGGGATGAACAGGTCGGTCGCCTCGACGGGCTGGTGCCCGTCCCAGCCGCCGCGGACGACGAGGGCGGTTCGGGTGGTGGTCATCGGGCGGTCTCCTCGGTGGTGGACGCGGCGGGTGCTGTGGACGGGGTGGACGGGGTGGACTGAGCGGGGCCGACGGCGGTCCAGCGAGAGCCGTCGGCGTGGCTGGCCTCGACGGCGGCCAGCACGCGCTGCACGCGCAGGGCCTCGTCGAAGGAGGGCGAGGGGTCGGTGCCCTCGCCGATCGCGCGCACCAGGTCGGCGATCTCGTGCGTGAAGGTGTGCTCGTAGCCCAGTCCGTGCCCGGTGGGCCACCAGGCGGCGGCATAGGGATGCTCGGGCTCGGTGGTGAGCACGCGGGTGAAGCCCTGGCGCCCCGCGGGGGCGGTGGCGTCGTAGATCTCCAGCTCGTTCATGCGCTCGAAGTCGAAGGCGATCGCGCCGCGCGAGCCGTGGAGCTCGATGCGCATCGCGTTCTTGCGGCCCTGCGCCATGCGGGTGGCCTCGAAGGAGCCGAGCACGCCGCTCGCGAGGCGCACCGAGAACAGGGCGGTGTCGTCGACGGTGACCTCTCGGCGCTCCCCGGCGGCATCCCCCTTCCCGCCCAGGCCCTGCATCGCGCCTGCCGTGGGGCGGGTGGGCACCACGGTGGCGAGCGTCCCGGAGACGGCCTCGATGTCCGTGCCGGTGACCCATTGGACGAGGTCGACGACGTGCGCGCCGATGTCGCCGAGGGCGCCGGAGCCGGCCGTCTCCTTCTCCAGCCGCCAGGTCATGGGGGCGTCGGCGTCGGCCAGCCAGTCCTGCAGGTACTGGGCGCGGACCTGCCGGATCTCGCCCACGAAGCCCTCGGCGACGAGCTGGCGGGCATAGGCCAGGGCGGGCGTGCGGCGGTAGGAGAACCCGCACAGCGAGCGGACGCCGCGGGCGGAGGCGGCGCGGGCCGCGCCGGCCATCTCCTCGGCTTCCGTCACGGAGTTCGCGAGCGGCTTCTCGCACAGCACGTGCTTGCCGGCGGCGAGCGCGGCGAGGGCGATCTCCCGGTGGGTGTCGCCGGGGGTGCAGATGTCCACGAGGTCGATCTCGGGGTCCTCGACGACGTCCTGCCAGCGGGTGGTGGTGGTCGCGAAGCCGTACCGCTGCGCGGACTCGGCGAGGGTCTCGGGGCGCCGGCCGGCGAGGGTGCGCAGCTCGGGGGTCAGCGGCAGGTCGAAGAAGCGGTGCGCGGTGCGCCAGGCATGGGAATGGGCGGCGCCCATGAAGCCGTGGCCGATGAGGCCGACGCACAGGGGGCGGGAGGACGGGGTGGTCACGGCGGGGGTCACGGCTCCTCGGTGAGCGGACGATGGCGGCGGGACGGATCAGGGACGGGCAGGACGTCGACCGCTGGCGGCCCCCTCGAACCTATCCGGGCCGACACCGGTGGACAACCGGCATGGCCGCGCAGGTCAGCGCGCAGAAGGACGGGGAGGGCCGCCGAGGCGGTCCTCCCCGTCCCACGGGGTCGGGTGGGGTCAGAGGATGCCGCCGAGGAGGCCGCCGACGACGCCGAGGATCGACTCGAGAAGGCCGGTGACGAGGTCCATGGTGTGTCCTTTCGCGGGGACGGAGGGATTCCGTCGCGGACCCTCAGCCTCCCGGGGGCACGGCCCGAAGCTACCGCCCGGTCACCTGTCGTGACCCCTTCGTGACCGGCCCGTCCGGCGCGCGGGCGGATGTTGACCGCGCCGCTCGCGCGCCGCGCGGCGCTTCCCGAGCGCAACCGGGTCACTTGCCGGCCCCCGCGGTCATGCCGCCCACGAGGTACCGGCGGCCCAGGGCGTACAGCACGATGATCGGGATCGAGGAGAGCACCACGGCGGCCATCACCACGGGCACGTTGGTCGCGTACTCGCCCTGGAAGGACCACAGCGCGAGCGGCAGCGTGCGCTTGTCGGGGCTCTGGGTGAGGATCAGCGGGAACAGGAAGCCGTTCCACGACATCAGCGCCTGGTACACGCCCACGGTGACGAGCGCGGGTCGGGTCATCGGGAAGGCGAGGCGCCACATCTTCTGCCACTCGCTGCAGCCGTCGATGTCCATCGCCTCGAACAGCTCCCCGGGCACGTCCCGCATCGAGTTGGAGATGATGAGGATGCTCAGCGGCAGGCCGAACGCGATCCCCGGGAGCATCAGCGCACCCAGCGAGTCGTACATGTGCAGGCGGATGATCAGCAGGTAGATCGGCACGATCGTCGCCTGCACCGGGATCGCGAGGCCCAGCAGGAACACGCTGCGCAGGGGCCTCGAGAAGCGGCCGGTGGCGCGGACGATCGAGTACGAGGCCATGAAGGCCATGAGCACGAGCGGGATCACCGTGCCGAGCGCGACGAGCACGCTGTTGGCCAGGTACATCCCGAAGTCGGCCTCGAGCACGGCGGTGAAGTTCTCGAACGCGAGCGAGGCCGAGGGCAGCACGGGGTTCGAGCCGAAGTACGTGGAGATCGACTTCAGGCTCGTGATGCCCACGAAGTAGATGGGCAGCAGCACGAGCAGCAGCCAGAGCCAGCCGAAGGCCCCGCCGATCCAGTTCCTGCGCATGTCTCAGGCTCCTTCCGTCTGGCTGGCCGAGGCGTCCTTGCCGCCCAGGCGCTGCACGCCGAGCGCGAGTCCGAGGCCCAGGACCACGAGGATCACGGCCAGCGCGCTCGCGACCCCCATCTCGTTGCCGCGGAATCCCGTGAGGTACATGTCCAGCGGGAGGATCCGCGTGGAGGAGCCGGGTCCGCCCTGGGTGAGCACGAAGATGATGTCGAAGTAGGTCAGCGCGCCGACGACCATCAGGGTCGAGCTCGTGATCAGCGTGTACTTGAGCTGCGGCAGGGTGATCGAGAAGAACTGGCGGACGCGGCCGGCGCCGTCGATCTGCGCCGCCTCGTACATCGTCTGCGGGATCTGCCGCACCGCGCCCTGGTAGATGAGCGTGTGGAAGGGGATGAACTGCCAGGCGATGATCACCAGCAGCACGATCCACACGAGGGTCGAATCGCCCAGCCAGTTCTGCTTGAGGAAGGGCATGTTCAGCCCGCTCGCGAGCCCGAAGTTCGGGTCCAGAAGGGACTTGAAGGTGATCGCGATGGCCGCCGAGGACAGCAGCAGCGGCAGGAAGTACAGCACTGCGAGCACGTTGCGGTAGCGCTGGCGGCCGGCGAGGAACGTGCCCAGCAGGATGCTCAGCGGCGTCTGCAGCACCCAGGTCGCCACGATCATCAGCACCACGAGCGCGAGCCCGTGCCAGGTCGTGGAGCGGGTGAGCACCTCGCCCCAGCTGGTGAGCCCGGTGAAGGTGATGGCGCCGATGCCGTTCCACGAGGTGAAGGACAGCACGAGCACGCCCACCAGCGGCAGCAGCGCGAAGATCGCGAAGAACCCCAGTGCGGGCAGGGCGAACAGCACGTGGGAGAGCTGCAGGCGCTCGCGGCCGGGGGCGCCGCGGGTCGAGCGCTCGGCGCCCCGCGCGGAGCGGGCCCCCGCCGCGCCCCGGACGCGCTCGCCGTACTCACCGCGGTCGAGGCGGGCCGACGGGCTGGTCATGCTCAGGCCCCCTTGCCGCTGTTCATGTTCTCTGCGAACTGCTCGGGCTCGAGCTTGCCCAGGAACAGCTGCTCGGTGTTCACCAGCAGCGTCTCGGCGTCGGTGGGCTGCAGCGCCTGGTCCCAGGACTGGGTGAAGGCGGGCGCGTCCTGGAGGGACTGGTAGACCCACTGGAGGTAGTCGGCGTCGTCGCTCGCCTTCAGCGCGTCCTCCTGACCGGTGACGACGGGGGCGGAGCCGGAGTCGACGAAGGCCGCGGCCACGTCGTCGGTCATCATGCCCTCGAGGAAGAAGTCCTGGGCGACGGTCTTCTCGGCGTCGGAGGCGGCGGAGGACAGCGAGACGTAGTTGCAGGGGTTCCCCACGAGGTCGCCGAGCTCTCCCTTGCCGCCCTCGATGGTGGGGAAGGGGCCGTAGCCCAGGTGCCCGCCGGAGACGAAGTCGCCGCCGCTGGCCTTCATGCCGCCGAAGGTCCAGCCGCCGTGCAGCATGAGAGCGGCCTTGTCGGACCACAGCAGGGCCTGGTCGGTGTTGGAGTCGGCGGCCATGGACTCGAAGCCGTCGGCGAAGGCCTTGACCTCGAGCAGCTCCTTGACCCTGTCTCCCATCTCGACGACGGCGTCGTCGAGCCAGGCGTCCTTCTCCCCGGCGGCGATCCTCTCGAACGCCTTCGGACCGCCGATGCGGTCCAGCAGGTACTCGAGCCACATCATCGAGGTCCAGCGCGACTGCCCGGCGAGGGAGATCGGGGCGACGCCGCCGGAGTGCGCCTTCTCGATGACGTCCAGGAGGTCGTCCCAGGTGGTGGGGGCCTTCGCCCCGATCTTCTCGAGCACGGTCTTGTTGTGGAACATGATGATCGGCTGGGTCGCGCCGATCGGGAGCGCATAGATCTTGTCGTCGACGGTCGCGGCGCCCCACACGGACTCGATGAAGCGGTCCTTGAAGTCGGCGTTCTCCTCGAGCCACGAGGTGAGGTCGTCGACCTGCTTCTCCTCGGCGTAGGTGCGCAGGCCGCCTCCGCCCCAGCCGTAGATGATCGTGGGCGCCTCGCCTGCGCCGATCGCGGTGCGGATCTTCTGCTTGTAGGCGTCGTTCTGGAAGAACGTGAGGTCGATGGTGCCCTTGTCGAGCTCGTTGAAGGCATCGACGGAGTCCTTGTAGATGCCTTCGTTCGGCTGTCCCGAAAGCTGCCAGAAAGTTGCGGAGTCGCCGCCGCCCGAGGAGCCGGATCCGCCGGGCCCCGAGGTGCCGCAGGCGGCGAGGGCGAGGGCGGAGGCGCCGGCGGCGGCGCCGAGCGCGGCGCGGCGCGAGATGAGGGGTGTGTGCATGACCTGCTCCTGCTGTCGACGGTGACGAGAAGTGCGGTGGGAAGCGGGGCGCCGCGGGGCCGATGGCCACCGTCGCGCGATAAGTGAGGCTAATTTACAAAGAGGGGGCGCATCGGTCAAGGGTGGGCTCCCGATGCCACGAACGGCGGTCGTGACGAACGAATCTGCAGGTAGCGGTGGCGTGGACGCGCGTGGTGCTGCATGCGGCGCCGAATGCGCGGTGAAAGCTGCCCCGGGTCACCCGCTCGCCCCCTTGCTCGCGACCAGGTGTGCAGGCGCCTCATGGCGATGCCCGGCGCGGCAGGCCCCCGGGGGCGGGCGGGGAGCGCGGAGCCGTCCCTGCGCGATCGTCGCGACGTCGGTGCCGATGCGGCCGCACGGTGCGTGGGTGCAGACTCGAAGCGGGTACGGTGTGCCCATCGCCGAGCGGCGAAAAGGTTTCGAAAACATCGCCACGCAGCGGTCCGTCGACAGGGGTGAGAAGGGGGCCACGGGATGCTCGATGTGCAGGGGGCGGAGCCCGACGAGGGCGAACAGCGAGGTCACGAGATCCGTGAGGGCGCAGCGGAACGCGGCCGGACGGACGCGCAGCAGCGGAAGGTGACGCTCGGCGAGGTCGCGCGCCGTGCCGAGGTCTCGCTCGCCACGGCCTCGAAGGTCATGAACGCGCGCGCCGACGTGCGCAGGGAGACCCGCGAACGCGTGGCACGCATCGCCCAGGAGCTGGGCTATTCCCCGCGGGCCCGTGCGGCCGTTCCCGGGCCTGTCGCGCTCATCCGCTTCCCGCGCCTGGACAGCCCCTACGTCATCGACATCCTCGCCGGAGCCGAGCACGCCGCCCGGCGCGCGGGCGCGCAGCTCCTCGTCGAGACCGGCGGCGGCGACCTCGGCGCGCGCGAGCCGCTGACCCGGGAGCGGATGGAGGACGCCGCCCGCCGCGGCGCCGCGGGGGTCATCGCCGTCACCACTCCCGTCGGCCCCGAGCATGCGCGCTGGAGTCGCGAGCTCGATCTCCCGCTGATCGTCATCGACCCCATCTCGGTCCCGGAGGCGGCTGTCGGCGCGCCCGTGCCGGACCTGGTGACGATCGCGGCGACGAACTGGGAGGGAGCGGTCTCGGCCGTCCGACACCTCGCCGCACTCGGCCACCGCCGGATCGCCACCCTGGCCGGCCCGGAGGAGTCGATCCCCGGCAGGCAGCGCCTGCAGGGGTACCGCAGCGGCCTCGAGCAGCAGGGCATCGCCTTCGATCCCGCGCTCGTGCGGCACGGCCGCTTCGATGACGAGGACGGGGAGCTCGGCGCCGCGCAGCTGCTGGATCTCAAGGACCCGCCCACGGCGATCTTCGCCGCCTCCGACGGACTCGGCGTCGGCGTGCTGCGTGAGGCGCGCCGGCGCGGACTCGACGTGCCCGGCGACCTCAGCGTGCTCGGATTCGACGACACGATCGTGTGCCGCTGGACCTGGCCGCGGCTCACCACGATCCGCCAGCCGCTGTTCGCCATGGGGCAGGTCGCCGTCGAGCGCCTGCTCGCACTCGCGGCAGACCCCGAGCTGTTCGCCCATCCCTTCCAGCTCGAGACGCGCCTCGTGGAGCGGGAGTCGACCGGGCCGGCGCCGACGCGCACCGACTGATCAGGGGCGGCCTCGGATCAGGCCGCGCGGGCGATCCACTGGCCGGGAGCGGCGAAGACGGGTTCGAGTGCCCACCGTGCGGCGCCGCGCAGAGCCAGGTCGGCCGGGGCGTCCGAGCGCTCGATCGTGATGGGGCCGGCCTCGGTCGCGAGCGCGTGCTCGGCGACGGTCTCGCTGATCACGGGCCCGATCTCTTCGCCGATCGGTGCGAGATGGCCGGAGAGCACCACGGTCGAGAGGTCCAGGACATTCAGGGCGTTGGCGACGGCGGTGCCGATCGCGCGGCCGATCGTGCCGATCACCTCGCTGCGACCGTCGGCCCGGCCGTCCCCGCTCTCGCGGGCGAGCGCGTCGACCAGCTCCTCCAGCGAGGCGGCCGGGCCGAGCCCGGCCCGCTCGCGCAGGGCGTGTGCGGACACGTACGCCTCGAGGCAGCCGCGTCGCCCGCACCGGCAGAGCGCCCCGCCGGGCTCGACGACCATGTGCCCGAACTCGCCGGCCCATCCGTGCTCGCCCTCGAGCACGCGTCCGCCCAGCACGACCGCCCCGCCCACGCCGGTGTGCCCGCGCAGGTAGAGGAAGGACTGGCCGGGTCGCTGATCGAGCTCGGTGAGCACGGAGAGCCGATTGTCGTTCTGGGCGAGCACGGTGAGGCCGGCGAGCTCGGGGCGCTCCCTCAGCCGGGCCACGAACGGGACGTCCTTCCAGTCGAGCCCGGGCGCGGAGAGCACGGAGCCGTCGGCCGGATCGATCCGACCCGGCAGTGCCGCGCACACCCCGACCACGGGAAGCGGCGTCGGCGACTCGGCGCTCGCCGCCCCGCGCACCTGGGCGACGAGACGCCCGCAGGCCTCGATGACCAGACTCGGCGGATTGCCGGCGGCCGTCAGCGGCTCGTCGGCCGCGGCGAGCACCTCGCCGGTGAGATCGGTGGCGAGGCAGGAGACGCCGTCGGCGGTGACCTCGAGGCCGATAGCCAGCAGGGTGCCGCGAGCGGGTCGCAGCGGGACCATCGGCCGACCCGTCCCGTGGATGAGCGGGGCGTCCTCGGCGACGAGGCCCGCCCCGATGAGCTCCTCGACGAGCTTGGAGACCGTGGGCTTGGTGAGCCCCGTGCGGGCGGCGAGGCCCGCGCGGGAGAGCGGCTCGGGCGCTGAGGTGAGGGTGCGCAGGCAGAGGGAGAGGTTGTGCTCCCGCAGATGGGTGGACTGCACGGGGATGCTCCTCTCGTCGTGCGATGGCCTGCGCCGCGTCGTTCCTCGCCGGGCCGAGGCCCGGGGGGATCTTCGTCGGCCCGCTGAGCGTATCCGCTGGGCGTGCAGGGCCTCGCCCCGTCCGCCCACTTGTGCCCACGGGCGACGGCCCGTAGGTTAGTTGCTGCATCTTACTAAACAGAGGAGATCAACGATGACCGCTCCCACCCCCACCCGCGAGGACCGCTTCTCCTTCGGCCTGTGGACCACCGGCTGGACCGCGAAGGACCAGTTCGGCGACCCGACGCGCCCGCCGCTCGAGCTCACCGCGCACATTCGCCGGCTCGCCGAGATCGGCGCCTGGGGCTTCACCTTCCACGACAACGACGTGGTCCCCTTCGGCGCGAGCGCCCAGGAGCGCTCGCGCATCATCGCGCAGCTGAAGAAGGTCACGGACGAGACGGGCCTGGTGATCGAGATGATCACGACCGACACCTTCGCCCACCCGGTCTTCAAGGACGGCGCCTTCACCAGCAACGACCGCTCTGTGCGCCGCTACGGCCTGCGCAAGGTCCTCACCAACGTGGACCTCGCCGCCGAGCTGGGCGCGAAGACCTTCGTCATGTGGGGCGGTCGCGAGGGCGCCGAATACGACGGCTCGAAGGACCTGCTCGCCGCGCATCAGCGCTACGCCGAGGGCATCGACACCGTCGCCGGGTACATCAAGGACAAGGGGTACGACCTGCGGGTCGCCCTCGAGCCCAAGCCCAACGAGCCGCGCGGCAACATCTTCCTGCCCACCGTGGGCCACGCCCTCGCCTTCATCGAGCAGCTCGAGCACCGCGACATCATCGGCATCAACCCCGAGACCGGCCACGAGCAGATGGCGACGCTGAACTACACCCACGGCCTCGCCCAGGCGCTGTGGGCCGGCAAGCTCTTCCACATCGACCTCAACGGCCAGCACGGCCCGATGTACGACCAGGACCTGGTGTTCGGCCACGGCGACCTGATCAGTGCGTTCTTCACCGTGGACCTGCTCGAGAACGGCTTCCCCTCCAAGCCCGGCGCCTTCGACGGCGCCCGCCACTTCGATTACAAGCCCTCGCGCACCGAGCACGAGAAGGGCCAGTACGACGCGGCCGCGGCGAACATGGAGATGTACCTGATGCTCAAGGGGCGCGCGCTGGCCTTCCGCGCCGATCCGGAGGTCCAGGAGGCCCTGGCGTACTCGGGCATCGAGGACCTCGGCAAGCCCACCCTGGGCGCGGGCGAGTCCCTCGCCGACCTCCTGGCCGACCGCAGCGCCTACGAGGACTTCGACGTCGACGCCGCGGGCGCGCGGAACTTCGGCTTCGTGCGCCTGCAGCAGCTGGCCATGCGCCACCTGCTGGGCTTCGCGGGGTGATGATCGGGCGCGGCTGATCGGGCCGGCCGATATCGCTGGGTGAGGACTCGACGCGTATATGGGGCCGAGACCTCACCCGGCGACATCGAACGCCGCACGCGAGGGGCATGAGCGCCCCCGCGCCTACTGCGGCAGCACCACGTGCGCCTGCACCGGCAGGTGATCGCTCGGGAACACCCCGCCGGGCCGACGGGCGTCGATCGTCGCGTCGAGCACTCGCACGCCCTCGCTGAGCAGGATCCAGTCGATGCGGAAGTCGGACTCCTCGACCTCGCCGAAGAACGGGAAGGTGGACAGCTGCGGGCTCAGCCGCTGCTCGGCCGCGACCCATGAGTCCTGCAGGCCGGCGCGCTCGACGAGGATCTCGTAGGCGGGGGAGTCGCCGGCGACGGAGTTGAAGTCGCCCGTGGTGATCGTCGGCAGACCCCACAGCGCGAACTGGCGCAGACGGTCGGCGATCAGCTGCGCGCCCTTGGCCTTCGCCTGCGTGATGACGTGGTCCAGGTGAGTGTTGAGGTGCACGAGCTCGCGCCCGCTCTCGCGATCGAGCAGACGCACCCAGGTGGCACCGCGCGGGCCCGTGTTCCCCCAGGTCGTCGAGCCGATCACGCGTGGGGTGTCCGAGAGCCAGAACTGGTCCCAGGCGACCAGCTCGAAGCGCTCTGTGTTGAACAGGATCGGGTTGATGAGCCCCTGGCTGCCGCCCTTGACGCCCATGGTGCCGACGGCCCGGTACGCCCGGCCGAGCCCCTCCTCGATCGGTCCGAAGGTGTGCGTCTGCATCTCCTGCAGGCCCAGCAGGTCCGGCGTCACCGCGGCCATGAGCTCGCGGATCGCGGGGGCGCGGTGCGCCCAGTGGGCGGGCTCGTCGGGCGTCGTGGAGTCCGTCTGGAAGAGCGCGTTGAAGCTCATGACGTGCACGGGGCGGGAGGCATCGTGCCGCTCGGCGGGGGCTTCGTGTCGCTGGTCGGGGGTGTCCTGCTCGGGAGTCATCTGCGGGATCCTTCCTGGTGGCGTCGAAGGCCGGGGTTCCGCGTCGGCCGGGCGGCTCAAGCCCCCTGGGGGAGTCGTGCGAGGATCGCCTCGGCGAACACCTCGACGATCTTGGGCGCGAGGTGGAGGTTGAAGGTGGGCTCGAACAGCTCGGCCTCGAGCAGCACGAGCCCGTGGTGCGCGGAGTCCACGGTATCGATCCGCGCGTACAGCGGCATCTGCTGGCCCGTCGCCGCGACCACCGCGGAGAGCACCTGCTCGGCGAAGGCGCGCTCCTCCGCCGTGGTCTCCACGACCACGGGGTTCTCCTCGTAGACGCCGCCGATGAGGCCGCCGCCGCGGGCGAGCAGCGCGCCCTTGGCGATCGCGTGGGTGAAGTGCCCGTCGATGAGGTACAGCGCCTTCTCCGCGCCGGCCGAGAGCTCGGGCACCTCGGGCTGCAGCATCACGGTGCCCTCCTCGGCGAGGATCTCCAGGCCCAGCGCCTGCGCGGAGGGATCGCCGGCGCTGAACAGGCCGGTCAGGCGGGATCCGGCGCCGACGGCGGGCTTGAGGACCACATGCTCGGTGCCGCGCCCCACGAGCGCCGTGGCGAGCTCGCTCCCGTCCTCGAGGTACTCGGTGGGGACGACGGCCACGCCCTCGCGCTCGAGGTCGGCGAGGTAGCGCTTGTCCATGTTCCAGCGCACCAGGGCCGGGTCGTTCAGCACGCGCGAGGCCGTGCCCGCACGCTCCAGCCAGGCGTCGAACGCACGGGGCTGGGTCGCGTAGTCCCACGGACTGCGCAGCACGAGCAGGTCCCATGCGTCCCAGTCCAGGTCCTCGTGCCAGTCCAGTCGCGCGGAGCGGTGCCCGCGCGTCTCGAGCGCCGCCACCAGGGGCGCGGAATCGTTGTCGTAGTCGATGTCGCTGTAGAAGCTCGGGCTGGTGCCGATGATGCCGATGGATGCCACGTGACCAGCGTAGGGGCGGCGCCGCGACCGTGCGAGGTCGTCCGCGACGGCGCGTGACGATCCCGGGCCGCCTCGCCACACCCCGCGCCGTCGGACCACGAAAGCGCGGGGCACCGCCCCACCGGACCGTGAGAAGTACGAAACGGTTGGCCAAAAAGTTTTTTGGAAACGGTTAGTAAATATGAAAGGGCGCCCGGGGCCCAGGGTATTGGGGTGTGG
>NZ_JBHTSV010000001.1:380712-404462 GCF_042794925.1 Brachybacterium sp. NPDC056505
CCCGCGCCGTCTCACCCCTAACGCGGGGGCCCCCCCCCCACCGCCCGTTTTTATTTCCAAACCGTTGCCCTCTCGCTTTCTGCCAACCGGTTTCGTACTTCTCACGGGCCGCGAGGCGCCATGAGAATGGGGATGGCGGCTATCGGACGGTGCTCGCGGAGTGCGGCGCGCTTCGTGACGTCACGATCGATCCCGCAGCGGCATCCACACGCGCATCGGTCCGATCTCCCGGTTCGCCCACGCGTAGTAGGGGATCGCCCGCCAGGTGTGCGGGGTCGGCTCGGAGGCCGTCCCCGACCAGGCGCGATACGGCCACGCCTGCGTCACCGCGGGCACGTCGCCCTCGCCGCTCACGGTCGACGGCGGGGGAGCGGCCCAGCCCGCCACGTCGAGCGCGACCACACCGTCGAGCGCGTCGATCCGCTGCTCCCGTACAGGCGCGGAGGGGTCGACGAGCGCGTCGTCGACCGTGCGCTCGCCCTCCTGGTCTGCCTGCTCGAGCGCGTAGACGAGCGGGCCGCGCTCCAGGGCGACCGCGCCTCGCGAGGCATCGACCCGGTGCGGTGCGGTGACGAAGCGGGCGCTCATCGGCAGCTCCAGCACCAGCTCCTCACCGGTGGCGAAGATGCGCCGCACGGTGTGGGCACCGGGGGAGAGCGGGGTCGAAGCGTCCTGACCATCGGCCCCTGCCGGGTCCTCCAGCCACGCTCCGTCGGCCCATGCAGGCACGCGCAGCGTCAGCCCGGCCTCGGCGCTCGGCGCCGCGAGGACGCGGATCCGCACCGTGCCGTCGTGCGGATAGTCGGTCGCGACCTCGATCGCGAAGTCAGCACCGTCCACCTGTGTGCTGTATCGGCCGGTCGCGTACAGGTGCAGCTGCAGCCCGGCCTCGTCGGACGTCGCGACGTACTGGTCGAGACTGGCCAGGGTGCGCATGACGTTCGGCGGGCAGCAGGCGCAGTCGAACCAGCCGCGCCTGCCGTGCGCGATCGAGCGGCCCTCGTCGGCGATCGCGCCCTCGCGCAGCTGCAGCGAGTTCACGTAGAAGAACTCGGTGCCGGCGAGGGAGACGCCGGGCAGGACGGCGTTGTGCAGCAGGCGGTCGATCGCATCGGCGAAGGACTCGTCGCCCGTGGCGAGCAGCAGCCGCCAAGCCCACTGGACGGCGGCGATGCCCGCGCAGGTCTCCGCGTAGCCGCGGTCCGTGCCCAGCTCGAAGGGGTCGCCGAAGGCCTCCCAGTCCCAGCGCGATCCCATCCCGCCGGTCACGTAGGTCTTGGTGGCGAGCGTCGTCGCGAACAGGCGCTGCTCGTGGGCGAGGAGCTCGGCGTCGTCGTCCTCGATCGCGAGGTCCGTCGCCCCGGCGGCGAGGTAGAGAGCGCGCACCGCGTGCCCCTCGACCGTCGTCGCCTCCCTCACCGGCACTCGGTCCGAGAAGTAGCCCGGGCCCGGATCCTTCGAGGTCGTGGCGTGCCCGCGGCGCTCGAGGAAGGAGCGCGCGAGGTCCAGGGCGTCGGCCCGGCCGGTCTCGCGGTGCAGCTCGACCAGGGCCATCTCGATCTCGGGATGTCCGGGAACGCCCTCGTTCCCGGCGGCCCCGAACACGCGGGTGAGGTGGTCCAGGATCCGCAGCGCCACCTGCAGCAGCGCGTCATCGCCGGCGCTGCGGGACTGCGCGACCGCGGCCTGCATGAGGTGGCCGTAGCAGTACAGCTCGTGGTTCCACGCGAGGTTCGTATACCGCTCCTCGAGGGAGTGGCGCAGCTGGTGGACGCTGTTGAGGTATCCGTCCTCCTGCTGTGCGGCGGCGACGGTCGCGGTGACCTTCTCCATGAGGCGCCGCAGATCGGCGTCGTCCTCGCGTCCCAGCTCGAAGGCCACGGCCTCGAGCCACTTGTACACGTCGGAGTCCTGGAAGATCATGCCGCGGGCCTCGCCCTCGGCAGTCCCGGCGGCGATCCGGAAGTTCTGCAGGGTGCCGGAGGACTCGAGCTGCTCGTGCCCCGCGCGCAGGGCGTCGCGCCGGTTGCGCTGCTGGCGCAGGCCCCAGAACCCGCCGTCGATGCGGGCGGCGCCCGGCGTGAGGGGATGCAGGCGGACGCGGGCCGACGGGGTGGGCCGCACCGGGGCGGCGAGGGCGGGACCGGCAGGAGGGGGCTGCTGCGTCATGCGTGCTCTCCTTCGAGCAGATGGTGGCGGGATAACGGCTCCCGCGGACCACGGTACGAGAACCGCATGAACTCGTCACGAAGTGGTCGCAGAGCGACGACAGTGCGGTCGGGATGAACCGAGGATCGCCGCCCGCCGCCTGCAGCCCGCAGCCGCTGCCCGCCGTCCGCCACTCGCGGCCCGCCCGCCCCCCTCCTCGACACCCCGCCCCGCCCATGGTCTACGATGCGGGAAAGCGGTTACCCGCATCGCGCTCGCGATGACCCGACGGTCGCCGCCCCGACGCACCCGACTCGGCACCGCCGCCGGACACCAGGAGACCTCCATGACAGAGCGACGCATCGGCATCATCCTCAACGGCGCGAGCGGCCGCATGGGCTACCGCCAGCACCTCGTGCGGTCCCTGCTGGCGATCCGTGAGCAGGGCGGCGTCGAGCTCGCCGACGGCACCCGCCTCGTGCCCGACCTGCTGCTCGTCGGCCGCAACGAGGAGAAGCTGCGCACGATCGCCGAGCGCCACGGCCTGACCGAGTGGACCACCGACCTCGACGCCGCGCTCGCCGACGACCGCTTCGAGATCTACTTCGACGCCCTGGTCACGAACCTGCGGGTCGCGAACATCCGCAAGGCGATCGCCGCCGGCAAGGCGATCTTTACCGAGAAGCCCACGGCCGAATCCCTCGACGACGCCCTCACGCTCGCCCGGGAGGCGAAGGCCGCGGGCGTGGTCAGCGGCGTCGTCCACGACAAGCTCTACCTGCCCGGCCTTCTCAAGCTGCGCCGCCTCGTCGAGGAGGGCTTCTTCGGGCGCATCCTCTCGGTGCGCGGCGAGTTCGGCTACTGGGTGTTCGAGGGGGACGGGCAGAGCCCGCAGCGCCCCTCCTGGAACTACCGCGCCGAGGACGGCGGCGGCATCGTCGCGGACATGTTCCCCCACTGGAACTACGTCATCGAGAACCTCTTCGGCCGCATCGAGGACGTGTACGCGCAGGTCGCGACCCACATCCCGGAGCGCTGGGACGAGAAGGGCGAGCGCTACGAGGCCACGGCCGACGACTCCGCCTACGGCGTCTTCCGCCTCGAGGGCGGGACGGTCGTGCAGATGAACTCGAGCTGGGACGTGCGCGTGGACCGCGACGAGCTCGTGCAGTTCCAGGTCGACGGGACGCTCGGCAGTGCCGTCGTCGGCCTCTGGGGAGCGAAGATCCAGCCGCGCGCGGCGACCCCGCGCCCCACCTGGAACCCCGACGTGCCCGACGCGCACGACTACCGCGCCGACTGGCACGAGATCCCTGACAACGCCGGGCCCGACGGCTTCGACAACGGCTTCAAGGCCCAGTGGGAGGACTTCCTCGCCCACTGGGCCGAGGGCCGCGACTACCCCTACGACCTGCTCGCCGGCGCCCGCGGCGTGCGCCTGGCCGAGGCGGGCCTCGAGAGCTCCGCGCAGGGCCGGCGCATCGCCCTCGAGCCGCTCACGGAGGCGTGAGGACCATGGTGGAGAAGAACCCGGATCAGCCCGCGCGGCGCCTCGCCCTCCTCGACGAGGACGGCGGACTCAGGACGGTGCCGCTGCCCCCGTCGGCCGCGTTCGCCCGTCCTGCCTCCCCGCTGCGCTCGCGCGTGGTCTATGCGGCCTCGCACGTGGTCCCGCTCGCCCACGCCGACAACACCCCCGGTGCCCCTGCGGCGATCGACTGGGAGGCGACGCTCGGCTTCCGCCGCACGATCTGGTCCTGGGGCCTCGGCGTCGCCGACGCCATGGACACCGCGCAGCGGAACATGGGACTGGACCCCGCGGCGACCCGGGAGCTCATCACCCGCAGCGCCGACGCCGCCCACGAGGCGCTCGCCGACCCCGCGATCGCCCCGCTGTTCGGTCCGGACGCGCAGGTCAGCGACCTCGTCGTCGCAGGTGTCTCGACCGACCACCGGGAGGAGGCGGAGCTCTCGCTCGACGAGATCGTGGACGCCTACCGCGAGCAGCTCGCTGCGACCGAGGAGTCCGGCGCCGGGGCCGTGCTGATGGCGAGCCGCCACCTGGCCCGCGCCGCGCGCTCGGCCGCCGACTTCGAGGAGGTCTACGCCCGGGTCCTCGAGCGCGCCCGCCGTCCCGTGGTGCTGCACTGGCTCGGCACCGCCTTCGATCCGCAGCTCGCGGGCTATTTCGGCTCGTCCGACACCGCCGAGGCCGCGGAGACCCTGCTGCGCATCATCGCCGCCGATCCCTCGCGGATCCGCGGCGTGAAGATGAGCCTGCTGGACGACGCCGCGGAGGTCGCCGTGCGCGACCGACTGCCCGAGGGCGTCCTCATGCTCACCGGCGACGACTTCCACTTCTCCCACCTCATCGTGGGGGACGGGGCGTCGCCGAGGAGCACGCCCGCAGCGGACGGACTCTCGGCGGGCGAGCCGGGCCCGTCGGCCGACGGGGGCTTCTCCCACGCGCTGCTCGGCGCCTTCGCCGCGACCGCCCCGGCCGCATCGGCGGCGATCCAGGCGCTGGACGCGGGCGACGCCGCCCGTGCCCGCGCGATCCTCGACGACGCCGAGCGTCTTGCCCGGCAGGTCTTCGCCGCCCCCACCTACCACTACAAGGCGGGCGTCGCGTTCCTGTCCTGGCTCAACGGCCACCAGCGCGCCTTCCAGATGGTCGGCGGACTGCACAGCGCGCGCAGCCTCCCGCACCTCTCGCGCATCGTCGAGCTCGCCGCGGCCACCGGGAACCTCGAGAACCCGACCCTGGCCGCCGAGCGCTGGCACGCGATGCTCCGCCTGCACGGCTTCGACCCCCAGGAGGTCCTCGCATGACCACCCCGCACCCTGCCCCCGTCCCGCGCCTGTCCCTCAACCGCTGGAGCGTGCGCACCACCCCCATCGATGAGGTGCTCGCGGCATGCGTCGACGGGGGCGTCGGCGGGATCGGCCTGTGGCGCCAGGACGTCGAGACCACGGGTCTGACCGAGCTGCGCCGCCGGGTCGACGACGCCGGACTGCAGGTCACGAGCCTGTGCCGCGGCGGATTCTTCACGGCCGCCGACCCTGCCGACCGCCGCGCAGCGCTCGAGGACAACCGCCGCGCGATCGACGAGGCGGTGGGGCTCGGCACCGATGTGCTGGTGCTGGTCGTCGGCGGCCTGAGCCATGGGGACAAGGACCTCGCGGCCGCCCGGGACCGGGTCGCGGAGAACATCGCGCAGCTCGCCCCGCACGCCGAGCAGGCCGGGGTGCGCCTCGCGATCGAGCCCATGCACCCGATCTTCGCGGCCGACCGCGGCGTCGTCTCCACCACCGCCCAGGCCCTCGACATCGCAGAGCAGGTGGGCAGCGACGCCGTCGGCGCCATCGTGGACACCTACCACGTGTGGTGGGACCCGGAGCTCGCGGCGTCGATCGCCCGCGCGGGCGCGAGCGGACGCCTGCTGGGCTACCAGGTGTGCGACTGGATCCTGCCGCTGGCCGCCGAGACCCTGAACTCCCGCGGGTACATGGGCGACGGCTTCATCGACTTCCCCGCGATCACCCGCATGATCGCGGGGACCGGGTACACCGGGCCGATCGAGGTCGAGATCTTCCACGAGGACGTCTGGGCGACCCCCGTCGCCGATGCCGTGCGCACCATCCGCGAGCACTTCGAGCAGCTGGTCCTGCCCAGCGCCTGACGGGGGTGCCTGACCAGGGTGCCTGGCCCGGGTGACTGGCCCGGGTCAGGCGCCGCCGAGGGGCGTGCGCCCGCGTCCGGTGGTCAGCCTGCCGGGGCACACGCGCTGCAGCGCCTCGCCGATGTCGCCGAGCGTGGCGGAGTACTGGGCGGGCTTGACCTTCAGCTCCTTATCGCGCCCGGACACGCGGATCCGCACACCGCCGCCGCGCACGTTGACCTCCTCGATGCTCTCGGCCGGGATCCAGATCGAGCCCCTCTCCGCGCGCAGGGCCTGCAGGCCCTTCTGCTCGAGGCGCCGGGTGACGCGCTCGGCCTGGCGGTCCTCGCGGCTGCCGCCCGCGAGCATCGCGAAGCCGTTGATGCGGCTGCGCACGATGAGCAGGCCCTGAGGGAGGACCCACAGGTCACGCGGCATCAGGCCCGTGCCGGAGCCGTTGGTGAGAGCCGCCAGCAGGGTGTCCTCGGGGATCGCCTCGGCGTCGGCCGACGTCGGCGCCTCGTACGGGGTGTCGAGGTCGGCGCCGCGGCGCTCGAGCTCGGTGAGGACGCGGCGCGTGGCCTCCGGTCCGCCGTCGCCGATGAGCTGGGGGACGTCGACGACCCCGCTCTGGTCCGTGAAGGTCGCGTCGGATCCGAAGTCGACCTGCATGTGCATGGCGCCCGCGGCGAGCATCCGATCCCGGAAGATCGTGGAGCACAGCAGCTGCTGGATCTGCTCGGGCCGGATCGTCTCGGGGTCGAAGGTGCGCTGCTGGGGCACGGCGAGCATGCGGGCGCCGACCGGCACCTGCGCCTGCGTCTCGAGGATCGCCCGTGGGGTCGCGGCGGGGACGACGCCCGCCGCGACCAGGTCATGGGCGAGCTCGGAGGCGCTCCGGTTCTCGCGGACCGCCTGCGTGCGCTGGAATATCCGGTCCCAGGACCACAGGTCGCGGTCGGGGTCGGAGAGCACGGTCTGCTCGATCGGGTCGATGTCCCGGGGCAGCAGGCTGAGGGCGGGGGCGTCCCCGTGCTGCGCCGGGGGCGACGGGTGCGCGCGTGCGCGCTGGATCCGCTCGCGCAGCAGCGGGTGGCTGTCCTGCCAGCTCGGCTTCTGCTCGGCGATGACCTGCTGTGCGATCGGCGCGATCGTCTCGTGCTCCTCGACGAGCATCTGCTGCAGCCCCTCGATCAGCGGGGCACGGGCCCCGGTGACGGCGAAGGACGGGCCGACGAAGTTCTTCCAGTAGGCGCCCCAGGCGAGTTCGGTCTCGACGAGGCGCTCGAAGGCGGAGGCCATGGCGTCGGACCCGGCCAGCCGCAGCGAGAAGCCGTCGGCCGCCCGCTCCATCTCCCTCGAGCTCAGCTGCGCCGCCCAGATGTACAGGCGCGCGTAGCCGCGGAACAGCAGACCCCACAGGCCCGAGGAGTTGCGCGCGATGGTGATCAGGGCATCCTGGGCACGCAGCAGGAAGGAACCCAGCGCATACCGGCCGCCCGCGTAGTGCCCCAGCTCGTGCGCGAGGATCGAGCGGAGCTGCCCCACGCTCATCGCGCCCAGCACGGGCAGCCCGATCAGCATGATCCGCTCGCCGCCGATCTGGGTCACCGCGGCGTTGGCCTCCGGGAGCACGTGGATCCTGTCGACGGTGGGGGTGCCGACGGCGGCGGCGAGCTCGTCGACCTGCGCCCACAGGGCAGGGGCCTGCGCGCGATCCAGGGAAGGGCCCTCGATGCTCGGCTTCGGGCGGGTCACCAGCTCCTTGATCGCGTACCCGATGCCCCCGAGGAGGCCGAGCAGGATGATCACGGCGAAGACGATCGCGCGGCCGGACTGGAGCTCGATGATCAGGAGCACGAGCAGAGCCACCACGATCACCACCAGCGCGATCACGAGGACCGGGTAGAGGATCAGCATGAGCAGCGCGGGGAGTGCGCGGAGATAGGACATGGGTACGGGCCTCCTGAGGTGCGGAGTCAGGGTAGGCCTGCAGGGGCGGAGGCGGGATGCCTTTCCGGAATCCGTGCGTCGGGCACGCGCGCGCGGAGACCATCCGCCGTGGCCTACCGCGACGCGGTCGCCGTGCTCTCCCGCAGGGCGGTCTCCCCGGGCGCCGTCCAGACGGTCTGCTCCGTTTCCGGGCCCTCCTCGGCCTCCCCGAGCACCCAGCCCACGGCGGTGTCGGCGATCTGCTCGAGGGGGAGGGCCAGGGTGCTCAGGGTGGGGCTCGCGTCGAGGCCGGCGGGGACCCCGCCGAACCCGGCGACGGCCACGTCCTGGGGGACCCGCAGTCCCTGGCGGCGCAGCTCGCCGATGGCCCCGAGCGCCATGACGTCGGCCGGGGCGAACACGCACAGCGGAGCCGCTGAGTCCCTGGCCCCACCCTTCTGCAGGTGCTCGGCGACGCGCCGGGCGAGTTCGTGCCCGCCCTGGCGGTCGAGGGTCGCCTCGACGCTCAGCTCGGCCTCGAGGCCCGCCTCCGCGAGGCCCGCGAGAAAGCCGCCGGTGCGGTGCGCGGCCGCGGGCACGGGGCCGTGCGCGCCGACGACGGCGAAGCGCCGATGGCCCTCGACGACCAGCGCGGTCGCGAGCGCACGGGCGCCGTCGGCATCCCCGACGTCGATCGTGCGCCCCACGCCCGGCGACTGGCCGATCCCGACCACCAGGCCGCCGTTGCGGGCGAACCCTTCGAGCATCGCCGTCAGGGTCTCGTCGGAGCTGGCGCCGTAGGAGGAGGAACCGACGATCACCAGGGCGTCCACGCGCTGGGCGATCAGCGCCCGGATCGCGCGCGACTCGGTCTCCGCGTCGCGGTCGGTCTGGGTGAGCAGCACCTGCGTGCCCGAGGCGAAGACCCGCGTCTGGATCTGCCGGGCGATCTCCCCGAAGTACGGGTCGGAGATGTCATGGACGACGAGGCCGATGAGCCCGGAGCGGGAGCGGGCGAGAGCCTGGGCCTGCGCGTTCGTCACGTACCCGAGCTTCGCTGCCGAACGCTGCACGCGCTCGGCGACGTCCTTGCCGGGCACCCTGTCCGAGCCGTTGAGGACCCTCGAGGCGGTGGCGAGCGAGACGCCGGCGTCTCGCGCGACGTCGGTGAGCCGGACGGCGGGCATGCGGTCTCCTGCGGGTCGGGTACGGGGCCGCCGTGGGACGGCGGCCCGGGACGGGGACGCCGCCGCGCGAACGGTTGCTGGGAAGGATACGTGCGTGAGCTGCCGCGCACGTCCTGAACCCGCCACCACCCCGCTGTTCGGCAGCTCACCGACGCGTCGGGCAGCTCACCGAGCTGTCCGTGGGCTCACGCCCCCAGCAGCCCGTCCACGTACTCGTTCCGGAACACCCGCTGCGGGTCCAGCCGCTCCCGCAGCGTCTGGAAGTCCGCGAGCCGCGGGTATTGGGCGCGCACGGCATCCGCGTCGAGCGTGAACACCTTCCCCCAGTGGGGGCGCGGCGAGAACGGCGCGAGGGCGGCCTCGACCTCGGGCAGCACCGCACGAACCTCCTCGGGCCTGCTCTTCCAGGTGAAGTGGATGCACGCGCTCGCGCGCTCGTGGGCGGGGCTCAGCCAGAGGCCGTCGGCCGCGGTGGAGCGGATCTCCGAGACGATCAGCAGCGGGCGGATCCGCTCGACCGTTTCGCTCACGGCGGTGACGGCCTCGCCCACCTGCTCGCGCAGCACGAAGTACTCCGACTGGATCTCCGCGCCGCTGCTGGGTGTGAACTCCATCCGGAAGTGGGGGAGGACCTCGAACGCCGGACCGGGCTCCCCGCTCTGGTCGGTGCAGAACGTGGGCGGCATGTCCGGGGCCGGGTGGACGGGGCCCGGGGCTCGCCGCGCGCCGTGCCAGGCATCCGGCATCGGGTCCGGGGTGCCGTCGGCCTCCTGCTTCACCCACACCTGCGCGGCCGTCCCGTCCCAGTGGTGGAACATGCTCACGCTGTAGGCGCTCGCGAGCACCGCGCCGAGGCCCGTGTCGCTCATCTGCTCGGGCGGCAGGTCCAGGTAGACGGCCTGCCGCATCCGGAAGGCGGGCACCAGGTCGAGCTCGAGGCGGGTGACGATCCCCAGGGCACCCAGGGCGAGCACCATCCCGTCGAACACCTCGGGGTCGGCCTCGCGGGAGAAGCCGACGAGGTCGCCGTCCGCGGTCACCAGTTCGATCGCCCGCACCGAGGAGGCGAGCGAGCGCTGGCGGTCACCGGATCCGTGGGTGCCGGTCGCGCTCGCGCCGCCCACCGAGATGTGCGGGAGGGAGCCCATGCTCGGCAGCGCGAGGCCCTGTTCCCAGAGTGCAAGTACGAGCTCCCCGTACCGGACCCCGGCCCCGACCCGCACGGTGCGGTGCTCCGTGTCGACGTCGATGCCGCCCGGCATCGCCTCGAGCGTCACCAGATCCGCGTCGGACGCCGCGACCCGCGAGAACGAGTGCCGGGTGCCGAGCGCTCGTATCCGGTCGGAGCGGCCGACGAGGGCGCGCAGCGCGTCGACGGACGTCGGCCGGTGCAGGGGCCCCGGGCCGTAGTCGATCGTGCCCGACCAGCTGAGGCCCGGGAGGGAGCCGTTCGCCGCATCACCGCCGGATCCGCGCATTCCGGAGCTCGCCGCCATGCCTCAGAAGCCCTGCGCGAGGCGGTGGAAGACCTGGTTCACGCGCAGCTCCTGCGCGAAGGAGCGCACGGTGGTCGAGTCGTCGATGACGGCGAGCTCGAGCCCGGAGATCTCCGCGAGGTCCTCCCAGGTCTCGAGGTCGGTCGCCGTGGTCATCACCGTGTGGTGGGCGGCGCCCGCGGTCAGCCAGCACTCGGCGGACGTCGCCAGGCTCGGCGCGGGCTCCCACACCGCGCAGGCCACGGGCAGGTTCGGCAGGGGCTCGTCGGGCGCGACGATCTGCACCGTGTTGGCGACCAGGCGGAAGCGCTCGCGCATGTCGCTCATGGCGATCACGAGGCCGGGGCCGGGATCGGCCGTGAAGGTCAGGCGCACCGGGTCCTCGCGGTCGCCGATCCCCAGCGGGTGGATCTCGAGGCGGGGCCGCGCGGTGGTCAGCGACGGGGAGACCTCGAGCATGTGGGCGCCGAGGATCTTCTGCTCGCCGGGCGTGAGCTCGTAGGTGTAGTCCTCCATGAGCGAGGCGCCGCCGGGGAGGCCGAAGCCCATGACGTTCGCGACGCGCACCAGGATCGCGGTCTTCCAGTCGCCCTCGGCGCCGAAGCCGTAGCCGTCGGCCATGAGGCGCTGCACCGGCAGGCCGGGCAGCTGGCGCAGCCCGCCGAGGTCCTCGAAGTTGGTGGTGAAGGCGCCGAAGCCGCCCTCCTCGAGGAAGGAGCGCAGGCCCAGCTCGAGCCGCGCGCCGTAGCGGAGGGACTCGCGGCGCTCGCCGCCCTCCTGCAGCTCGGGGACGACGTCGTACTCGGCGTCGTAGACCGCGACGAGCTCGTCGATCGCGGACTCCTCGATGCCGTCGACGACCTCGACGAGGTCGTTGACGCCCCAGGTGTTCACCGAGACGCCCAGGCGCAGCTCGGCCTCGGTCTTGTCGCCCTCGGTGACGGCGACGTCGCGCATGTTGTCGCCGAAGCGCGCGAGGCGCAGCGAGTGCATCTCCGCCCAGCCCGTCGCCGCGCGCGCCCAGCGGCCGATGCGCTGCTGGACGTCGGCATGCGAGGCGTGGCCGACGACCGTCTTGCGCTCGACGCCGAGCCGCGAGGCGATGTACCCGAACTCGCGGTCGCCGTGGGCGGCCTGGTTGAGGTTCATGAAGTCCATGTCGATGCTCGACCAGGGCAGCTTCTCGTTCGCCTGCGTGTGCAGATGCAGCAGAGGGGTCTGCAGGGCGTCGAGCCCCAGGATCCACATCTTCGCGGGGGAGAAGGTGTGCATCCAGGCGATGACGCCCACGCACGCCGGGTCGGAGTTCGCCGCGAGGGCGGTCTCGCGGATCGCGTCGCGGCTGGTGAGCACGGGCTTCCAGACGATCTTCACGGGCACGTCGTCCGCGGTGTCGAGGGTCTCGGCGATGGTGCGGGACTGCTCGGCGACCTGGTCGAGGGTCTCCTGCCCGTACAGGCCCTGGCTGCCGGTGAGGAACCAGATCTCGCGTGCGGCGAACGGGTTGTCCACGGGGTCTCCTTCGGTCGTGGTTGAACGTTCACATCCTACGGTGGGGAGCCGGTTCGGCGCGAGATCCCGTCCCGGATGCGGACAGCCAGGAGGCCGCCGCCCACGGGGCGACGGCCTCCTCTTGGCCCGAGATGTCGAGGTGTCAGTCCTCGCGGCGCTTCGAGCCGGGACGCGCGGAGCGTCCGCCCCGCTGCCCCCTGTCGAGGGCGCCGCGGGTCGCCGAGAGCCGGTAGTCGATCCGGTCGTCGACGAAGCTGCCCAGCTGCTCGTTGTCCGGGAGCGACCCGGTGACGTGCTCGGTCACGCGCTCGAGGCGGGCGCTGAGCTCGTGCGCCTCGACGACCGCCGAGTCCAGGCGCAGCGCCTTGACCAGCGCCACGCACATGAGCAGCAGGATCACGCTGAACGGCAGGGCCGTGGCCAGCGAACCCGCCTGCAGGGACTCCAGCCCGCCCGAGAGCAGCAGCGCGGCGGCGAGGAAGCCCGAGAGGGCGGCCCACAGGATGCGCGACCACATCGGCGGGTTCGGGTGACCGCCCGAGGCGAGCATGTCGACCACGAGGGACCCGGAGTCCGAGGAGGTGATGAAGAAGATCGCGACCAGCAGGATGCCCAGCACCGACAGGATGCCGCTGAGCGGAAGGTCCTCGAGGATGCGGAACAGCGACTCCTCGGCCGTGATGTCGCCGAGGTCGCCCGCGCCGAACCACTGGCGGTACAGGCCGCTGCCGCCCCAGATCGAGAACCAGACCATGCCGACCACGGAGGGCACCAGCAGCACGCCGGCGATGAACTCGCGCACCGTGCGACCGCGGGAGATGCGGGCGATGAACACGCCCACGAACGGCGCCCAGGCGATCCACCAGCCCCAGTAGAACAGGGTGGCGCCGGACCACCAGGTCTGCGCCTTCTCGGAGCGCTGGTAGGCGCCCACGTCGAGGGTCATGTGGAAGACGTTGGCGAAGTAGACGCCCAGGGACTCGACGAAGTTCTGCAGCAGGAAGACGGTGGGCCCGAACAGCAGCGCCACGATCATCAGCAGGCCGGCGAGCGAGAGGTTGATGTTCGAGAGCCACTTGATGCCCGCACCGACGCCGCTGACCACGGACACCATGGCCAGCAGAGAGATCACGACGATCAGCGCCACGAGCAGCCAGTTGTTGACGTCGCCGATCAGGCCGATGGCCTGCATGCCGGCGGAGATCTGCTGGACGCCCAGGCCCAGCGAGGTGGCGATGCCGAAGACGGTGCCGAAGATCGCGAGGGCGTCGATGACGTCGCCGACCCAGCCCTTGACGCGCTCGCCGAAGATCGGCTCGAGCGCCCACCGGATCGAGACGGGACGGCCTCGGCGGTGCACGGCGTAGGCGAGGGCCAGGCCGATCACGGCGTAGCAGGCCCAGGGGTGCAGGCCCCAGTGCAGGAAGGTCTGCGCCATGGCCAGACCGGAGAGCTCCACGCCCTCGCCGTCCCATCCGGGCTTCACGTTGTTGGTGGTGTAGCCCAGCGGCTCGGCGACGCCGTAGAAGACCAGGCCGATGCCCATGCCGGCGGCGAACAGCATCGCGAACCACGAGAGGGTCGAGAACTCGGGTCGGTCCTCGTCCCGGCCCAGTCGGATCCGACCGAAGCGGCTCAGAGCGATGATCGCCGAGAACGCCACGAAGAGGCCGATGATCAGCATGTAGTACCAGCCCAGGGTCGCCACGATCCAGTTCTGCACGCCCTGGAAGACGGTGCTGGAGACGTCGGGGGCGATCACGGTGCCCACGGCGACCGCGAGGATCACGATCAGGGAGGGCCAGAAGACGGCGGGGGCGATGGTTCCGCGGCCGATGCGTGCGCCCTGCCGGCGCAGCTTCTGGGTGATCTCGTCGTCGCTGTCGCGCTCGTCGATCTGCAGGTGCTCGGGCAGATGGACGGTGGTGGGGAGGTCCTCGGGCCAGGCGGCGGGACGGTCGTGCGAGGAGGTGGGGGAGTCGGTCGCCGCGTCGGCGGCTTCGGGCGGGATGGGCGAGCTCAAGCAGTTCCCTTCGACGAAGGCTGGTGGGTCGTGCATCGGACATCGGACGTCGTCGGCCGAACCTCCAGCGTCGGTCCTTCTCAGACTTCTTTCAAGGGGCCAGCCGCCCCATGGGCGTCACAGTGACGGCGAGGGGAAGGCATCACTCCTGCTCGCGCCGGAGATCCGTGGAGCGGTGCACGGCACCGGGGTTACTGACCTCATAGTCGCCGAACGCGCCGGCGCCGGCACTCAGCGCTGCCCGTAGACGTTCTGGTAGCGGTCGAAGAGGGAGTCGACGAGAGTCTCGGGGACCGCCAGCGGCTCGCCGAGCTGGCGGGAGATGTGGACCGTGCGCGCGACCTCCTCGCACATGACGGCGGCCTTCACCGCGTCGCGCGCATCGTGCCCGATCGTGAACGGGCCGTGGTTCCGCATGAGCACGGCCCGCGAGCGGGAGGTGCGGAGGGTGCCGACGATGCCCTGTCCGATCGAGTCGTCGCCGATCACGGCGAGCGGGCCCACGGGGATCGGCCCGCCGAACTCGTCGGCCATCATCGTCAGCACGCAGGGGATCTCCTCGCCGCGCGCCGCCCAGGCGGTCGCATAGGTCGAGTGGGTGTGCACGACCCCGCCCACCTCGTCCATGTGCCGGTACACGTAGGCGTGGGCGGCGGTGTCGGAGGAGGGGGAGAGCGCCTCGGGCGTGCCGTCGGCGATCTTCTCCCCGTCCAGCGTGCACACGACCATCGACTCGGGGGAGAGGGCGTCGTACGAGACGCCGGAGGGCTTGATGACGAACAGCTCCGGGGTGTCTGCGGGATCGGTCGACGGCGCGCCGTCCGACGGCGAGTCGACCGACGGGCGGGGCACGCGCTCGGACACGTTCCCGGCGGTCCAGACGACCAGGCCGTTGCGCGGGAGCTCCGCGTGCAGAGCGGCGACGCGCTCGCGGGTCCGCGCGACCGCCTCCTGGGCGGCCTCGGGGAGCTCGGTGAGGACGAGGGTCATGGGGCTCCTTCGACGTGCGGACACATCAGCATGGCAACGTTCACATTACGGTTCCGGCGACACCTCGCGCAAGGCGGCACGGAGGAGTGCGCGCGAGCGCCGCGAAAGAGGGATGCCCCGTCGGTCTCAGTCGATCGACTCCCCGGCGAGGCGCTCCACGGGCAGCGCCGCGCGGTAGCCGCCCAGCCAGTCGGCGTAGCCCTGCGCGCCCGCGTCGGTCGGCTCGAGCGTCGTGACCTCCTGGGCGGCGAAGACCTCGTCGGCCAGGAAGCTGCGCAGCGCCTCCGCGGTCGCCTCCTCGGCTCCGCCCCGCGCCGGCCCGTCCGAGTCGGCCCGGCCGGCCTTCCCCTCCGCCAGCTGCGCCGTGTGCGCGGCGAGCAGCGCCATGCCCCAGGCGCCGCCCTCGCCGGCCGACGCGCCGAGGGCGACCGGTGTGCGCAGGGCGTCGGCGAGGACCTGCTGGGCCACGCCCTTCGTGCGGAAGATGCCGCCGTGGGCGTACATGACGTCGAGCCCCACCTTCTCCTCCTCGAGGAGCACCTCCATGCCCACGGCCAGCGCGCCGAAGGCGCCGTGCAGCTGGGCGCGCATGAGGTTCTCGAGCGTGAAGCTCGCCTGCTGGGTGCGCACGAGGAGCGGTCGGCCGGAGTCGACACCCGTCTGGTGCTCTCCCGAGAGGTAGTTGAAGGACAGCACCCCGCCCGCGTCGGCGTCGCCCGCGGCGCCCGCCTCGAAGAGCCGCGCGTACAGCTCCTCGGTGTCCACGTCGTGCCCGAGCAGCTGCGCGAACTGCGCGAACACGCCGAGCCACTGGTCGAGATCGCCCGTGCAGTTGTTCGTGTGGATCATCGCGACCGGATCGCCCGAAGGGGTCGTGACCATGTCGATCTCCTCGCGGGGCGTCGCGAGCGGACGCTCGAGCACGACCATCGCGAACGCGCTGGTTCCGGCGCTCACGTTGCCCGTGCGCGGGGCGATCGCCTGGGTCGCGACCATTCCCGTGCCCGCGTCGCCCTCGGGCGGGGCGGTGAGGACGCCCGCCTCGAGGGTGCCCGACGGATCGAGCAGCCGCGCGCCCTCCTCGGTGAGCGTCCCGGCGTTCTGCCCGGCCACGAGCACCTCCGGGAGCAGGTCGGCGAGATCCCAGGGGACGTCGGCGACGGCGTCCAGCGCGGCGAAGCGCTCGAGGAGCTCGCGGTCGTAGTCCGGCGCGCCGCCCGCGGAGGAGATCGGGAACATCCCGCTGGCATCGCCCACGCCCAGCACGGAGCGCCCGGTGAGGCGGCGGTGGACGAGGCCGGACAGCGTGGTGATCGCGGCGATCCTCCCCACGTGCTCCTCGCCGCCGAGCACGGCGTGCAGAAGATGGGAGACGGACCAGCGCAAGGGGATGTTCTGGCCGAAGGTCTCCGAGAGCAGGGACGCGGCGTCGGACGTATAGGTGTTGCGCCAGGTGCGGAACGGGGCGAGCAGCTCGCCGTCCGCGTCCAGGGCGATGTAGCCGTGCATCATCGCGGAGACGCCCAGGGACGCCAGCCGGGTGAGGGGCACGTCGAAGCGCGTGCGCACGGCGTCGGCGAGGTCCGCGAAGCAGGCGGCGAGACCCTCCCAGACCTCGTCCATCGGGTAGGTCCAGCTGTCGTCGGCGAGCGTGTTCTCCCAGGCGAAGGAGCCGGTCGCGAGCACGGCCCCCGCATCGTCGACGAGGGCCGCCTTGATCCGGGTCGAGCCCAGCTCGATCCCCAGGTGCGCGCGCCCCCGGGAGATGAGGTCGGCGGCATCGGGGCGGGGAGCGGTCACATCGTCGTGGGTCATGGCCCTATTCGATCAGGCCCACCCGGGGTCGGCAACGTGCACATCGGACGCGACGCGAGGATCCGGTCTCCCGGGAGCGGCGGCACAGCCGCTCAGAGCGCCAGCAGGGCGCCCGCCGCGAGCCCTGCCGCGAGCACCACACCCGCGATCCCGGCCGAGGCCCGCCAGGTCAGCGCCCGTCCCACCATGACCAGCGAGGGGAGGCTGACGGCGCTCAGGCAGATCAGGGCGACGCCCTCGGCCCACGGGTCGGCGCCGAGCGCCGCCAGGGCGAGGAGCACCGGGATCTCGCCGGCCGTCGGGATCACCATGAGCACGGCGATCAGGGCGAAGAGCAGCACTGCCGCGACGGACCAGTCGATCGCCCCCAGTCGCCATCCGCCCAGGTGCAGCAGCACGCCGACCACGAACACGATCCCGAGGTACTCGGGGACGAGCCGCACCGCAAGGCGTCCCAGCTCGCGCAGGAACCGCAGGGGAGCGGAGGCGGAGGTCTGCGACGCGATCCCTCCGGCAGAGGCCGCCCCGGGCTGCACCGTCCGAGGGGAGACGGGAGTCGCGGCGATCGCGACCCGCTCGGTGCCGGCGCCTGCGGGGCCCGAGGGCGAGCCGATCTGCGCCCCGCGCCCCGCGAGCCTCCCGGCGACGACCACCGCGACGGCCACGAGCGCGATGCCGACGACCACGCGCGTCGCGGCCCACTGCCAGGGGCCGATGATCGCGAGGAACACGATGACAGCAGGGTTCAGCACCGGGTTGGCCAGCCAGAACGCCGTCGCCGCGCGGACCGGGACGCCCGCGCGCCGCAGGCCGACGACCACCGGGGCGGTGCAGCACGTGCACATCATCGCCGGCAGGCCCGCGAGGGCCGCGCGGGCGGCGCCCCGGTCGTCGGCCCGCCCCGAGGCCGCGGCGGCGCCGGATCGCGCGCGCCCGCCGGAGATCAGCCGCGCGAGCCTCTCGGGACCCAGGAAGGCCTGGACCGCCGCGGAGATGACGAGCGCGACCAGCAGCGCCTTCCAGATCGCCAGCGTGTAGGTGACCAGGAAGTCCCAGCCGCCGCGCCACCACGTCGGCGCGTCGACCGCCGCGTCCGAGAGCACCGACCCGTCCCACGTGCCGCTCTCTGCGAGCCCGATGGTCTTCAGCGTGTACGGGTACCACTTCGCCCACAGCAGCCCGATCGCCGCGATCGCGAGCACCAGCAGGACCGGGCCGACGTAGCGACCGGCGGAACCGCGCGCGGGCGACGGCTCGCTGGGCGTGCCGGGAGAGGGCGGGGTGGGGGAGGCGGGATGCATGGTCACGGGCACGAAGCCTAGTGCTGCACGGCGCGCGCGTGGGTTCTCGCGCGAGCCGTTCGCGCGGCCGGGACCGTCGTGCGGTGGGGCCGGGATCGGACGACGAGCCGCTCCGCGTCAGAGGGGCCGGAGGCTCGATTCCCGCACGACGAGCTCCGGCGCGAGTGCGGCGGAGGGGTCGTCCGGCCCCTCTGGTCCGTCCGTCCCGTCCGCTGCGCCTGCCCCGTCCTCGAGCCGCGCGAGCAGCCGGTGCATCGCCGCCCGGCCGAGCTGCGCGAAGGGCTGGGTGACAGAGGTGAGCGAGGGCGTGGTGTAGGTGGCGCCCTCGATGTCGTCGAAGCCGACGAGGGCGACGTCTCGAGGGACCTCGATGCCGCGCTCGCGCAGGGCGCGCAGGATCCCGATCGCCATCAGGTCGTTCGCGGCGAAGATGGCGTCCGGGAGGGCTCGCGCGGCGAGTTTGGTGCCGATCCGGTATCCCGAGCGCGCCGACCAGTCGCCGGGGTCCGTGCACTCGCCGTCCGCCCCGATCTGCACGAGCGTCTCCTCGGTGCCGCGGCGCCGAGCGCGCGCGTCGAACCAGTCGACGGGGCCCGGCACGTGCACGATCCGGCGCATGCCCTGGTCGGCCAGGTGCGTGATGACCGCGCGGGCGCCGCTCGCCTGGTCCACGCCGACGACCTCCACGCCCGTCGCATCCAAAGGTCCCGAGGACACCGAGAGCACAGGAGTGGTGCGGGCCGCGGCCTCGGCCACGGGCGTCATGCCGTCGTGCCCGGCGACCACGATGATCCCGTCGACCCCGGAGCCGACGAGGTCCGAGGCGACCTGCGCGTGCGGCTCACCAGGGGCGACGGTCGCGAGAAGGGTCGAGTAGCAGGCCTCGCGAGCGGCCCGCTCGATCGCCGCGGTGGTCTCCGCGGGGCCGAACAGCGAGGAGCCGTCCGACAGCACGCCGACGAGGGCCGAGCGGGTGGTCTTCAGCGCCCGGGCCGCGCGGTTGCGCGCGTACCCGAGCTCGACGATCGCCTCGAGCACGCGGTCGCGGGTCTCCGGGCGCACGATCGACGGCTCGTTGAGCACTCGCGAGACCGTCTGGTACGAGACCCCGGCGCGCGCCGCGACATCGAGCATCGAGGGTCGGCGCGAGGTCGTCGGCATGGGAGCTCCGTGGATGTCGGCGGGAGAGAGGTGCGTGGGGCGCGCCTGGGCGGAGTGCGTGGGGCCTTTCGAAGGATACGGCGGCACGACCTCCGGCATCCCCGTCGCGCACGCCGATGTGAACGTTGCGATTCCGTGACCTCGTGGGCCGCGCAAATGGTTGCGCCCGCAGTGGATGTGAACGTTATCATCCAAGGTGCTCCACGCCACAGCGCGTGGATCCGATGCCGCCGGCACCGCTGCCGGCCCATCCGCCCGCCGCCCCATCCCCGACACCCGCGCAGCGCGCGCGAGTCCCGGACGCGGGCACCGTTTCGAAGAGGAGACACCATGACCAGCAGCCATCCCGTGCCCAGCAGGCGCACGTTCCTCGCCGGCGCCGGCTCGCTCGGCGCGATCGCCGCCCTCGCGGCATGCTCCGGCGGCGGCGCCGGATCCTCGGGCCCCGACACCGAGGCCGACCCCAAGGACCAGACCATCGGCGTGGCCATGCCCACCCAGACCTATGAGCGCTGGGTCCAGGACGGCGCGAACATCAAGAAGTCCCTCGAGAAGGAGGGCTACAAGGTCACCCTCCAGTACGCCGACGACGACATCCCCACCCAGTCCCAGCAGATCGACCAGATGGTCACCCAGGGCGTCGCCGCCCTGATCATCGCCTCGATCGACGGCTCGGCCCTGACCAGCCAGCTCGACGCGGCGAAGGCCGCCGGGATCCCCGTGATCTCCTACGACCGCCTGCTCACCAACAGCGAGAACGTCGACTTCTACGTCACCTTCGACAACTACAAGGTGGGCGTCACCCAGGCGAACTCCCTGCTCTTCGGTCTCGGTCTGCTCGACGAGAAGTTCAAGAAGGCCTCCGACGCCCCGAAGGGTCCGCTGAACATCGAGCTGTTCGCCGGCTCGCTCGACGACAACAACGCCCACCTGTTCTGGAAGGGCGCGATCGACACCCTGCAGCCGTACATGGACGACGGCGTGCTCGAGGTGCCCTCCAAGCAGACCGACATCGACCAGTGCGCCATCCAGCGCTGGGAGCAGGAGACCGCGCAGAAGCGCATGGAGAACCTGCTGACCACCCACTACAAGGGCGACAAGAAGCTCGACGGCGTCCTCGCCCCGGCCGACCCGCTCTCGCGCGGCATCATCAACGCCCTGCAGAACGACGGCCGCGGCGACACCATCAAGGACGGCCTGCCGATCATCACCGGCCAGGACGCCGAGATCGCCTCTATCAAGCTCATCGCCGACGGCGTGCAGTTCTCGACGATCTTCAAGGACACCCGCAAGCTCGCCGACCAGGCCGTGGTCGCCGCCAAGGCATACCTCGAGGGCAAGGAGCCGGAGGCGAACGACACCAAGACCTACGACAACGGCTCGAAGGTCGTCCCCTCCTACCTGCTGCCCGTCGAGATGGTGCTCGAGTCCAACTACGAGAAGATCCTCGTCGACTCCGGCTACTACACGGAGGAGCAGGTCGAGAAGGGCCAGGCCTGAGCGTGCTCGGGACGAATCGGCGTCGGCCGCGGGACCAGCAGTCCCTCACCGCGGCCGACGCCCCCGCCCGTGCCCGCGCGGTCGATCCGGTCGCCGCGCGCGCCCGCGGCGCATGCACCTGCGTTCCAGCCCGAAGGAGGGCCCGATGAACGACAGCATCCTCGAGATGCGCTCCATCACCAAGCGCTTCCCCGGCGTCACCGCCCTGAAGGACGTCTCCCTGAGCGTCCGCGAGGGCGAGATCCACGGGATCTGCGGGGAGAACGGGGCAGGGAAGTCCACGCTCATGAAGGTGCTCTCGGGCGTCGAGCCCGCCGGCACCTACGACGGCGAGATCCACTTCCGCGGCCGCCCCATGAGCTTCCACTCGATCAACGACTCCGAGGCCGAGGGGATCGTGATCATCCACCAGGAGCTCGCCCTGGTGCCTCACCTGACCATCGCCGAGAACATCTTCCTGGGCAACGAGCGCTCCCGCGGGGGCGTCATCAGCTGGGGCGAGACCAACTCGGAGGCGCTCAAGCTGCTGCGCCGCGTGGGCCTCGACGAGAACCCGGTGACGCCGGTCGGTCAGCTCGGGGTCGGCAAGCAGCAGCTCGTCGAGATCGCCAAGGCGCTCTCGAAGAACGTGAGCCTGCTGATCCTCGACGAGCCCACCGCCGCGCTGAACGACGACGACTCCGAGCACCTGCTCGGCCTCATCCGCGGTCTGCGCGACGAGCAGGGCGTCACCTCGATCATCATCTCCCACAAGCTCGGTGAGATCGCCGAGATCGCCGACACCACCACCGTCATCCGCGACGGCTCGACCATCGAGACCATCGACATGCACGGCGGGGGAGCGTCGGGCCGCGGCCTCATCCCGCGCATCATCAAGGGGATGGTCGGGCGGGACATGGACAGCATGTTCCCCGAGCGCAGCGTCGAGATCGGCGAGGAGGTGCTGCGCATCGAGGACTGGCACGTCACCCACCCGACCCAGCCCGACCGCACCCTCGTCGACGGGGTCTCGATCACCGCGCGCGCCGGTGAGGTCGTCGGCATCGCCGGCCTCATGGGCGCGGGCCGCACCGAGCTCGCGATGAGCGTGTTCGGCCGCTCCTACGGGCGCGAGATCAGCGGGAGGGTGTTCATGCACGGGCGCCCCGCGAACGTGCGCGGCGTGGCCGACGCGATCGGCAGCGGCATCGCGTACGTCAGCGAGGACCGCAAGCGCTACGGGCTGAACCTCATCCAGGACGTGCGGCGCAACATCAGCGCCGCGGCGCTGGGCAAGGTCTCCCGCACGGGCTGGATCGACGGCAACCAGGAGATCTCCGTCGCCGAGCGCTACCGGAAGTCGCTGAACATCAAGACGCCGACGGTGCTCTCGCGCGTCGGCCAGCTCTCCGGCGGCAACCAGCAGAAGGTCGCGCTCAGCAAGTGGCTGTTCACCGAGCCCGACGTGCTGATCCTCGACGAGCCCACCCGCGGCGTCGACGTCGGCGCGAAGTACGAGATCTACACGCTGATCAACGAGCTCGCGGAGCAGGGGAAGGCGATCGTCGTGATCTCCTCCGAGCTGCCCGAGGTGATGGGGCTCGCCGATCGCATCTACACACTGTCCGCCGGCCGCATCACCGGAGAGGTGAGCGCCGCGGACGCCACGCAGGAGCACCTGATGGAGCTCATGACCATGGAGAGGGAGTGAGGGACCACCGATGGCCGGAACCTCCGATATCAAGGACCTGCTCACCAGGAACGTCCGCCAGAGCGGCATCTACATCGCGTTCGTGTTCATCGTGCTGCTGTTCACGGTGCTCACCCGCGGCGCGCTGCTGAGCCCGGGCAACCTCACGAACCTGATCCTGCAGTACTCCTACATCCTGATCCTCGCGATCGGGATGGTGCTCATCATCGTCGCCGGGCACATCGACCTCTCGGTCGGCTCGGTCGTCGCGTTCACCGGCTCGGTCGCAGCCGTGGTCGTCATCCAGCACGGGCTGCCGTGGTGGCTGGGGATCCTCGCGGCCCTCGGCGTCGGCATCCTGGTGGGCCTGTGGCAGGGGTTCTGGGTCGCGATCGTCGGGATCCCGGCGTTCATCGTGACCCTCGCGGGCATGCTCATCTTCCGCGGCATGACCATGCAGACCCTGGGCAACGTGTCGCTCTCGCCGTTCCCCGAGGCGTACCAGAAGATCGCCGGCGGCTTCCTCAACGGCCTCTTCGGCGGCCCCGGGTACGACGTGTTCACGCTGGTCGTCGCGGCCGCCGTGGTGATCGTGTTCGCGCTCCAGCAGTGGCGGGCGCGCCTCGCGAAGCTGCGCTACGACCAGAGCGTCGAGGCGCTGTGGATCTTCGCGGTCAAGGTCGCCGTCGTCGCCGTCATCGTGATGGCCTTCGCCTGGCAGATCGCCAACGCCCGCGGCCTCCCCATGGTGCTGATCCTGCTGGCCGCGCTGATCCTCATCTACTCCTTCGTCAGCCAGCAGACCGTCTTCGGCCGGCATGTCTACGCCATGGGCGGGAACCTGCAGGCCGCACGCCTCTCCGGTGTGAAGACGCGCCTGGTGAACATGATGCTGTTCGTGAACATGGGCCTGCTCTCCGCGATCGCCGGCATCGTCTACTCGGCCCGCTCGAACTCGGCGCAGCCGGGCGCGGGCAACATGTTCGAGCTCGACGCGATCGCGGCCGCGTTCATCGGCGGCGCCGCCGTCAGCGGCGGTGTGGGCAAGGTGCAGGGCGCCATCATCGGCGGCCTGATCATGGCGGTCATGTCCAACGGCATGCAGATCATGGGCATCGGCCAGTCCACCCAGTCGATCGTGCGCGGCGTGGTGCTGATCCTCGCCGTCGCCTTCGACGTCTACAACAAGAAGCGCGCCGGCGCCGAGGGGTGAGGGCGGCGGGCCGCCGGCTGTCTGGCGGCGGTCGGCCCCGTCGGCCGCCGCGTCGCCAGCCGCCGCCCCGCCGCCGGCTGCCTTTTGCCCGCGAGAAGTACGAAACCGTTGCCAAGATCGCTCATGGCAACGGTTTCGTAC
>NZ_JBHTSV010000002.1:0-264694 GCF_042794925.1 Brachybacterium sp. NPDC056505
GCCGGGGCCCTGCTACATGTACACGCACCGGAAGGGAAACCTAATGGGTGTGTTATCGTCTCGCCGAGCGCTTGCACAGGGCGAGCGCCGTGATCGACAGCAGCGGCAGTCGAGACTCACGCACCGATAGGTGGGGTCTTGCACACGCCAATGCGTCGGAAGGGAAGACACCCATGTCTCGCAAGGTGATGTACGTGTCGGTGAACGATTCCTATGACGAGGGTGGCTCCATGGCCGACCTCGTCTGGGCCGCGTACGGAGACTGGCCACGAACGCTCTCGTCCGCTCAGGAGGTCGAGGTCGTCGTGGCCGTGAAGAAGAAGTGCGCTGTCGGCGCGTGGTCGGTGCTCGATGCCTTCCGGACCGACAGCACGTACACGACGCCGGGAGGAGAACGGCCGCGCATCGCGTTCGCGTTCGGAGAGGCCATCCCGCTCGAGCCCGCGCTCCACGAGGTGCCCCGCGAGTTCCGGCGCGGCTGCGCCATCGCCGAGCGCGCGTGACCGGCTGAACAGACGACCAGGACCACGCGGTCTCGCGTGGTCCTGGTCGTCTGTTCTACCGAACGAGTTCCGAAAGCTTGCAGAGAGTCACTAGGCCTCCTGGGCGACTTTCTCCCGGGCGATCAGCGCGTACATCCTCGACCGGCTCATGCCGACCGCGTTGGCGATCTCCTGGCCGGTCAGCTCGGTCGTGTCGAACAGGCGCATGGCCCGGGCGACCTGCTCGGGGGTGTGGGTCGGCTTGCGCCCGCCGACCCGCTCGCCGCGGCGGCGCTTGGCGTCCAGGGCGGACTTGGTCCTCTCGGCGATGAGGTCGCGCTCCATCTGTGCCACGCCGGCCACGACGGTGAAGATCAGCTTGCCGGCCGGGGTCGAGGTGTCGATGCCGAGGTTCAGGATGCGCAGGCCGACGCCGCGGTCCTCGAGGTCCTGCAGCAGGGCCGAGAGCTGGCTGGTCGACCTCCCGAGGCGGGACAGCTCCACGACGGACAGGCGGTCGCCCGGGCGCAGCTGGCCGCCGTCGGCCGAGATGAGCTCCTCCCACTTCGGGCGCTTCGCCCCGTGCTTGCCCGAGGCCTTCTCCTCGACCACGCGGTCGCACCCGGCGGCCGTCAGCTCGTCGACCTGCCGGCGCAGGTCCTGCTTCTCGCTGCTGACCCTCGCGTACCCGACGTCCATGCCGGCACCGTCCTATATCTCGAACCCTTCAGAAGGAAGATTACCGGACATAGTTACAGGACACAATCGGGCGTCGAGAGCCCAGCGGGCGCGCGGGCCGACGGCGCGACGCGGGGTGTACCGACTTCCGACCGGTTGCAGGACAGGGTCGATAGGCTCACATCGTGCCGAGACCTCCGAAGTGGCAGGCGACCCTGGAAGCCAGCGTCGACGAGGCGTGCCTCGCGGTGCGCCTCTACAACGACCCGGCCGAGACCCGGGCCTTCGAGAGCTTCGTCATTCACATGCACCTCGCCTGGCTGTACCTGCTCCACGCCGAGTTCATGCGCGACGGGGTCGACTACCGCTATTGGGAGACGAAGCACCCGCCCCGACTTCAGAAGGTCGACGGGGAGCCCAAGCTCTGGGAGCTCGAGAGGTCGGTGAAGGAGCGGTGGCCCTCCACGACCGACCCCGTGCGGGCGAACCTCGAGCTGTTCATCAAGCTCCGCAACCGGTTGGAGCACCGCCACGCCAACGCGGACCAAGCGCTGATGCTGACGCTCTCAGGGCACGCCCACGCGCTGCTGGTCAACTACGAGACCGAGCTGACCTCCCAGTTCGGGGACGACCGCTCACTGGCGCTCCGGCTGAGGATCCCGCTCTTCGTCGGAACGTTCACCACCGAGGGGGAACAGGCCCTCCGGCGGTTCCGCAAGAGGCTGCCCACGAACCTCCGGGGTTTCGTGACCGACTACGAGTCGGGGCTTTCTGATGAGGTGGTCGACGATCCGAGGTACGAGTTCAGGCTGCGGGCCACCATTGAGCTGGCCAAGAAGGACCCCGAGGCGGTGGCCATCCAGTTCACCCGGTTCGACGAGCTGACGGACGACCAGAAGGCCGCGGTCGAGGAGATGGGCCGGCAGGGCCAGGTCATCGAGAAGAACCGCTTGCAGCCGGTCTCCGGCCTGGGCAGGCTCATGCCACAGCCAGCCATGGAGGCCGTGGCCAGGGCCGTCCCGTTCGTCTTCAACCAGAACCACTTCACGGCCGCGTGGCAGAGGAAGAGGGTCCGCCCGCCGAACGGGGCCGCCGACCCGTTCAGGACCAACCCCGACTTCTGCGAGTACGACCAGCCCACCGGGAGCTACCGGTACACCGAGAAGTTCGTGAAGTACCTCGTCTCCAAGTGCAGCACCGAGAAGGGATTCAAGGAGGCCACCGGACGGGACCCGGAGCCGAAGGGCGACCGAGCATGAGGCCGGCCACCAGTCGTTCAAGACCGGCACCGGCGCTTGGATGTCCGTCCCGATCTTCACGATGGGCTCATGACCATCGTGATCGAAGCTCCCGACCCGTGGCTCACCCGACGAGACGTCGGCTGGGCAGAACCGCTGCCGACGCCGTGCCCATCGTGCGGCGGCACTAAGGTTCAGGTCGGCTGGCACACGTGCCTGTGCGGCGGTGGGCCGCTCTCCGGAGGTCACAGGACGTGGCAGTGCTCCACGTGCTGGGAGCTGCGGATGATCGGGTGCAGGGCAAGCTCTCAGTGATCCGCTACCGATGCGGCTTCATGTCCTGGATTACGATCTCAAACTGAAGTCGTAGCTGCTGATCTTCTGCAGCAACCCGAGGAGGTTCTCAACATCTGCATCGAGCAGTGATTTCTTTTGCGCCTTGGTCTTCTTGTTCATGCCCAAGATCGTCTTGATAACGACTTCAGGATCCGCCTTGTCTCCGTCCTTGTGGGCCTTCAGGAAGGTCATCCAATCCTTGGCGGGGATACCGAGGATGGAGTGTGTGAGCGCCTCGTCGATGAACCCGTCCATCAATGGATGGCACCGCGGCAGCCGACCGAAGTTGTCCCCGGTCTCATGATTGTCCGGGGAGGCCGAGACCTCGTCGGCCTTGCTCGGATAGGTGACTGCACTCGCTGGAGACGTCACACCTCGGGGCTCGTCAGGGTTCTTCGGCTTGCGCACGAACTCCCACCAATGATCGCGCCATTCGGCCGCATAGCGCGCCTGCTCCACCCATGGCGTGATCACTTGGGCCGTTCCGGCCACAGCATTGTTGAGGTACCACGGAACGACACAGACCAGGTCCCACGGTTCGCATGCCGCCGGGGCCACTTTGTACCGAAGCGACGGCTCGCCCTCTTTCGCCAGAAGGAACCATCCTTTCAGCTCAATACCTATGGCGACCTCTGTGCCCGTCGGCGTCCGACGTTGAAGACGGACGTCTGGGAACGCCTGTGATGAACGCACAAATGCATAGTCTGTCCACTCGCGGTGAGGGTCCCATACGGTGCGCAACCCGTTGAGCGCCTCTACGACCTGTCCCTCGATGGCTGCCCCGAGCAACGTATTGAGGTTATGCAAGTCGGTAGCGTCTATTCCGCCCATACTGTTGTCGAACTCGAAGTACGCCGGCAGGGCCATCAGAGCGGCTTCGACGCCCTCGTTCAGGGCCTTCTTCTCGAGAGGGAAGGTCGACGGGTCGAGCCGCGTGGGTTCGGGTGGAGCTGAAGTGTTCGTCATGATCGGCACCTTACCGACCGTTTACGCCGTCTGGGTCAGATCCGTGGGCTCGGCCAGCTCTGAGCGCAACCGTTCGGCGGCGGCGGCGGCCACTGCAGGCATGATCTCAGCCGTGTAGCACTCGCGTCCGAGTCGGTTCGCGGCGACCCCCGTGGTGGCCAGACCAGCGAAGGGGTCCCACACCACATCGCCGGGATCACTGCTGACTTCGAGCAGGAGCTCGGTGATCGAGAGCGGCTTCTGGTTCGTGTGGACGATCTTGCCGTTGTGCTTGATCCGCTCGGCACCCCTGATGGCCGGGGTCGACCACACGTTCGTGACCGCATGCCGGTGGTTCCACTTCGTACGCATCTTTGACCACTGCTCAGCCGTCAGCGGAGTCGCGCCGTCGAGCGAGAAATAGGGGCGCTTGGTCAGCCGGCCGTGGGCGCGGGCATACTGCGCGAGCTTCTCCATCATGTCCGCCGGCGGGAAGTACCACAGGTGGTCCTGCGTGAAGTACTTGCGGGTGGCCGCGTTCTTCACGCCGCACGCCTCATTGGTCTTGTAGAGCGGGAGCCCGGACCGGAGCCACTCGGCGCGGAGCCACTCCTTCATCCTCAGCACGGTGCCGTCTTCCCCTTCGAACGTGGCGCGGCGGCTGTAGCGCGCGCAGACCTCGGTGACGACGGGGAAGCCGCGGATCGTGCGGGAGTTGACGTTGCCGGCGACGTGGGAGATGCCCTTGTCCCAGATCTGCAGGCCCTCGTAGTCCCATCCCGCGAGCTCAAGGGCCGGGTGCACCGTGGCCCACCCGATCTCCGTGCCCCAGAACCAGAGCGTCGTCTCGGGCGTGGAGGCTTCCGCCCACGCCGCGGCGTGCGGGGCGTACCACTCGGCCAGCCCGTCGACCGTCGCGGCGTCGCCGGGGAATCCCGAGACGCCGTACGGGCCGTCCACGTGGATGGCGGTCGGTGTCGGCCACCCCTTGTAGAAGTCGGTCGCCGAGCCGCAGGCGAGTTCCGTGGAGCCGATGCGCTCGGACGTGCCCGGTCGGGGATGCTGCACGGGGCTGGAGACGGTCCTGGTCACGCCGCCCACCGTATTGCCCCTGTCTGACAAAAGGGCCGGGGCGCGTCGAGCTGGGATGGATCGCATGGTCACAGTGTACAGGTAGGTGCACTTGAATAGGTAGTGGATTACACATAACTCACCAAGTCGTTGTACGCTTGCAGTATGAGAGCCACCGAGCGCACTGAGAGAAAGCTGTCCGCGCTCCAGAACGCCGAGATGCTCGCGGACCAGCTCCAGAGGAACGAGCGCGAGCACTCTGACCTCCTCGAGCGACGTGGGGAGACGTGCCGCGCATTGAAGCGCACCGGCGTCTCCGTCGTCGACATCATGGAGGTGTTCGGGCTCAGTCGTAGCCGTGTTCAGCAGATCCTCCGGGACTAACGAACCTGCACCAAGTCTTCCTGCAGTCCCCTCAGAAGCCCCTCCGATAGGCTCAGGCCGCTATGAGTCGTTCATCATCCCCGTCCGTCCATCTGCTCTTCAAGGAGGTCCCCTCGGCCTCCCCGACGGTCTTCGGCCCCCTCCGCCCGCTGATCGGCGTCGTGGCCACGGAGGACGAGGCCGCTGCTGCCGAGGCGGCCAATCCCGGCCTCGGCGTGTCCTGGGAGACGTTCCCCGTGCGCGGGGCCGCGGGCGGGAGCGCGCCGGAGAGGGTCTGGGCGGTCGTGACCTCCTCCTGCGAGGACCCCGGCGACGACCCGGACGTCCAGGCGGTGTTCGCCTCGGCGGACGGGGCGCTCTCCTCGCCCGAGGGCCAGGCCGACGGGTCCGCGGTCTGGGAGCTGGAGGTCGGAGCGGTGGATCCCGGCGGGAGGCCGTGGAGGGCGCTCTGAGGGGCCGGCCCCGCGCAGGACGGTCGGGGCTCACCGGTTCCTGGCGCGGCTACGGTTCGTCGGACCTGAACTCCAGGACCCAGCCGTCGACGCCGTCCCTTTCCACGGGCGGCAGGCCCAGGAGCACGCGGACGTCCTCGGGCAGGATCCCGAGGGCGTCGGAGACCTCGTCCACCGTGGCACCGGCATCGTGGAGCTCGGCGGCCCTGCGGCGGAGCCCCGCCGCCCTGGCGTCCCAGTCGCCCTCGCGGTCGGCGGCCCCGTTCTCTTCCACGGGGACAGCGTAGGGCCCTCGACGTCCAGGAGGAGGCCCGGAGAAGCCGCCGGTATTCCTGACCCGCGCCGACGTCGGCTGCGATGATGGCCCCATGGTCGGCGAGCTCTTCACCATCTCCCCCGTCAACGTGGCCAGGGCCGCCGTCCGCGCCGCCGGGCCCCGTCTCGACGACCCGATGACGCCGCTGCCGGTGGGCAGCCACGACCCGCACGGCTTCTACCGGGTCTACGTCGAGGTCTGCGGCCGCGAGGTCGCGGTGGACGACGGGGCCGTCAGGGCCTGCCTGGCGGGCGAACTCGACGCCGACGACCTGGTGGCCCAGGTGGCCGACGCGATCGTCTCAGCGGCCCTGTGCGGGCCGCGGAGGGCATAGGCTCGCCCTTCGGGCCGTCGGCGGTGCTGACCACCGAGCCCGGCCCACGGCATGGCCTCTCGGACCCATCATCTACCCACCACATTCAGCGGTTGCCACCCGAAGACGTTGGTAGGCGATTGTGCCCCTGACCTGCTGGGCGCGAAGCCAGCAGTACCCGCTGAAGGAGCGTGGAGGGGCGCACTCTTACTCGAAAGGTCACCGGATCGACGCCGGTCGGAGCCACCACCAGAGGCCCTCACGCGCACGCGTGAGGGCCTCTTCTCATGCGCTCCCGCCGGCGCAGCTCGACGCCTCGCGCGCGTGCTGGAATGGCCGGGTGACCCATTTCTACCGCCCGTCCGAGGGGCACAGGCTTCCCCATGACCCGTTCAACGCCATCGTGGCGCCGCGGCCCATCGGGTGGATCGCCACCGTCGACGCGCACGGCGGGAGGAACCTCGCGCCGTACTCGTTCTTCAACGCCCTGAACTACCGGCCTCCGCTGGTCGGCTTCTCCAGCAACGGCTGGAAGGACACCGTGGCCAACTGCGAGGCGACCGGGGAGTTCACCTGGAACCTGATCTCGCGTGCGCAGGCCGAGCAGATGAACGCCACGTCGACCACCGCCGAGGTCGACGAGTTCGACGTCGCGGGCATCGTCACCGCCCCCTCGATCGAGGTCGGTGCCCCACGAGTTGCCGCCTCACCCGTGAGCTTCGAGTGCAGGGTCACGCAGATCATCGACCTGCGGACCTCGGCCGGCGGCCCCTCGGGCTCGTGGTTCACCGTGGGCGAGGTCGTGGGCGTGCATCTGGAGGAGTCCGTCCTGATGGACGGCGTCTTCGACACGGTCGCGGCCGACCCGGTGCTGCGCGGCGGCGGGCCCACGGCGTACTTCGGCATCGATCGTGCGCAGCGGTTCGACATGCGCCGGCCGGACTGAGCGGGCGCCCGGACGGCCCCTGCCCTCAGATGCCGTCCTCGTCGCGTCCGCGCCGCTCGACGACGTCCTCGAGCTCCTTCTCGGTCTCGTCCTCGAGGTCGATGTCGAGGTCCAGCGAGGTGGGGCCGCTCTCGTCCTCGGGCTCGTCCCAGTTCGAGAGGTTCGAGAGGTCCGCGTGCTCGTGGGCGCCGCCCACCACGTTCTCGGGGAAGCGCTCGGGGTGCTCCTCCTCCCCCAGGTGTGGGCCCTGGGTCTCGTCGACGAAGCCGTCCTCGTCGTCGTCCTCGTCGAACGTCGCCGCGAGGCGCGGGGTGAGCTCGTCGATCGTGTAGGCGCTGCCGGAGACGAAGCCGCGGCGGAACGCGGCCCGCCCCACCATCGTGCTCGAGACCGTCACGGTGGCCATCTGCGCGAGCATCACCAGCAGCATCGAACCGGCGATCGTCCAGCTCCCGGCGATCAGAGCCGTCCCGGCGAGGACGAGCAGCAGGCCGACGGTCTGGGGCTTGGAGACAGCGTGCATGCGTCGCAGCACGTCGCTGAAGCGCTCGAGGCCGATCGAGGCGACCAGGGCGAACAGCGCGCCGTGCGCGATGAGCACCAGTCCGATCACGTCCATCGCGCTCATCGCTCCTCACCCCCGGAGGCGCCGCTGCCGTCGGCTCCCTGGGCCCCCGGCCCGGGCTCCTCGGCGTCGTCGTCGGCCTCGTGCACGTCGAGGCCGGAGGAGTGGGACCCGGCGGCCGGGCCCGGCAGCCGCGGCGCCGCGCCTCCCGCGACGGCGTGAGGGCCGACGGGATGCGCGGCAGAGCGCGGACCCGGGCCGTCGTCGGTGAACGGAGCACGGGCCACCGGGGCCTCGTCGGCCTCCTCGCCGCCCGCGTCCGCACCGGGCTCCGCCGCGACGCGCTCCGCGGCTTCCGGCTGCGCCCCGGCACCCGCGGCGTCGACCGCCTCCTCGACGGCGCCCTCGGCGTCCGTGCCCTCAGCGTCAGCGGCCTCCGCGCTGGGCGGGTCCGAGGAGAGCGTGTCCGACTGCAGCGCGTCGGGATCCTCCGGCGGACTGGCCACACCCGACCTGACCCGGTCGCGGGAGACGAAGCGGGCGACCGCGAGCGTGCCGACGAAGGCGAGCGCGGTGAGCCCGAGCATCGGCGCCACCCCGTAGCTCGTCCCCGTCGCCGCCGTGTACAGGGCCATCCCCGCGACCACCAGGACGATGAGCATGTCCGAGGCGACGGCCCGGTCCAGGATCGTCGGGCCGACGATCATCCGATGCACGGCCGGCAGGGCGGCGAGCGCGAGGACCCCCGCGATCACCATCAGCACCACATCGAGCGCGTCCGCGTTCCCGGCGATCATCGCAGCCCCGCCCCCTCGAGCACCTCGCCCCGGGCGAGCGCCCGCAGCAGACGCAGCTCCTGGCGCCGGGCCCGCTCGCGCGCCTGCTCTGCGCCCTCCTCGTCCCCCACGCCGATGACGTGCAGGAACAGGGTCCCCGTGGCGCGCTGCGCCTCGACGACGACGGACCCGGGGATCAGCGTGGACAGCGCCGCGGTGAAGGTGAGGAACAGGTCGGAGCGGGAGGCGAGCTCCACGGCGATCACGGCGGTGGGCGGCTCCGGGCCGGGCCGCACCGCCCACCAGGCGATCTGCACCGCCGAGACGGTCATGTCCCACAGGAACCGCGCCACCAGCCACACGAAGGCGAGCGGGCGCACCGTCACCTCGCGCGCCATCGACGGCAGCGGGAAGAGCACGTAGACGAGCACCGCGACGACCAGGCCGCCCAGCACGTCGGACGCCGAGAAGCCGCCCCACAGCAGGCACCAGAACACGGTCGCGACCAGCAGGCCCAGCCAGCGGCTCGGCAGCTCGCGCAGCATCCCCCTCATCGCTCCTCCACCCGCGTGCCGTCGTCGCCGATGCGCCAGGCGAGCTGGTCGGCCGCGTCGTCGCCGAGCACCGCGCTCACGTAGGGGCTGCGGTCCAGCACCGAGCGGGCCGCCTCGTCGGCGAAGTGCATGAGCGGTCCGGCGAGCACGGTCAGCAGCAGCGAGACCACGACAAGGGCCCCGGTCGCGCCGTACATGAGGGCGGGCACACTCTCGCCGTCCCGCTCGATGTCCGCGCCCTGCGGCGCCTTCTGCCAGAACGCGCGGTTCCAGATCTTCGCGATCGCGTACAGCGTGAGCAGGCTCGTCACCACGCTGATCACGACCAGGATCCACGAGGCCGTGTTGCCGCGCGCGATGCCTGCCTCCACGAGACCCACCTTGCCCAGGAAGCCGGAGAAGGGCGGGATGCCCGAGAGGTTCATCGCGGGCACGAAGAAGATGATCGCGAGCAGCGGTGCGGCCTTCGCAAGACCTCCCAGGCGCCCCAGGTTCGTGGTGCCGGCGCGGTGCTCGATGAGCCCGGCGGCCAGGAACAGCGTCGACTGCACGGTGATGTGGTGGGCGACGTAGTAGATGGTCGAGGCGATCGCGAGGCGGGTGGTGACGCCGATGCCGAAGAGCATGAAGCCCATGTGCGAGACCAGGGTGAAGGACAGCACGCGCTTGAGGTCTGTCTGCGCGACCGCGCCCAGGATCCCGATCACGAGGCTCGCCCCGGCGGCCGCGAGCAGCAGGGTCTCCAGCTGCGAGGCCGGGAACAGCAGGGTCTCCAGGCGGATGATCGCGTAGATGCCGACCTTCGTGAGCAGTCCCGCGAACACGGCCGTGACCGGTGCGGGCGCCGTCGGGTACGAGTCGGGCAACCACGCGCTCAGCGGGAAGATCGCGGCCTTGATCGCGAAGGCGACCAGCAGCATCAGCTCGAGCCCCATGCGCGTGGAGTCCGGCAGCTGGTCCAGGCGCACGGCCAGCTCGGCCAGGTTCACCGTGCCCACCGCCGCGTACACCGCGGCGATGCCGGCCAGGAAGATCACCGAGCTCAGCAGCGAGACGATCACGTAGGTGGTCGCGGCGCGGATGCGGCTCGCGGACCCGCCCAGGGTGAGCAGCACGTAGCTCGCGGCCAGCAGGATCTCGAAGCTCACGTAGAGGTTGAACAGGTCCCCCGCGAGGAACGCGTTGGAGACGCCGGCGACCAGCACCAGGTAGGTCGGATGGTAGATCGCGACAGGGGTGCGCTCGGTGTTCTCGCTGACGGACTGCGCGCTCGAGTACACGAGCACGGCGAGGGTGACGATGCTCGAGACCACGAGCATGAGGGCCGTCAGCCGGTCGGCGACCAGCACGATCCCCAGGCGCGGGGTCCAGCTCGCGATCTGCAGCACGAGCGTGCCGTCGACGGTGACGCGGTAGCCGATGGCGAGGGCGACCGCGAGGATCGCGACCAGGGTCGTCGTGGAGACCGCGCGCTGCAGCACGGCGTGGTGGCGCAGGATCAGGGTGAACGCGGCGCCGCCGAGCGGCAGCACCACGGGCAGGGCGAGGAGCAGGGCGACGCTCATGCGCGGTCCTCCTGATCCTCGGTCGGGTGCTGGGGCGGGTCCTCGGGCTGGTCTTCGGGCTGGTCCTCGGCCTCGTCGGCCTCCGTGTAGTCCTGCGGCACGTCCTGATCGCCCGTGAGGTCCTCTCCCAGCGGGTTCTCCTCCTCCTCGGGGGCGCGCAGCCCCTGGGACGCCTGGAGGGCGCCGCGCCGGGCGTCCTCGTCGAGGGCGTCGGCCCAGCCCACCTCGATGCCCTGCCCGGTGCGGGCGCGGGAGCGGCGCAGCACGCGGCGGTCCTCGACGTCGTCGGGCACCTCGTCGTGGCCGAACAGCTGCCAGGCCCGGTAGGCCAGCGCCATCACGAACGCGGTCACCCCCAGGGTGATGACGATCGCCGTGAGCACCATCGCGAAGGGCAGCGGATCGGTCATCCGCTCCGGGTCGTCGGACCCCTCGAAGGGCGGCGAGCCCCACGGCCCCGCGGCGAGGATGAACAGGAGGTTCACCCCGTTGCCGAGCAGCACGAAGCCCAGGATGATGCGGGTCAGGGTGCGCTCGAGCACGAGATAGACGCCGCAGGCGATGAGGACACCGGCGGTGAGGACGAGGGCGAGGCTCACGGTCATCCGTCCTCGGCCTCCTGATGGAGATCGATCTGGGAGCCCAGGCTGCGCAGGATGTCGAGGACCACCCCGATCACCACGAGGTACACCCCGATGTCGAACAGCAGCGCCGTGGGCAGGTGCACCTCGCCGAGCACGGGCACGTGGAGCACGGGCGTCGCGGTGGAGAACACGCTGCCGCCGAAGGCGACGGGCACGACCCCGGCGAGCACGGCCGTCGCCATGCCGACGCCCAGCACGAGGCCCGCCTGGACGGGCGCCGCCTCGGAGAGCTCGTAGCGGCCGCCCGCGATGTAGCGGAGGGTCAGCGCGATGCCCGCGACCAGCCCGCCCGCGAAGCCGCCGCCGGGATGGTTGTGGCCGGCCATCAGCAGGTACACCGAGAACATCATCATCAGCGGGAACGACAGCCGGGTCACGACCTCGAGGACCACCATGCGCCGCTGCGGGGCCAGGGTGCGCCCTGCCGAGAGCCACGTGCGCCAGCGGTTGCCGGCCACGTCCTCGGGCCGGGCGTCGAACTCCAGGAGGTTGCGCGGCAGCTCGCCGTCGATCCGCCGGTTCCAGATGGTGCGGCCGGTGCGCAGGCTGCTCACCCGGGAGATCGCCTGCTCGCGGCGGGTCACGAAGATCAGGGAGGCGACGCCGGTGGCGACCACGAGCAGCACGGAGATCTCGCCGAAGGTGTCCCACACGCGGGCGTCCACGAGGGTCACGTTGACGACGTTGTGGCCGCCCCCGATGGTGTACGCGGCCTCGATGAGGTCCTTGCCCAGCGGCGACTGCGTGCGCGCGGCCGCCGCGTAGACCGCGACGCCGCACATGGCGGCGGCGGTGCCGATCGCGATCGCCCAGCGCACCCAGCGGTCCAGGTCCAGCGGCCGGCGCGAGAAGTACACGGGCAGCCGGCGCAGCGCGAGCACGAGCACGACCGTCATCATCGTCTCCACGAGCACCTGGGTCATCGCGACGTCCGGGGCGCCGGCGAGCAGGAAGTACAGGGCCACCACGTAACCGGTGACGGTGATGAGGAAGACCGCGCGCAGGCGCCGGCGGGCCCTGGCCGCGCCGATCGCGGCGACGGCCGCGACCACGAGCAGCAGCACCTCGACGGGCGTCACGAAGGGCACGAGGTTGTCCGGCAGCGGGTTCTGCCAGATCAGGATCGGCGCGGCGAGGGCGATGGTCACCACGAGCATCGTGCCCAGGGTGAACGGGAGCGAGCCCCTCTGGTAGAGCGGGGTGACGAGGATGGCGAGGCCGTCGACCGCGCGCATGATCGCGCGGAAGCCGCGCTCGGCATCGAGCAGCACCCCGACCCGGCCGTCGGTCCAGCGCTGCGGGGACACCGCGCGCTGGAGGCGCTCGAGCGGGCGGGCGAGCACGGCGAGCACGGCGCCCAGCCCGAGGGCGAGACCGCTGAGCGCGAGCGGCACGCCCAGGTGCGGGAGCATCGTGAGGTGCACTGCCCCGTGCTCCGCGCGCTCCCCCAGCGCGGGGACCGTCTCGGAGAAGCCGCGCAGGACCTCCTCGAACGGGTGGCTCGCGAACGGCAGAGCGAGGCTCGCGGCGACGATGACCGCCGGCGGCGCCCAGAACCCCCAGGGGATCCGCACGGCCCGCACGGGCGGCGCGCCGCCGGCGCGGCCGAAGGCGCCGACGACGAAGCGCCACGAGTAGGCGACGGTGAGGATCGACCCGACGACCAGGGCGATCAGCAGCACGCGCTGCCCCGTCCCGCCCTCCCAGAGCGCGGTGAAGATGGCCTCCTTGGCGACGAAGCCCAGCAGCGGCGGGACCGCCGCCATGGAGGCGGCGGAGAGCACGCCGATCGCCGCGACCACGGGCGCGACCCGCCACACCCCCGAGAGCATGCGGAGGTCGCGGGTGCCGAACTTCTTGTCGATGATGCCGACGACCATGAACAGCGGGGCCTTGAAGGCGGCGTGGGCGACGAGCATCGCGGTCGCGGCGAGGGCAGCATCGGGGGTGGCGATGCCGGCGACGGCCATCAGGAAGCCGAGCTGGGAGACGGTCCCGTAGGCCAGCAGCAGCTTGATGTCGGTCTGGCGCAGGGCGCGCCATCCGCCCAGCAGCATCGTCGCCGCGCCGAGCACCGCGATCACCGTCCCCACGGAGGGGACGTGCGCGATCGCGGGGTCCAGCCGCAGCACCATGTAGACGCCCGCCTTCACCATCGCCGCCGCGTGCAGATAGGCGGAGACGGGCGTGGGGGCCGCCATCGCCCCGGGCAGCCAGAAGTGCGTGGGGAGCAGCGCGGACTTGCTCGCGGCGCCCGCGGTGATCAGCAGCAGGGCGGTCACGAGGAAGGCATCGGGAGCGCGCCACATGGGGTCCTCGACGATCCCCGCGAGGCTCAGGGTGCCCGCGCGCTCGCCGAGCATCAGCAGGCCGACGAACATCGCGAGCCCGCCGGCGGTCGTCGAGATCAGCGCGTTGATCGCGGCGCGGCGCGAGGCCTGCTTCTCGGCGTAGTGGCCGATGAGCAGGTAGGAGAAGATCGTGGTGAGCTCCCAGAAGACGAACATCACCATGACGTCGTCGGCCAGGACCAGCCCCACCATCGCCCCGGCGAAGGCGGTGAGCACGCCCGCGAAGCGCCCCAGCCCCGGCTCGGTGTCCTTGAAGTAGCGGGCGCAGTAGAGCAGCACGAGGGTGCCGACCCCGGTGGCCAGCAGCGCCATCACCCAGCTGAGCGTGTCGAGCCGGAAGGTCAGGGAGATCCCGAGCTGCGGGATCCAGGGGACCGACTCGACGCGGGGCTCCTCGGCGAGCTGCGCCGGGGACATGCTCGCGAGCCAGACCGCGCTGAGCGCGGGGACCACGGCGAGCGGATAGAACGCGTTGCGCCCGATCGCGCGCACCGCAACCGGGCCCAGGAGGGCGGCTGCGAGGTGGGCGACGAGCACAAGGAGCACACGCTCTCCGTCCGTGGTGGGGGCGGGGGATCATGAACATTTTATCTGTTCGCCCTGGGGCGCCGCTGGGCCTTGGGATGTCGGGCATCCCGCACCGATCCGCAGACGGATCGGGAATACGGCGCGGCGCGCCCCCTAGAGTGCTCCCATGGCCTCCCCCACCGCTGGGTCCGTCGCTCCCGGCCCGTCCGGGCCCGCCTCCTCCTCCGCCCACTCGTCCCCCGCGCGCGGGGGACGCAGGGCGAAGGTCTCCTTCGCCCTCTGGGACGGGGGCATGTCCGCCTTCAGCTCCGTGATCCTCACCTTCGTGTTCGCGACCTACGTGACGAACGCGGTCGCGACCCAGGGCGCCGTGGGCGAGGAGGCCCTCAAGGCCGCCCAGGACCACGGCTCCCAGGTCCTCACCTCCTGGCAGGCGGCCGGCGCGGTCGCGATCGCCCTGCTCGCCCCGCTGCTGGGGAACCTCGCCGACTCCGGCGGGGCGCGCAACACCCTGCTGCGCGTCACGACGCTCGCGACCGTGGTGACCGTGGCGCTGATGCCGCTGATCGCCAGGGACCCCGCCTTCCTCACCCTGGGCGCGGCGCTGATCGCGCTGGGCGTGGTCTTCTCCGAGCTCGCCGGCGTGTTCGTGAACTCCGTGCTGCCGGAGATCTCGACGCCCGCCGACCGCGGCCGCGTCTCCGGCACCGCGTGGGCGGTCGGCTACTGGGGATCGATCGTGTGCCTGGGCCTGGTCCTCGTGCTCTTCGTGATGCCGGGGACGGGGGTCCTCGGCATCACGGGGGACGACGGCTGGAACCTGCGGGCGATCCCGCTGTTCGTCGCCGTCTGGATCCTGCTGGGCACCCTCCCCCTCATGCTGTGGGCGCCGCGGCATCGCGGCACGACCGGGCTCGAGGGACGGATCCCGGCCGACGGGACCCCCGGCGCCGGCGGCCCCCGCGTCCGCTGGACGCCGTGGCAGGGCTACGCGACCATCGTGCGCCGCGTGATCCGGGCCTTCCGCGAAGAGCCCGTGACCCTCGCCTACCTCGTCGCCTCCGCGATCTACCGCGACGGCCTCGGCGCGGTGTTCTCCGTGGCCGGCGTCCTCGCGGCCAACGCCTACGGCTTCTCGACCGTACAGGTGATCGTCTTCGGGATCGCCGCGAACCTCGTCGCCGGGATCGGCGTGTTCGTGGGCGGTCGGATCGACGACCGCGTGGGCTCGCGGGCCGTGATCATCGCGGGCTGCGCGGCGATCGTGGTGCTGGGCCTGGTGGTCTTCGCGATCGACGCGCAGATCGTGTTCTGGGTCGCGGGGCTCGCGATCTGCCTGTTCGTCGGGCCCGTGCAGTCGTCATCGCGGAACCTGCTCACGCGGCTCTCGGAGCCCGGGCACGAGACGGAGAACTTCGGCCTCTACGCGACCACAGGACGCGCGCTCGGCTTCCTCGGCACCGCGGCGTTCTCGCTCACCGTGTGGCTGTTCCACGACACGCGCATGGGCATCCTCGGGATCATCGTCGTGATCGCGCTGGGGCTGCTCGCGTTCGTGCCGATCCGCCTCGGTGCGGCGGGGCGCGCGGGCGACCTCGGGCCGGCCGCTCAGCCGTCGACGAGCGTGACCTCGAAGGAGTAGCGCGAGGCGCGGTAGACGTGGTGGCCGTACTCGATGACGGCGCCGTCGTTCGCGAAGGACTTGCGGTCCATGGTCAGCAGCGCCGCGCCCACGGTCTCCCCCAGCAGGGCCGCGTTCTCCTCGTCGGCCGTGATCGCGCCGATCCTCTGATGGCCGACGGCCGTGGCGATCCCGCGCTCCCGGAGCGCCGCGTACAGGCCCTTCTCGAGCAGGTCCTCGCGGCTGGGGGCGATGCGCTCGGGCAGGGTGTTGCGCATGACGGCCAGCGGCTCGTCGTCCGCATAGCGCACGCGCATGAGGTCCAGGACGAGCTCCCCGGAGTCCAGCAGCAGGCGTCCCGCCGCCTCGGCCGTGGGCCGTCCGATCCGGTACTCGAGCACCTCGGTGCGCGGATGCTTGCCCTCGCGCGCGAGGTCGTCGTACAGGGAGGTGAGCGCCACCGGACGGTTGACCTGGGACTCGACGACCTGGGTGCCCACCCCGCGCTTGCGCACGAGCAGCCCCTTGTCCACGAGCTCCTGGATGCCCTGGCGGACCGTGGGGCGCGAGAGGCCGAGGCGGCCGGCGAGCTGCAGCTCGTTCTCGATGCGCGAGCCCGGCACCAGGGTGCCCTCGCGGATCGCGCCCTCGATCGCCGCGGAGAGCTGCAGATAGAGCGGGGTGGAGGAGCCGCGCTCGATCAGGATGCTCAGCTCGGTGGGGCGCGCGGGATCCGCGGTCATGGACGTCTCCTCCTCGTGCGCGGCTGCGGCGCCGCGTGTCCGGACAAATGTACACAGGGTGTGCGGCGCCGCGGCGGGGCCGGGGTCGTCCGGGTCCCGGCCCCCGCCGCGGCCTCCGCGTGCCCGCGGGTCATTCCCCGTGGGCGGCCTGGTAGCGCTCCTCGAACTCCTCGAGCGAGACGCCGCGGGTCTCGGGGACGACGCGCCAGTAGAACAGGAAGGCGATGACGTTGATGATCGCGAAGACGAGGTACGTCTTCGCGCCGCCGAGCCCGGCCATCATCGAGGGGAACACCGCCGCGACGATGCCGTTGAACAGCCACAGCATGCCCACGGAGATGCCCTGCGCGCCGCCGCGGATCTTCGCGGGGAAGATCTCCGCGAGCAGCACCCAGGTGACGGTGCCGGCCTGCTTGGCGAAGACGAACAGGGAGACCACCACCAGGATCAGCCACGGCACGAGGGTCGGGATGGTGTCCGCGATCGACCCGTCGGCGCTCATGTGGGGCTCGACCCCGAAGTGGAAGAGCGCCGCGAGGACGAACAGGGCGATCGCGACGCCCAACTCCTGGGCCATGCCCACGTGCCGGCGGGCGAAGCGGTAGACGACGTACAGCCCGACCGCCGAGCCGACGGCGGAGACGGCGCCCGTGACGACGTTCAGGGTGATCGCATCGGCCGTGGAGAATCCGGCCGCGCCGAGGATCGTGGGCATGTACCACATGGCGGTGTTGATGCCCGTGAGCTGGTCGAAGATCCCCAGCATGATGCCGATGAGGATGAGCCGGCGCGCCCAGCGCCGCCGGAAGCCCTGCCGCAGCGTCCACTCGACCTGCGTCGACTGCTTCTCCTCGAGCTCGACCATCTCGACGACCTTGTCGGCGACATCGTCCTTGGCGGGATCGCGCAGGGCCTTCAGGGTCCCGATGACCTCGTAGTACCGCTTGTTCGCGGCGAACCAGCGGGGCGACTCCGGCATCACGCGCATGCCCACCCAGAGCACGATCGCGGGGATCGTGGCGAGCACGAGCATCCAGCGCCAGGCCTCGCCGTTGCCGTCGGAGACGACGATCCCCTGGATGTGCTGGAGCACGTCCCAGGACACGGTCTCCCCTGCCTGGTGCCTGCCCGAGGGATCATCCTCGACGACGGCCTGCGGGGCCGAGTGCATGTGGGCGATGACGGCGTTCAGCGAGTAGGCGACGAACTGGCCGAAGACGATCATGAACTGGTCGACCGCGACCAGCGGCCCGCGGATCCGCTTGGGCGCGGCCTCCGCGAGGTACAGCGGGACGGTCGAGGAGGCTCCGCCGACGGCCATGCCCAGGATGAAGCGGAAGGGCGCGATGACGGCCACGTTCGGCGCGAACGTGCAGCCGAGCGTGCCGATGATGAACAGGATCGCCAGCAGCATGATCGCGCGGCGCCGGCCGATGCGGTCGTTGAGCTGGCCGCCGAGCAGGGCGCCCGCGGCGGCGCCGAAGGCGAGCAGCGAGGTGACCAGGCCCTCCTCCGCGGCGCTCAGGCCCAGGCCGCCGGCGGCGCTGGGCAGGTGCATGTAGGGCAGGGCGCCCGCGATGACGCCGGTGTCGTAGCCGAACAGCAGGGAGCCCATGGTCGCGATGGCGGCGATCACGAGCGGGCCGCGGTGCTTGCCGGAGGCGGAGATCCGCGAGACCAGGGTCGGGATCTCGCCGGTTCTCGGGACGTGCCCGTCGGGCAGCTCGGAGCGGGGTGAAGACATCGTCGTCCTCCTGGGACAGGGTCGGGGCGGGGAGGGGCTCAGGGACGCTCGCGCGTGTCGACCGGGACGAACCCGTCGGCGGTGAGCGCCTTCTCGGCGGCCTCGCACGCGGCGGCGGCGAGGTAGCCGTCCCAGGCGCGGGCCGAGCGCTCGGCGACGTTGGTGCCGTCGGCGACGGCGGCGATCCAGGCCTGGACCTCGGCGTCGTAGGCGTCGATGAAGCGGGGGCGGAAGTCCCCGGGGATCTCGCCGCCCCAGCGGGAGCCCTCGAGGTGGGTGGTGACGCGGCCGGACTCCTGGCCGATCGTAGCGATGCCCTTCGAGCCCAGCACCTCGGTGCGCACCTCGTAGCCCGAGGCGGTGTTGACGTAGAGCTCGTCGGTGACGATGCGGCCCGAGGCCGTGCGGAACAGCAGCAGCATCGGGTCGTGCTGGCCCTCGTCGGCGCGCGGGCCGGGGACCGGCAGCACGGCCTGCACGCCGGTGATCGGCTCGTCGAGGAAGTAGTGGATGGCGTCGACCTCGTGGACGGCCGAGTCGTAGACCATCATCGAGTCGACGAAGCCGGGCAGCGTGGTGGCGTTGCGGTGCTTGCAGTTCACGATGCTGATCTCGCCGAGCTCGCCGGAGGCGATCGCGTCGTGCAGCTCGGCGTAGCCGCGGTCGAAGCGGCGCATGAAGCCCAGCGACAGGTACTGGCCGCCCGAGGCCTTCTCGGCCTCGACGACCTGGTAGGCGTCCTCGGGGTTCATCGCGAGCGGCTTCTCGCAGAGCACGGGCTTGCCGGCATCGATGCAGGCGATGGCCTGGTCGCGGTGGAACTTCCCGGGGCTCGCGATGAGCACGGCGTCGACGTCGTCGGCGGCGATGAGCTCCTCGGGGGTGTCCACGACACGGGCGCCGGGGATGGTGTCGGCGATCTCCTGGGCCTTGTCGCGGAAGAAGTCGGTCACGACGCTCACGCGGGCGCCCTTGATGCGCTCGCGGATGCGCACGACGTGGTCGGCGCCCATCTGGCCGACGCCGATGACGCCGACGCGGACGTCGGCGGGGAGGGCGGGTGCGGTGCTGGGGGTGGTGCTCATGGGGTCTCTCCTTCGAGGCGGGTGGATGCGGGAGGCGCGGTACGGCGGCGGGCGCGCGCCGCGCAGACGGGAGGCGCGGACGGGCCGTCAGGCCCCGTCGGCGCCCTCGACCAGGCGGGGGTCGGGGCCGAGCTCGTCCCAGGTGCCGCGCACCCAGGTCTGGTCGGGGCGGTCGGTGATGTTCCAGGCGCGCTCGGCGCCGGGGCCGGCCATCACGTTGAGGTAGTACATGGCGTGGCCGGGGGCCGCGGCGCAGGGGCCGTGCCAGCCGTGGGGCACGAGCACGACGTCGCCGCTGCGGACCTCGGCGAGCACGTCGATCGGGCGCTCCGGGTCGGTGGAGGTGGTCTGGTGGTACCCGAAGCCGGGACCGCCGTCGGGCGCGTCCTGGATCTCGTAGTAGTAGATCTCCTCGAGCTCGGACTCCGGGTGATCGGGGTCCTCGATCGTCGCGTCGTGCTTGTGGGCGGGGTAGCTCGACCAGTTGCCGCCGGGGGTGATGACCTCGCAGGCGATGATCGAGTCGCAGTCGTCGAAGGAGCCGACGGTGCCGAAGTTGCGCACCTGGCGCGTCATGTTCCCGCCGCCGCGGACCTCGACGGGCACGTCCTCGGCGGCCACGCGCGCGGCCGGGTGGAACGAGGTCGCGACCGCGATCGCGAGGGCGAAGCGGCCGCCCTGCTCGCTGCGCACGACGAGGCTGGACTCGATGCCCGCATAGGCCACGTCGGTCGCCGAGGCGAAGACGTCGCTGCGCCCGGCGAGGTCGAAGTCGTGGTCGCCGTCGCGGTCGGAGACCTGCACGGAGCAGGCTCCGCTGAGGGGCACAACCATGATCTCGGTGCGGCCGGTGCCCAGGCGCGCGGAGCCGCCGGGCTCGAGCGCGAGGACGCGCAGGCCGGTGTGGACCCAGTCCTCGCGCTCTCCGGGATCGATGACGGTGTCGTAGGGGGCCTGCGCCGAGGTCCCCGCGGGGATGTGCAGCTCGCTCATGCTCTCGCCCTTTCGTCGGGGGTGGGTGGTGTGATGTCGGTGCCGCGGACGACGGGACGTCAGCGGATCATGCTCGCGGCGGTGCTCACGGCCCCGCGCACGTCGTCGTCGGCCGGATACAGCAGGCTGCGGCCGACGACGAGGCCGCGCACGTTGGGCCGCGCGAGCGCCTCGCGCCAGGTCGCGAAGACCGCCTCCGGGTCGGTCGCTCCGGGGTCGCCGCCGAGGATCAGCGCGGGCAGCGTGGTCGCGTCCATGACGCGGGCCATGTCCGGGACGGCAGGGAGCTTCAGCCAGGTATATGCGCTGGTGGCGCCGAGGCCCTGGGCGACGTGGATGGAACGGATGACGGCCTCGGGGCTGAGGTCGTTGACGACCCTCCCGCCCTGCCGGGAGGACCAGAAGGGCTCGACCATGGCGATGAGCTCGCGCGCGGCGAGCTCGTCGATCGCCTCGGCGCTCCACTTCAGGGTCTTCGAGGTGCGGTCGTCGCCGAGGTCGATGCGAGTGAGCATCTTGCCGCCCGCGAAGCCGGCGCGCGCGATGGACTCGGCGTCGTAGGAGGTGAAGCGGTCCTCGATCTCCCAGGAGCCGCCCTGCAGGCCGCCGCGGTTCATGGAGGCGAACACGACCTTGTCCTCGAGCGCCCCCATCAGCAGGAGGTCCTCGAGCACGTCGGCCGTCCCGAGCACGCCGTCCACGCCGGGCACGGCGAGCGCCGCGCGCATGCGGTCGAGCATGTCCGTGCGGCTGGCCATCGCCTCGCTGCGGTCGCCCACGCCGAGGGCCCCGCGGGCGGGGTGGTCGGCGGCGACGATGAGCATCGAGCCGTCGGTGTCGGCGACCGTGCGGCGCGCACGGCGCGCGAGCAGCCGGCCGATCCGGCCCGGGTCCTCGATGCGGACGCGGGTGACGTCCTCGTAGGTGTCGACGAAGGCGTCGCCTGTGGTCTGTGCGCTCATCGCTGCGCGTCCTCCCCGAGGCCGCGGGAGCGGATCCCCGCGAGCATCTGGTCGATGGTCTGGCCGTGGTTGGGATCCCCGCCGTCCAGCAGCAGGTCGATCTCCTCGTTCGTCGGCATGGCGGTCGAGCACTCGAGGCGGCTGGTGACGATCGCGCCGGCCGCGTTGCAGCGGGTGAGGGTCTCGGTGAGCGACTGGCCGCTGAGCAGGCCGTGGCACAGGGAGCCGCCGAAGCTGTCGCCGGCGCCGAGGCCGTTGATCACCTGGATGAGGTTCGGGGCGACCTCGACGCGCTCGTCGCGGGTCTTGCCGAGCACGCCCTTGGGACCCTGCTTGACGATGGCGATCTCGACGCCCGCCTCGAGGAGGGCGTCGGCCGCGCGCTCGGGCTCGGTCTCGCCGACGGCGACCTCGCACTCCTCGCGGTTGCCCACGGCGACCGTCGCGTGCTGGAGGGCGCGGCGGTACTCCTCGCGGGCCTCCTCGACCGAGGACCAGAACATCGGCCGGTAGTCGAGGTCGAAGACCGTGTGGCGGGTGCGGCCGCGGGCCTCGAGGGCCGTGTGGTGCGCGGAGCGGCTGGGCTCCTCGGAGAGGCCGGTGCCGGAGAACCAGAACAGCGGGACCTCGCGGATCGCCGCGAGGTCGAGGTCCTCGGGCCGGACCTGCAGGTCCGGTGCGCTGGGCCTGCGGTAGAAGTACAGCGGGAAGTCGTCGGGCGGGTAGATCTCGCAGAAGGTGACCGGGGTGTTGAGGTCCTCGGCGGTGATGACGAAGCCGTCGTCCACCCCGAGGCGCCCGAGCTCCTGCTTCACGTAGCGCCCGAAGGGGTCGTCCCCCACGCCCGTGATCACCGCGGGACGGTGGCCCAGGCGGGCCGCGGCGACGGCCACGTTCGCGGGGCTGCCGCCCAGGAACTTGCCGAAGCTGTACACGTCCTCGAGCCCGGTGCCGACGGCGAGCGGGTACAGGTCGACCCCGCTGCGGCCGAAGGTGATGATGTCGAGATCTGCTGCTGCCATGGAACTGATGCCTCTCTGCGATCGTGCGGCGGAGCTGGACGCCGGCGGGTGCGGGTCGTGGGGCCGTTCCCACGCGTCCGCCGCGCGGCTCATGGAACTATGTTCCCACGGATGGGGCGTCATGTCCATACAAACGATGGGGATGGTGCCGCGGGACGGATCCCGCGGGCGGGCCAGGGGCGGACGCAGGGCCCCCGCGGTGCCCGACCCCGCCGCGACCCGGCACCGCGCGGGTCAGAGCTCCCCGGTGAGGAACTGCGCGCGGCCGTGGCCGAAGGACCAGTCCTCCCGGCCGTTCTCCGCGACGGAGACGATGAGGTCCTCGGTCCGCACGAGCCCCTCCTCCCCCAGCCGCCGGGCGAGCTCGGCGAAGATCGCCTGCTTCTGCTCCTGCGAGCGCCCCTGCTGGAGGATCTGGATGATGGTGACGCCGTCGCTGCGCTCGATGCCCAGTCCCGTGTCCTCGGCGATGATGCTGCCCACGGGCAGCTCCTCGAGGATCTGGTAGCGGTCCCCGGGCGGGGCCGAGAAGTGCTCGAGCATCACGTCCTGGACGACGTCGGCCAGACGCCGCTTCTGCTGGGGCGTGCGCCCCTCCTGCATGGTCATCCGCACGAGCGGCATGGGACTCTCCTCGTTCTCGGTGGTCAGGCCCGGGCCCGGAATCGGTACGGCGCCGTGCGTCCGGCGCCTGCTGCCTGGTGCCCGATGCCTGGTGCCCGGCGCCTCAGGAGCCTGATGACTCAGGCGCCGGAGGCCTCGGCGGCCGCGAGCAGGGTGCGGGCACCGCGCTCGATGCCCTCGATACGGCCGAAGGCGGCGTCCTCGTGCTCGATGTTGATGCTGAGATCCGCGTCGACGGCCGCGAGGGCCTGCAGGAAGCGGGTCCAGTAGTCGACGTCGTGGCCCTCGCCGAGCGCGACGAAGCGCCAGGCGGGGTCCTGGGGCCAGCTCGAGCACCAGTGGCCGATGCCGGTGGGGGTGCGCGCGGCGGGGTCCTCGGGGACCGGACCGAAGTCGGTGTCGAGCACGCCGCGGGTGGCGGCGCCCGGGAGCACGGCCGTGTCCTTCGCGTGCACGTGGAGGATGTGCGAGCCCAGGCGCTCGATGCAGTCGATCGGCTCCATCTGCTGCCAGAACAGGTGGGAGGGGTCGAGGTTCACGCCGATGTGGGTGGGCTCGACGCGCTCGACGAACTCCTCGAAGCTGGGCGGGCTGAAGGCGATGTTGCGCGGGTGCAGCTCGAGGGCGACCTTCACGTCGCGCTCGCGGGCCAGCGCGTCGATCTGCTTCCAGAAGGGCACCGCGACCGACCACTGGTACTCGAGGATCTCGAGGTCGATGCCGTTCCAGGGGTTCACGATCCACGCCGGGTAGCGGGCGCCCGCGTCCGTGCCGGGCGTGCCGGACATGGCCACGACCTCTGGCACCTCGAGGGCGGCGGCGAGCTCGATCGTGCGCCGCAGGTCCTCGGCGTGGCCGATGCCCTCGCTGGGCAGCGGCGAGAGCGGGTTGCCCGAGACCGTGAGCCCGGTCAGGGCCATGCCGCGGTCCGCGAAGATCGCGCGGTACTCGCGCCGGGCCCGCTCGCTCGCGAGCAGCAGGTCGACGGGGGCGTGCGGGGAGGGGATGAACCCTCCGGTGTTGACCTCCGCGCCCTTCAGCCCGAGGCCCGCGAGCACGTCGAGGGCCTCCTCGAGCGTGCGGTCCTGGAGGCAGGCGGTGTAGGCGCCGTAGGTGAATGCCATGGGGTGTCCTCTCGTGCGTGGGCGGCTGCAGCGGCGCAGCCGGTCAGGCGATCTCGACGCTCGTGCCGCCGGACGCGGCGGAGCGGGCCACGGCGTCCAGGATCCGCATCTCGCGGTAGCCGTCGGCGAAGCTCGCGCACGGCGGCAGCGCCCCGTCGTCGATTCCGGCGACCTGCTGGAGGAAGGCGTGGGCCTGGTAGGTGAACTGCTCGATCTGGTTGAGCCCGACGCCCGCGAAGGCCATCGAGGACCCGTTCCCGAAGTAGGGGAAGCCGGGGTTCGCGAGCACCTGGCGGAACCCGCCGAGCCCCGCGGGGCTTGAGCCGTCGGCCACGCGGATCTCGCCGGTGCGGGCGAGGTCCCAGCTCGCCGAGCCGTGGCTGCCGGAGACGTCGACCATCATCTGGTTGGGGCGGCCGAAGGCCACGCGGGAGCACGAGAAGGTGCCGGCGGCGCCGCTCGCGAAGTGCGCGGTGAAGGTCGCGACGTCGTCGTTCTCGACGGCCTCGGTCGGGTCGTCGGCGCTCGCGGTGACGCCACGGCCGCCCGCGACCGCGCCGCCGGCGACGGGGCGCTCGGTGATCGAGGTGGTGAGCACCGCGCCCGAGACCGAGGCGATGGGGCCACCGATGAGCTCGGCCGTGTCCACGAGGTGGCTGCCGATGTCGCCGAGGGCGCCGGTGCCCATCGGGCCCTTGTACCGCCAGGCGATCGGGACCAGCGGGTCCGCGCCGTAGTCGCACCAGTAGCGGGCGTCGAGGTGGTTCACGGTGCCGAGCGCGCCGTCGGCCACGAGCTGCGCGAGCTGGGCGACCGCGGGGTTGCGGCGGAAGGTGAAGCCGGTGGCGAGCACCAGGTCGGGGTGGGCGGCCTCGAGCTCGGCCATGGCTGCGGCGTCCTCGAGGGTGCCCGCGAGCGGCTTCTCGCACAGCACGTGCTTGCCCGCGGCGATCATGGCCTCGGCGATCTCGCGGTGCAGGGCGTTGCCGACGACGATGGAGACGACGTCGATCGACGGGTCGTCGGCGACCTCGCGCCAGTCGCCCACGGCCTTCTCGTACCCGTAGTGGGCGGCAGCGTCCTCGGCGAAGGGCAGGTGGGCGTCGGCGATCGTCGCCAGGCGCACGGGCGGCAGGCCCAGGTCGAAGACGGTGCCGGCCTGGCGCCAGGCGTTGGCGTGGGTGCGGCCGGCCATGCCGGCCCCGATCACGGCGACGGAGAGGTGTGCTGAGGTCATGGGTGGTCCTTCCGGTGGGTGCGGAGGGTTCGGCGTCGTCGACCGGCCGGCGGGGTGCAGGAGGACCGAGCGGCGGGCCGGCGGGAATCGTGATGCCACGGTGCGCGGATCCACTCTGCCGGGTCATCCTTGTCCGGTCAAAGTGGCCACTACAGCCGATAGCCGAGGGCCGTAGCACGCTGTCGCCAACCAGGGAAGGCCTGTTCGCGAGGCCGCGGAGGCGGAGCGGCCCCTGCCTCGCAGGTGTGCGCACACCACTCGGCCTCACCCCGTAGTCTCGCTTGTCAATACAAAAGATTGACATGCAGGTCCGGTTGTCGGCATGCTGTTCCCACGACCCACCGCCGAGTCGTCAGGTCCCGGCGGTCGCACGATTCCCGGACCGCCCAGAGCGGCCGGCCGTCCCGTCCACGGAGGCAGCATGAGTGAGCACAGCGGCAGCGCGAGCGGCGCCCCGGCGGGCGCGTCCGCGCCCTCGACGATCCGCCTGACCGTCGGCCAGGCCCTCGTCCGGTTCCTCGCCGCCCAGTACACGGAGCGCGACGGCGAGCGGCAGCGCCTGATCGCGGGCACGTTCGGCATCTTCGGCCACGGCAACGTCGCGGGCGTGGGCCAGGCCCTCCTGCAGAATGCGGTCGACCCCGCCGAGGGCGAGGCCGAGATGCCCTACTACCAGGCCCGCAACGAGCAGAACATGGTGCACGCCGCGGTCGCCTATGCGCGCACGAAGAACCGCCTGCAGACCCTCGCCTGCACGGCCTCCATCGGCCCGGGCTCGACGAACATGGTCACCGGCGCCGCGCTCGCGACGATCGACCGCATCCCGGTGCTGATCCTGCCCAGCGACGTCTTCGCGGGCCGCGCCGTGGACCCCGTGCTCCAGCAGCTCGAGGACGAGCGCGCCATGGACGTCACCGTCAACGACGCCTTCCGCCCCGTCTCGCGCTTCTTCGACCGCATCTGGCGCCCCGAGCAGCTCATCCCGAGCGCCCTGGCGGCGATGCGCGTGCTCACCGACCCGGCCGAGACCGGCGCCGTGACCCTCGCCCTCCCCCAGGACGTCCAGGCTGAGGCCCACGACTGGCCGCTCGAGTTCTTCCGCGAGCGCACCTGGCACGTCGGCCGCCCGGTCCCCGAGCCCGCCGCCCTCGACCGCGCGCTCGAGGTCATCCGCTCGGCGCGGCGCCCGCTCGTGGTCGCCGGCGGCGGCGCGGTCTACTCCGAGGCGAGCGCGGCGCTGACCGCCTTCGCCGACGCCACCGGCATCCCCGTGGCCGACACCCAGGCGGGCAAGGGCGCGATCAGCGCCGACCACCCCGCGAGCGTGGGCGGCGTCGGCGCGACCGGCAACGACGCGGCGAACACGCTCGCCGCCGAGGCTGACGTCGTGATCGGCGTGGGCACCCGGTACACCGACTTCACCACCGCTTCCCACACCGCCTTCCGCGACCCCGACGTGCGCTTCGTGAACCTCAACGTGAAGGCCTTCGACGCCGCCAAGCACTCCGCGGAGATGCTCGTGGCCGACGCCCGTACCGGCCTCGAGGCGCTCACCGCGGCGCTCGCAGAGGACACCGGCGCCTACCGCGCACCGCAGGAGCACCAGGACCGGGCCCGCGAGCTCGTCGCAGCCTGGGAGGAGCGCAGCGCCCCCTGCTTCGCCCAGCACGACCAGGAGCTGCCCGCGCAGACCGAGATCTTCGGCGCGCTCAACGAGCTCATGGGCGAGGACGACATCGTCATCAACGCCGCGGGCTCCATGCCCGGCGACCTGCAGGCGCTGTGGCGGGCGCGCACTCCCCTGCAGTACCACCTCGAGTACGGCTACTCGTGCATGGGCTACGAGCTGCCCGCCTCGCTCGGCGCGAAGATGGCCGCGCCGGACAGCGAGGTCGTCGCGATCATCGGCGACGGCACCTTCCAGATGGCGCCGCAGGAGATCGCGACCATCGTCGCCGAGGACGTGAAGGTCATCCTCGTGATCCTGCAGAACCACGGCTGGTCCTCGATCGGCGCGCTCTCGGAGTCCCACGGCTCGCAGCGCTTCGGCACCAAGTACCGCATGCGCAACGAGAAGACCGGGCTGCTGGACGGCGGGAAGCTGCCGATGGACATCGCCGCGAACATCCGCTCGTACGGCATCGAGGTGCAGGAGGTCTCCTCGACGGACGACTTCCGCTCCGCCTACCGCCGCGCCGAGGACTCCGAGCACGCCACCGCGATCGTCGTGAACACCGACCTGTACGGGCCCAACCCGCCCGGCATCGGCTGGTGGGACGTGCCCGTCTCCCAGGTCTCGCGCCTGGCCTCCACCCAGGAGGCCTCCGCGCGCTACGAGGAGGAGAAGGCGCCGCAGCGCCACTACCTGTGAGCGCGGCTCCCCCGGAGCGCGGCTCCCCCGGAGCGCCGCTCCCCCATCCGACCCCGTCACCCGACTCATCCCCGACATCACCACGGAGGAACCATGACCGACGTCAAGCACTGGATCGACGGCCGCGAGGCCGAGGGCACGGGCTCCACCCAGCCCATCCTGAACCCGGCCACGAACGAGGAGATCGCGACCCTGCACCTGGGCGACGCGGGCACCGTCGACCAGGCCGTGCAGGTCGCCGTCGCCGCCCAGCGCGAGTGGGCGAAGGTCTCGCTCGCCAAGCGCACCCAGATCATGTACCGGATGCGCCAGCTGCTCATCGATGCGACCGACGAGATCGCCGAGGTCATCTCCCGCGAGCACGGCAAGACCGTGGCCGACGCCCGAGGCGAGATCGCCCGCGGCCAGGAGACCCTCGAGTTCGCCACCTCGATCACCCAGGACCTCAAGGGCGGATTCTCCGAGAACGTCTCGACCGGCGTGGACGGGTACACGTTCCGTCAGCCGCTCGGCGTCGTCGCCGGCATCACCCCCTTCAACTTCCCGGCGATGGTGCCCTTCTGGATGCACCCGATCGCGATCGCGACCGGCAACGCCTTCATCCTCAAGCCCTCGGAGCGCGACCCCTCCGCCTCGAACATCGTGGCGCGCCTCTACCAGGAGGCCGGGCTGCCCGACGGCGTCTTCCAGGTCGTCCACGGCGGCAAGGACACGGTCGACGCCCTGTGCACCCACGAGCAGATCGCCGCGGTCTCCTTCGTCGGCTCGACGCCGATCGCCAAGCACGTGCACGCCACCGCGTCGGCCGCGGGCAAGCGCGTGCAGGCCCTCGGCGGCGCGAACAACCACGCCGTGGTGATGCCGGACGCGAACGTCGAGTTCGCAGCCGCGCAGGTCGCCTCGGGCGCCTTCGGCTCCGCGGGCGAGCGCTGCATGGCCGTCCCGGTCGCCGTGACCGTCGGCGACGCCCACGAGCCCTTCCTCGAGGCGATCGCCGCCGAGGCCGCGAAGCTGACCGTCGGCCCCGGCTCCGATCCGTCGACCGACATGCCGCCGGTGATCACGAAGGACGCCCGCGAGCGCGTCATCCGCATGGCCGACGAGGCCGAGCAGGCCGGCGGCCGCATCGTCGTGGACGGCCGCGGACTGGTCGTCGAGGGCTTCGAGAACGGCAACTTCGTGGGGCCGACGGTGGTCACCGACCTGGCCGCCGACCACCCCACGTACACCGAGGAGGTCTTCGGGCCGCTGCTGGTGGTCATGCACGTGAACAACTTCGACGAGGCCATCGACCTGGTGAACTCCTCGCGCTTCGGCAACGGCACCGCGATCTTCACCGGCTCCGGCCACTACGCGCGCCGCTACCAGGAGGAGGTCCAGGTGGGCATGGTCGGCATCAACGTGCCGATCCCGACCCCGGTGGGCTACTACTCCTTCGGCGGCTGGAAGGACTCGCTGTTCGGCGAGCACCACGCGCACGGTCCCGAGGGCCTCGAGTTCTACACGAGGCAGAAGGCCGTCACCTCGCGCTGGCCCCGCCAGGACGAGCACCTCGAGGCGTCCATGAGCTTCCCGACGCACGACTGATCGCCGTCCTCGCCGCGGGGCGGGCGTCCTCCACCGGGAGGGCGCCCGCCCCGTCGGCCCGTCGGACCGGGCCCGACGCGCCGAGCCGGGCGCCGGCCTGTCGGACCGGGCCCCGCCCCGTCGCCCCACCAGCACCCCCATCGAAGGAGATGACCCCGTGACCTCTGCGTTCACCAGTGCGCGCACCGACCTCTCGCGCAACCCCGAGGCGCCGTTCGACCGCCTCACGATCGGCGTGTGCCCGGACCAATGGGGCGTGTGGTTCCCCCAGGACGAGAAGCAGATCCCCTGGCGCACGGCGCTCGCGGAGATGGCAGAGGCCGGCTTCTCCGTCATGGAGACGGGCCCCTGGGGCTACTTCCCGCAGGACGCCGCGGACCTCAAGCACGTCATGGACGAGAACGGCTTCCGCGTGGTCGCCGGCACCGGCTGGGGCATCCTCCACAAGGAGGAGGCCTGGCCGGAGACCGAGCGCACTTTCCGGGCGATCGCCGAGACCCACGCGGCCGTCGGCGCGGAGTACATGGTGCACCTGCCGCCGCTGTACCGCGATGACAAGACCTGGGAGTTCACCGACGACCGCCAGCTGACCGGCGAGGCGTGGAAGCGCTACGTCACCAACGCCAACGAGCTGGGCCGGATCCTCAAGGAGGACTACGGGCTGACGATGGTGCTGCACCCGCACGGCGACAGCCACATCGAGACCCCCGAGGAGATCGCGCGGGTCTTCGAGGCCACCGACCCGGAGCTCGTCTCCTTCTGCCTGGACACGGGCCACGTGGTCTACGGCGGCGGCGACCCGATCTCGATGATCGACGAGTACCCCGACCGCATCGGCTACGTCCACATCAAGGCCTTCGACGCGGACATCACGCGCGAGGCGCACGAGAAGGACTGGCCCTTCGGGCAGGCCGTGGCGAAGGGGGCCTCGGTGCGTCCGCCGGCCGGGCTTCCCGACATGAAGGACCTGGTCGCGAAGCTCGCGACGCTCGACAAGGACCTCTACGTGATCTGCGAGCAGGACCTCTACCCGTGCGATCCGTCGCTGCCGCTGCCCAATGCCGTGAAGACCCGCGAGTTCCTGGCCGAGTGCGGCCTGGGGCTGAAGAGCGCCTGACGTCCTGGAACGAGGGAGAGAACCCATGGTGAAGGTCCTGCTGGATCCGAGCATGTACCACCCGCACCTGTCCGTCGCGCAGGAGGTGCACAAGGCGGCCGAGCTCGGCTTCCGATACATCGAGCTGTCCCCGCGCGCCGACTTCCACGAGTGGCACCACTACCCCAAGGTGGACCGCCACCAGATCGCCGACGTCAAGCAGGCGATGAAGGACACCGGCGTGCGGATCTGGACGTTCAACCCCGTCTTCGACTGGTCCAGCCCCGACGAGCAGGAGCGCCAGGCGCAGGTGCGCAACTGGCGCAGGCTGCTCGAGATCGCCGACGCCCTCGAGGTGCCGATGATCGCGACCGAGCTCTCGGGCGACCCGAACCAGCCGCGGCGCAGCGAGTCCCAGTTCTACCGCTCGATCGAGGAGCTCATCCCCGACTTCGAGCGCTTCGGCATCGAGTGCACGGTCGAGGCCCACCCCTACGACTTCGCCGAGACGAACGAGCGGGCCGTGCAGATCGTGCGCGGCGTGGACCGCGACTGGTTCAACTACGAGTTCTGCTTCCCCCACGCCTTCCACCTGGGCGGCGGAGCACCGGGGGCGCCCGGCGCGAGCGTGCGCGACATGCTCGACTACGCCGGGGACCGCCTGCGCCACCTGCACATCGCCGACGTCTTCGACCACACGGCGAACGTGGGCAACCGCTACATCGTGAACCCTCCCGGCGTCGACGCCCGCGTGCACCAGCACAACGAGATCGGCAACGGCGAGATCGACTGGGACGATGCCTTCTCCGCCCTGCGCGAGCGCGACTACGACGGATCGGTGTCCGTGTGCGTGTTCGGCTGGGAGGAGGACGCCGACGCCATCAACCGCCGCATGCGCGAGCGGATCCTCGCCGAGCTCGGAGGGGAGTGATGGCGGTGGGAACGACGAACGCGGAGAACAGCCCGCGCTCCCTCGGGGTGGGCGTCGTGGGCCTGGGCTGGATGGGCCGACTGCATGCGAGCTCGTACCGGAACCTGGCGGCGCGCTATCCGGAGCTGGGGCTCGCCCCGCGCCTGGTGTGCGCGGCGGACCCGCTGCCCGAGAACCAGCGCGCGGCGCGCGCGCAGTTCGGCTTCGAGCGCGCGGTGGACGACGTCGAGGAGATGCTCGCCGACCCGGAGGTCGACGTGGTCTCGATCGCGACGCCGAACTGCCTGCACCGGGACGTCGCCCTCGCGGTCGCCCGCGCCGGCAAGCCCTTCTGGATCGAGAAGCCGATGGGTGTGGATGCGGCGCAGAGCCGCGAGATCCACGAGGCGGCGCGCGCGGCGGGCGTCGCGACCGCGGTCGGCTTCAACTATCGGCACGCTCCGGCCGTCGAGCACCTGCGCTCCCTGGTCGCCGCCGGGAGGCTGGGGCGGATCACGAACGTGCGCTGCTGGCTCTACGCCGACTACGCCTCTTCGCCGGACGGCCCGCTGACCTGGCGCTACGACCGCTCCCTGGCAGGAGCGGGGGTGATCGGCGATCTGCTGAGCCACGGCACGGACCTCGTCCAGTACGTGACCGGGCAGGGCATCTCCGAGGTGAGCGCTGCGACCGACGTGTTCCTGCGCGAGCGTCCGATCCCGACGTCGGCCGGCGTGGGGCACGGCGCCGTCGAGGTGGGGACCGAGCGCGGCGAGGTCGGCAACGAGGACTGGGTGGCGGCGCTCGCGACCCTCGCGGACGGCACCCGGGCGACCCTCGAGTCCTCGCGCGTGGCGCGCGGGCATCGCAGCGACTACGCCCTCGAGGTGTACGGGACCGAGGGATCGGCGCGCTGGTCCTTCACCCGGATGAACGAGTTCGAGGTGATGATCGGCGACGGCGGCCTCGAGCACGGGTTTACGACGGTCCTCGCGGGCGCGGGGCACGGCGACTACGGGCGCTTCCAGCCGGGTCCCGGCATCCCGATGAGCTTCGACGACCTCAAGGCGATCGAGTGCGCGGAGTTCCTGACCGATGTGGTCGGCGAGGTCGGCGGGGCCAGCGGCGCCGCCAGGCCCGGCAGCGGCTCCGGTGCCGCTCCGAACACGGCCGACGGGCTCTCCGCGGCGGAGGTCACCGAGGCGATCGTGCGCTCAGCTGCCTCGCGCAGCTGGGTCGAGGTGCCGCAGGTCGAGGGGACCACCTGGGGCGCGTGATCTCGCCGGACTGCGCACGAGTGCAGGTGACGGCGGAGGTGGACGTGGAGTTCCGGGCTCGGATTCAGGCGGAGTCCCTGAGTGCACCGAGGTCCTCGTCGGGCCGGCCGAGCGCGTCGAGCCGGTCGAGCTCCTCGAGGATCTCGCACTCGTCGACGAAGCGTCGTCCCTCGGGCCCGCACTCCTCGAAGACCTCGTCGTCGGGTCCGAAGCTCGTGATGGCGGCGGCCGTCATCCGGTCCTCGTCCTGCGGGGAGAGCTCCGCGTAGGGATCGCGCGCGGGCAGGTCCTCCCCTTCGACGAGCATTCGCAGGTGGCGGCGGCTGCGCACGGGGTTCGCTGCGTCGGGGCAGGCCGCCGGATCGGCGTCACCGACCGCTCCCCCGCCGGCCCTGGCACTCGCTGAACCGAGGATCTTCGCGGGATCGTGGGCCAGGCCGGTGAGCGACGGCGGGGTGACGGTCGCCGTGGCGCCGAGGCGACTGGTCCAGGTCACGTGGTGGCTGCCGTCGGCCGACGGCACGTGCTCGACGCGGCCGAGCGCCTCCTTCGTGAGGTTGCAGTGCGCACACAGGCCCTGGCCGTTCGCGACGCTCGTCGGCCCGCCCTCGGCGACCGGCCGGATGTGGTCGGCGTGGCGGATCGGCGCGCCGCAGTACGGGCCCACGCAGCTGACATCGCGCAGCCGCATGTACAGCTTGAGGCCCTCGGGGAAAGCGCGCGAGCGGGAGTCCATCGCGATCAGCTCGCCCGTGGTCGGGTGCGTGAAGACGCGGCGCAGGGAATCGCCCATCTGCTGCTCGAAGCGCGCGAGGTCGTGCTCGATCTGCTCGCGCGAGGGCGTGCTCCGAGCCTCTGCCGGAGAGGGCGGGTTCAGGGGCATCGGGGCGGGGCGCGGCGGCGGGAGACTCGCGGTGATCTCACCGGTGAGGAGCGGTGGCGCACCACGGTCCCGGCGCATGATGTCGATGATGTCGAGGGACTGACGGCGCAGGGGCGCCGACGGGCTCTGCCGATCGTGACCAGCACCGAGGCCCGTGCTTCCGTCTGCTGCGCCGGCTCCGTGCACATGCTCGGGCCCCGATGCGGCTCCCTGTTCATGGACCGAGCCGGCGAGGGGCCGGCCGGAGGCGGTGCGCCGTTCCGGGAAGCGCTGGTCGAGCACGTGGTCGCGCACCTGCGTGGCCTCGACCAGGCCGTACCCCTCGACGACGGCGGGCTCCCCGTGTGTGGGCGTGAACAGGGAGCGCTCGGAGATCACCACGTTGATCGCGAAGTGCACCGGGTCCATCGTCTCGTCGCGGCCCAGCAGGGTGTCGGCGAAGAGATCGGCCATGAGCTGGCCGTGCGTGCGCTCGTCGCCCTGGACCTGCAGGGATTCGGCGGCGAGGGCGAGCTTGCGGCGGATCGCGGCGCAGTCGGGGCCGGGGAGCACCGCGGTGACGGTGCCCATGCCGTGTGCACCGGCGGTGACGGTGACGCCGCGCTGCGTCGCGGCACGCCTGTGGCGCTCCGGTCCGCCGCGCGGGTCGAGCTTCTGGGCGAGCGCACCGACCTCCTGCGACCAGCGCGCGGGGGTCGAGCCGTCGAGATCGGGCAGGTGCTCGGCGAGGACGTCGTCGACGTGGCCGCGCAGCTCGGGCGCGACGGGCCCGACGGAGCGGCCGACGGCGTATCCGGCGTCTGCCTGCATCGTTCCCCGCGCGAGGGCCTCGAACATGCGGGGCATCTCGCGGGTCATCCGCTGCCCGGCCCGCAGTCTCCTCGAGGCCGTGGCCGGTGAGATGCGCGAGGCCATCTGGATCTCGCCGGTGGTGCGCCGGCCCTGGTCCCTCACGGGCAGACCCTCGCGCACGTCCTGCGCGCGGATCGCATCGTCGAGCGCCGTCATGGTGCGCATCTCGAGCGCGGCGAGGGCCGAGCGCAGCTCGTCGATGCCCACGAGCACGCGCGAGAGGTCGGCGGCTTCGAGGGCCGCCGGGCCGATGAGCGCCGCGTCGGCGATCGCCGAGGTCGTCTCGCGCAGGTCGATGGTGCGCGCGTCGATCATGCCCGTGTCGATCGCGCGTGCGTCGTCCGTGCGGTCGTCCGACGCGGAACGGAGCAGCACCGCCCCGTCGGCCGAAATGCTGATCGGAGAGGACGCATCCGACGCTCCCGGCCGCGCGGGCACCGCGGCTGGGCGGGCGGCGATGGCGTCCGTCCCAGGTGCGGTCGCGCCGTGCGCGCCGAGGTCTTCGTCGTCCATGGCGCCCATGCTTCTCGGGGGGACCGACAAACGAAGGGCCGCTGTGGACTCCCGCCAATGTGAGCTGCATCACTTGCCAGGGAGCGGGCGAAACCAGGCACGCTCGGTACCCGTCGCCCGACCCCCGGCGCCCGGCGCCCTCGGATCAGACCAGGTCGGCCGGATCGACGAGGAAGCCCTCGAGGTCCACGATGTACCCGCCGACGGTCTCGACGATCAGGCCAGCGAGCAGGCCGATCCTGCGATAGATCTCGGTCCAGCGGGCGGCGGTCGCGTCGTCGGGGGCGTCGATCTCGGCATCGAGCTCGTCGAGCATCTCGTGCACGATCTCGTAGTCGACCGCGCCCTCGAGCCAGGGCAGCGCCTCGAGCGCCGTCGGCCGGGACGTCGGGCCCACGCGCAGCAGGATCTCGTCCTGCGGATCATCGGCCGACGGAACCAGGAGCACCGCGCCGGCGCCCGCCGTGGCGATCCCGGAAGCATCGCCCGCGTCGCCGATCGGGATGCGCAGCATGTACCCGGTGGTGTCGGCCTCCGGCGGAGGGGTGACGAGCTCCGCAGCCGGCTCCACCGACTGCACGAGCGCGAGAAGGTCCGCCGCGAGCAGTGCGTTCGGGCTGGTCACGAAGAGGTCCCGCACATGACAGGGATGCGGCTCGAGCCGTGCGTGCGCATCGGTGACCACGGCGCCGTCGAGCCGCCGCGCGAGCGACCAGGCGAGATCGAGGGCCTCGCGCTCGTCGCCGAAGGGCATGCCGTCCGCGAAGGCGCGGCCGTAGCCGTGGGAGTCGGGGAGGTCCTCGGCGGGCTCGCTGTCGCGCACGCGCGGGGTGCGCAGCGTCCAGCGGCTCGGTCGTCGCTCGTCCTCGACGAGGACCGCGCCGCCGCCGATGTCGATGCCCCCGTCCTCGAGCCGGGCATCCGGCAGGACGTTGCGGATCATCGTCAGGACCGCGTCGGCGGGCGTGCCGTGGGGCAGCTGGAGCCGGTGCGAGGTCATCGCGCGGGCGCCCGTCGCGCCCGCGCCGGGCTCACTCGCCATCGTCGGGCCCCACCGTGTCCACCGTGCCCACCGGATTCTCCGGGTCGACCGGGATCAGCGTGCGGTGGAAGTTCATGTGCGAGCGGGACGCGGTCGGCCCGCGCTGCCCGCTGTAGCGGTTGAGGTTGCCCTCGCTGCCGTAGGGGTTCTGCGAGGCCGACGAGAGCCGGAAGAAGCACAGCTGCCCGATCTTCATGCCCGGCCACAGCGCCACCGGCAGCGTCGCCATGTTCGACAGCTCGAGGGTGATGTGCCCGGTGAAGCCCGGGTCGATGAATCCCGCCGTCGAATGGGTGAGCAGTCCCAGGCGCCCCAGGGAGCTCTTGCCCTCGAGGCGCGCGGCGATGTCATCCGGGAGCGTGACCTGCTCGTACGTCGAGGCGAGCACGAACTCCCCCGGGTGCAGCACGTAGGGCTCCTCGGGGTCGACGGCGACCTCTCGGGTCAGCGCCGGCTGCTCGACCGCCGGGTCGATCATCGGGTACTTGTGGTTGTCGAAGAGCCGGAAGAAGCGGTCGATGCGCACGTCCACGGACGCGGGCTGGACCATCGAGGCGTCGAACGGGTCCAGTCGCACCCGACCGCTGTCGATCTGGGCGCGGATGTCGTTGTCGCTGAGCAGCACGGGGCAACCCTATCGGGCGAGCGTGACGTGCACGGCAGCGTCCGCGGACGGTTTCGCACAGGCGCGGATCGCACGCTATGCTGGATCCCGTTCGACTCGCCGACGGGCACGTTCCCGCAGGTCGAGGAGGATGCGCGGGTGTAGTTCAATGGTAGAACTTCAGCTTCCCAAGCTGACAGCGCGGGTTCGATTCCCGTCACCCGCTCCATGTGATGAGAAGGCCCCGGTGAGTGATCACCGGGGCCTTCGTCGTGGCGGCCGTCAGCCGCTCCGGCCGCAGCACCCGCCGCAGCATGGGCACCGCACGGGCGAGCCCGCGGCCGCGCGTCAGGACGCCGTCGCGGACTCGCGCCGGTCCTCGTGCCTGCGCCGGAAGTCCTGCTCGATGTCCTCGAGCGTGCGGTCCTTGGTCTCCGGAGCCACCCGCCACACCCAGATGAATGCGACCACCTGCAGCGCGACGAAGATGAGCACCGTGGCACCGGCGCCGATCGCCTCGGCGAGCACCGGAAAGGTGAGGCCCACCAGGAACGTGAACATCCACAGCACCCACGTGCACAGGCCCATCCCGGCTCCGCGCACGCGCAGCGGGAAGATCTCCGAGAGGTAGAGCCAGGTGACCGTGCCGATGCAGCACTGCATGAAGCCCACGAAGATCACGATGCACGCGAGGATCGCGAAGGGGCGCGCAGGGCTGCCCTCGGGGATCAGCTGGAAGGCCAGGGCGAAGCACGTGAGGGAGCAGATCGTGCCGCCGAGCCCGGTCAGGAGCATCCGCTTGCGGCGCGCGGTGCGCAGCAGCACCATCGCCAGGCCCACCGCGCCGACGCCCACCAGACCGGGGATGATGTTCGCGTAGAAGGCGCCGTTGCCGCCGAAGCCGGCGCTCTCGAGGACGCTGACCCCGTAGTACTGGATCGCGTTGATGCCCGAGATCTGGTTGATCACCGCCATCCCGAGGCCGATGCCCAGGATCCTGCGCATCCAGGGGCTGACGAGGATGTCGCGCAGCGTCCCCGATGCGGCCTGGTAGTCCTCCCGCGCGAGCTCGCGCACCTCGCTCAGCTCGTCGGAGCTGTAGGCGTCGCCGCGGATGTCCCGCAGCACCTCCTGAACGCGGTCGTAGAGTCCCGCGCGCGCGAGCCACCGGGGCGACTCGGGGACCGCGTGCATGCCGATCCACAGCGCGATCGCCGGGAGCGTCGCGAGCGACAGCATGTAGCGCCAGACATGACCGGTCTCCGGCATGAGCGTCGCCAGCAGGGCGTTCATCATGAACGCGAGAGCCTGCCCGGTGACGATCATGAACTCGTTCTGCGCGACGACGCGCCCCCGCAGATGGGTCGGCGCCATCTCCGCCAGGAAGACGGGGACGATCGCCGACGCACCACCGACCGCGAGGCCGAGGACGAAGCGGAAGAGCGCGAGGACGGCCGCGCTCGGCGCGAGGGAGCAGCCGATGGTCGCGAAGGCGAAGACCACCGCGAGGCCGACGATCGAGGGGCGCCTGCCGAAGCGGTCCGCGATCCGGCCGCCGAACACCGCTCCCCAGGCCGCGCCGAACGGCAGGATCGAGGCCACGAGCCCCTCGGTGAGACTGGTCAGCTGCAGGTCGCTGCGGATCGACGGCAGGGCGCCGTTGATGACGCCGGTGTCGTAACCGAAGAGCAGTCCGCCGAACGTCGCGATGGTCGCGATCGTCCGCATGCGACCGGGGAGCTTGCCCGAGGTGAGGTCCCTCCGGGATCCATGACCCGACATGTTTCGTCCTTCCGACAGCGTCGTCGTCCTTCGAGACGGCACGACACTACCTCAGAAGGAATCTTTTGTCAGGACATGCCGTGCGCCCGCTCCTCGAGCTGGACGAGCAGCGCGCCCGCGTAGGCGTCCTCGACCTTCCGGGCGCGGATCTCGCGCGACTCCTCGGGGCCGGACAGCGTCACCACGTGCACCAGGTGTCCGGAGGCGGAGCGCTCGCAGCGCAGCTGGGCGAAGTGCGTGCCGAGGGCCTCGCGCAGCTGGTCCTCGCGCGGGATCCAGATCGCCTCGTCCTCCTCGATGGAGTCCAGGGCCCACTCGGTCGTGCCGTTGAAGGTGAAGAGGGGCTCGCCGCGTCGGCCGCGACCGGGCTCGACGACCATCGAGGAGAGCATGAAGGTCTGCTCGCGCAGATCGGGCACGTCGATGGTGAAGCGGTCCCCCTCGGCGGGCTCCCAGGGGAGGCCGAGGTCTCGCAGTCGTCGGGCGATGTCAACATCGATCACGCTGCGAGTCTAGCCGCGCGGAGCCGGCGATGGCCGGTCGATGCGACGTTCGACGGCCGCCGTGCGCGCGCCTCCCCGCCCCCTCGCCGGACTCTCCCCGGGCGCTCACGGGGCGCTCACCGCCCGCGTCCCGGCCGATCAACCCGGGATCGAGCTGACACGGTGCAAGAATATGTCCATGCCCAAGATCATCGGAGGCTCCCTGGAGGAGCATCGCGAGCGGACGCGCGAGAAGATCTTCTCCGCGCTCGGCGAGCTCATGGAGACCGAGCCCTTCGAGGACATCACGTTCTCCCGCATCGCGACCGTCGCCGGTGTGGGGCGCACCGCGATGTACAACCACTTCCCCGACAAGGACACGCTCCTGGTCGAGTACACGATGCACGAGACCAGCGACTACCTCGACCAGCTGCGCGAGGGCATCGAGGGCGCCTCCACGCCCATCGAGGCGATCGAGCTCTACGTGCGCACCCAGCTGGGCCTGAGCACGTCCTTCCACGTCTCGAGCACGCGCGGGCGCGTGAACCTCGACCCGGACATCGCCCGGAAGATGCGCGAGCACGTCGTGCTCATCGAGAAGGTGCTCCACTCGATCCTGGACGACGGCGTCGCCTCCGGCGACTTCAGCGCCGACCTGGACGTGGACGCGAGCCTGCGCATCATCAACGCGATGCTCATCGGCCGCACCCTGCCTCCGGGGACCGACGAGACCGCGCTCGTGCGCTTCATCCAGAGGGCGCTCGGCGCGAGCGTCTGAGGCGAGCTCGGGTCAGGGCACCGCGGTCAGGGCACCGCGGTCAGCGCTTCTTCTTCGCGCCGCGTCCCTTCTTCTTCCGACGTGACGAGCCCGAGGCCGCCGCTGCGCCCGCTCGCGCGGACGCATCGGTCCCGTCGGTCCCGTCGGACGCATCGGCCCCGTCGGTCTCCTCGTCGTCGTCCGCCCAGTCCATGAGCAGGGGGTTCGTCGACTCGGCGGCGTCCTCCCCGTCGTCCTCGGCCCGGGAGAAGAGGGGCTTGGAGGCCTCCCCGAAGTCGTCCTCGAGGTCCGTCTGCGGGGCGGTGATCTCGTAGAGCCAGCAGGCGCCGAGCGTGAGCAGCGCCATGAGCGCCACGCCCCAGCGCAGGAACTCGTTGGTGCCGTCGATCATCGCGTTGATCATCGAGGCCACCGAGAGCACGCCGATCAGGGAGCCGACGAGCGCCGCCATCGAGATGAAGGTGCCCAGGGCGTTCCGCAGCCCGCCCATGAGCACCGTGGTGCCGAGCGCGCCCGAGTGGCCCCACGAGCCCGGGCCGCCGTAGCGGCCGCTCTCGATGACGCGCACCGAGGAGGTGCCCAGGCCCGCGGCGAGCGTCGAGGCCACGGCGGTCGCGAGGGCCGCGAGCACTAGGGTCCCGACGAAGGCCGGGAGGGCCGACGGGCCCAGGCCGAAGCCCGCGACCACCGGCATCAGCGCGGCGATCGCGACCGGCGCGAGGCCAGCGCGGCGCGAGGTGAGCGGGAGGTCGTCGAAGTCCATCGTGTCGCGGCCGTCGAGGATCGCGGCGCGGGTCTCGACGACGGCGGCGACGCCCAGGCGGCGCAGACCGTGCAGCAGCGAGGAGGCGATCAGGGCGATCGTCACCACGCCCAGGGCGATCCCGCCGAGCACCGCGACCGAGTCGGGCGTCATCGCGTGCAGGGCGCGGTCCTCCCAGACGCTCTTCGCGCGAGAGGCGCCGGCGACGGCGGCGACGATCGTGGCGAGGAAGGGCAGCGCGGCGAGGGCCGCGACCAGCTGGACGCCGACGGCGGTCTCGGCGCCGCCGGTGCGGCTCGCGTCGCGCCACGGCTCGGCCGTGCCGGGACGGTCCGCGAAGGCGCCCGAGGTGTGCAGGGCGGCGCTCGCGGCGATCACCACGAGTCCGCCGAGGCCCGCGAAGGCCACGAGCGAGAGCGCGAGGGCCGGGACGCCCTCGGCGAGCACCACGAGCACCGCCAGCACGAGCGCGCCGAGCGCGAGGACGCCCGCGGCCGCGAGGGCCGCGGTGCCCAGCACCGTCATCGCGCCGAGGGCCCCGCCCGTGCGGCTGCTGCGCGCGGCCCGCAGCGAGGCGGACTGGTGCGGGTCCAGCACGCGCGCGGCGAGGAGCTGGGCGAGCAGCGTGATCACGGCGCCCAGGGCCAGGCCCAGTGCGGCGAGCGCATTGGGGTGCGTGCCGTAGAGGGTGAGGGTGTCCAGGAAGGTGTTCGCGTAGTGCGACTCGTCGGTCGCGGTGATCCACTGCGACATGTCGGAGATCGCCGAGGTGATCTGGCTCTGCAGGTCGCTGCGGGGCACCGGCGAGTCGGAGCCCGTGAGCGCCTTGTCGGTGAAGCTGCCCATGCCCACGGCGGTGAAGCGCAGGTTCTGGTAGCTCGAGGGCAGCCACAGCGCGACGCCCGCGATCATCCCGCCGACGCCCAGCAGGGCCGGCACGAGCTGCCCGGCGCGCAGGGCCGTGCGCTCGCGGCCCTCCCGGCCGGTGTGCGGGAACAGGGCGACGACGAGGGCGACCGCGACGGCCACCGTGAGCGCGAGGATCGTGATGCCCAGGCCGTGCGTCGCGAAGACGGGCACGGAGACGCGGATGCCCGCGGCCGCGAGGGCCGCCGTGAGCGCGACCAGCGTGGCCGCGCGGGCGGGGCCACGGCGCAGCAGCTGCGCGAGGCGCAGGTGGGGACCGCCCGGGTTGGTCTCGTCCTCGGCGTGGATCTCGTTCTCGTCGGAGCCGACGAGCATCGTCGCGGCATGACCCGTGCCATGGGCGAGGGAGGCGATCGCGTGCAGGGCGAGCGCGTAGACGGCGGCGCCCGCGGCGTAGGCGATGATCGGCGAGGCGGCGTCCTCGCGCATGAAGTACACGGACAGCGCGACGGGGAGTGCGCCGATGCCCAGGGCCGTCGCGACGAACAGGCCGCCGAAGCGGGAGATCGCGCGCGGACGGTCGCTCGGGGCGATCCCGAAGGCGCTCATCATCATCCCGCTCGCGCGCCAGGCGGCGAGCGCGCCGGCCATCAGGCCGATGAGGAAGAAGCCGATGCGCAGGATGCGCACGTCGGACGAGCCGGGGACGAGCAGCAGCAGGAGTCCCGCGGGCACCCCGACCCAGCCGGCGACGACGGTCGCCGTGGTGACGAGCGAGCCCAGTCGGCGCCCCAGATTTCGGTCGACCGCGGGGTCGCCCGTGTCCGAGTCCTCCTCGGTGAGCAGGTCCGGGTCGTCCTCGTCGGCCGGGGCGATGCCCTCCTCGGCCTCGTGCGCCGCGAAGTCCTCGGCGCTCTCGGTGCTCGCTGCGTCCGACGCGCGGGCCGACCCCTTCCTGCTCGCGCGGGACTCCGCGCGGCGCCGGGCCACGGCCGCGCCGTGATGGGCGAGGCGCGGCGGGATGATCGCGCCGAGCACGATCGCGGCGACGGCGAGGACGCCGAGCACCAGGAGCAGGACGGCGTTGTCCTCTCCGAGAGCGAAATCGGTGATGAACTCCACGGGGTCTCCTGCCTGGTGGGACGGGCCGAGAGGACGGGCCCGTCGGATTGTTCCTGACGGATCGTGCCTGGGGAGGCTGGGGAGGGGCTGGGCCGGGTCGGCTGGGCCGGGTCAGTCCATCAGCCCAGCAGCGAGAGGTCCAGGACGTCCGGGGCGCCGTCGACGACACGGATCGGGACGCCCCAGTCCTGCTGGTGCATGTGGCAGGCCGGGAACTCGACCGACGGATCCGCGTCGCACGAGGCGGCGCGCGCGTTGACGTGCAGCACGCCGTCCGAGTACGCCGGGTCCAGCACGACCGTGCGCTCGAGAGCGGTCGAGGTGCCCGATCCGGAGGTGAGCATCGAGGTGGGCGTCGTCGAGATCGACACCTGGGTCGAGGGGCCCAGCGAGTCGTCGAGCTTGTGCCCGGGCGGCGGGGTGAACAGCACGCGCACCGTGAGGGCGCCGGGGCCCACCTCGGTGACCGGGCGCGAGGTGCGCTGCGCGCCCTCGTCGAGCACGCGCTCGGCGGCGCGGGCCACGGGCACCCAGGTGAGGCGGTGCGCGCCGGACTCGACGACGATGAGCTGGCCGATGCCGTCGATCGGCGCGCCGATCACCGCGCCCGAGGGCTCGGCGAGATCGGTCGCGACGGTCACCACGGTGCCCCTGCCCTCGTCGCCCGTGAGGTCGATGAGGCGGATCGCACCGTTGTAGGTGTCGCAGACGGCGAGGCGGCCGTCGGGCAGCGCGGTCACGCCCAGCGGGTGCTGCAGGCGGGCGTGGTCGGTGGCGCCGTCGACGTGCCCGAAGTCGAACAGGCCCTTGCCCACGACGGTGCGCACGGTGAGGGTCTGCGGGTCCAGCAGGCGGATCGCGGAGGACTCGGAGTCGGCGATCGCGAGGGTCCCGTCGTCCATCTCGTCGATCCCGGAGGGCTGCGCCCACCAGGAGGAGACGAGGGCGCCGTCGACGAGGCCCTCCTGGGTGGTGCCCGCGAGCACGGCGAGCGAGCCGGTGCGCGGATCGAACGTCCAGATCTGGTGGATGCCGGCCATGGTGATCACGACGCGGTCCAGGGCGTGGGACCAGATGAGGTCCCATGGCGTGGAGAGCGCGAAGCCGAGCGGGTCGCCCTCCCCCGTGGGCAGGGCCTGGCCCTGCATCCACTGGGCGCCGTCGCCCGCGACGGTGCTCACGATGCTCGTGGTGCGCGAGCGCAGCAGGCGGCTGCGGCCGAGCTCCACCGAGCGCAGCAGATGGTTGGCGCTGTCGGCGACCAGGACCTCGTAGCCGGCCTCGTCGGCGACCTCCGGCGGGAGGACGAGCACGCCGTTGGGCTCGGCGAACAGGACGTCGGGCGCGTCACCGTCGGCGCGGCCCCGTCGGCCCTCCCCGATGATCTCGGAGACCGTCGAGCCGTCGGGCTCGAAGACCACGAGGCGGTGCTGGCCGGCGTCGGAGACGATGAGGCGGCCGTCGTCGAGGGTCGCGACCTTCGAGGGGTAGCGCAGGGTCTGGGGGACGCGGTCGGCGATCACCGTCGGCGCGGGGCCGCGGCGCAGGGAGCCGTCGGCCTCGCCCTCGGTCACGAGCTGCGCGGCGAGCGAGTCGATGGTGTCCGCATGGCCCTCGCCCGAGAGGTTCGCAGCGATGCGGCCGTGGGTGTCCAGCACGATGAGGGTGGGCCAAGCGCGCGCCCCGTACTCGCTCCAGGTGCTGAGCTCGGGGTCGTCGAGCACCGGGTGGGTGATCTCGTAGCGCTCGATGTTCGCGGCGAGGGCGTCGGCGTCCTTCTCGAACTCGAACTTCGGGGAGTGCACGCCGACGACGACGAGCTCGTCGGCCCACTTCTCCTCGATCGGCCGCAGCTCGTCGAGGACGTGCAGGCAGTTCACGCAGCAGAAGGCCCAGAAGTCCAGGACGACGACCTTGCCGCGCAGGTCCTCGAGGTCCAGCTCGACGCCGCCGGTGTTCAGCCAGCCGCGGCCGCGCAGGGCGCTCCCGTGCACGCGAACGTCGCGCGCGGCGCCGCCGGCGGGGCCGGACGAGGGACCGCCCGCGGGCGGAGCGGAGGCAGATCCGTCGCTGCTGGCAGGTCCGTCGGTCGCTTCGCCTGATGAAGTCATGGGGTCAAGTCAACACCGAGCCGCAGCGCGCGTGCCAGTCAAGCCCGCCATGCCGACGGGTCGGTCACACCCTGAGCGCGCCGACCTGGGCGTACGTCGCCATGTGACGGGCGGGCCGACGGGCCCGTTCACCAGCTCTCGATCCAGCTCAGCAGGCCGGGGTCGGCGAGGGTGCGCAGGGAGAGGTCCGCGGGCGGGGCCTCGCCGTCCTGCGGGATCGTGATCAGACGCAGCCCCGCCGAGCGCGCGGCCTGCGCGCCCGTGTGGGAGTCCTCGAAGGCGAGGGCCTGGGCGGGCTGAGCGCCGAGGGCGCGGGCTCCCGCCTCGTACATGTCGGGGAACGGCTTGCCGCGCTCCACGGTGTCGGCCGACTCGAGCACCCGGAAGTAGTCGCGCAGACCGGCGCGGCCCAGCTTGTCCTCGAGCATCTCGTGCCAGGAGTTCGAGGCGCACGCGATCGGGACCCGCGCGCTCGTCGCGGCGAGGACCTCGTGCACACCCGGGAGGACGTCGAGGTCGCCCGCGACGTCGCTGCGGAAGCGCTCGCGGGTCGCGTGGAGGACGTCCTCGTAGGGGGCGCCGGCGAGGTCGGCGATCACCCGCGAGGCGTCCTCGACGGTGAGGCCCAGCGGCAGGGCGCCCTCGGCGGCGGCCGGGTCCACGCCGTAGCGGGCGAGGATCGCGGGCTGGGTGCGGTGGCTCCACGCGGTCTCCGTGTCCAGCAGCATCCCGTCGCAGTCGAAGACGACGGCGCGCGGCGTCCAGTCGCCGAAGGCCTCGCGGAAGCGGTCGCCGCCCGCGCCGGGGGCGGCCGCGGCGGAGCTGGCCGACGCGGGGGACGGCGCAGCGGGCGCGGGGGCGGGACCGGGCGTCGGGGCGGGGGTGTTCATCGGGCTCTCTCCCAGGTGCGGATCCAGGCGTGCAGGTCGGTGTCCTCGAGGCTCGCCAGGGTGCGGTCGGCGACGGGCTGCTGCCCGGGGATCGAGGGGACGGCGATGAGGGGCAGACCGGCCGCGAGGGCGGCCGTCGCCCCGGTCTCGGAGTCCTCGAAGGCGAGGGTGTCGGCGACGTCGGCGCCCAGGCGCCGGGCGGCCTCGACGTAGATGTCGGGCGCGGGCTTGCCCTCGGCGACGTCGTCGACGCTCACGGAGGTGAGGACGACGTCCCCGATCCCGAGGCCCTCGAGGGCATCGTCCAGGAGGTCGCGCGGGGAGTTCGAGGCGATCGCGACCGGGACGCGGGCGGCGACCGCGCGCACGGTCTCGACGGCGCCGGGCAGGATCCCCACGGCATCCGTCAGCGCCTCCTTGTGCAGGGCCATGAGCTCGTCGGCCGCGGCATAGGGGTCCTGGCCGGTCTCGGCGGAGAGCCTGCGCACGACGGTCTCGACGCTGCGTCCGGTGAGCGACCTGCGCGTCTCCTCGTCGATCGTCGCTCCGTGGCCTGCGAGGTAGCGGGCCTGCGTCGCGAGCCACTCGGACTCGGTGTCCACGAGCAGCCCGTCGCAGTCGAAGACGACGGCGCGCGGGCTCCAGCGCGGCGGCCAGGTCGCCAGCGGGCCGGGGTCAGGAGCGGAGGGGGCGGAAGTCACCCCTCAAGGCTCTCACGTCGCTCGCCGCACGGACGATGTGAACCCGGCGACCGCGGGACGTGCGAGCAGGTCGTGACCAGGGAGGGAACCGGATGTTCACGCGTTGTTCCGTGCCCCGTTCACCTGGACGTCAGGAGCGGGCGGGGCGGGCCGGACCGAGCCCGGCCCGCCCCGTTCGGGCCCGCCTCCGTCTCAGAGCTCGGCGACCGCCGCGAAGCCCTTCTCGAGGTCGGCGAGGATGTCGTCGATGTGCTCGAGGCCCACCGAGAGCCGCACGAAGCCGGGCTCGACGCCCGCGGCGCGCTGCTCCTCCTCCGTGAGCTGCGAGTGGGTGGTCGATGCCGGGTGGATGACGAGGCTGCGCACGTCGCCGATGTTCGCCACGTGCGAGTGCAGCTCGAGGGCGTCGACGAAGGCCACACCCGCCTCGCGACCACCCTCGAGGACGAAGCCCAGCACCGAGCCCGCGCCCTTCGGGAGGTACTTCTGCGCGCGCTCGTGGTACGGCGAGTCAGGGAGGCCCGCGTAGGCGACCGAGACGACGCCGGGCCTGGTGGTGAGGTGGTCCGCGACCTTCTGGGCGTTCTCCACGTGACGTTCGATGCGCAGGGGCAGGGTCTCGACGCCCTGTGCGATGAGGAAGGCGCTGTGCGGCGAGACCGCGGGGCCGAGATCGCGCAGCAGCGCCACGCGGGCGCGGATCGCGTACGGGGGCAGGTCGGGCGCGATCGAGCTGTACACCAGGCCGTGGTAGGCCGGATCGGGCTCGTTGAACAGGGGGAACCTCTCGGGATCGGCGGAGAAGTCGAAGCTGCCGCCGTCCACGATCACACCGGCGATCGCGGTGCCGTGGCCGCCCAGGAACTTGGTCGCGGAGTGCACGACCACGTCGGCCCCGTGCGCGAGCGGGCGCAGCAGGTAAGGGGTCGCGATCGTGTTGTCGACGATCAGGGGGACGCCGGCCTCGTGCGCGATCGCGGAGACGTTCTCGATGTCCAGGATGTCCTGGCGGGGGTTCGGGATGGACTCGGCGAAGAAGGCCTTGGTGTTCGGGCGGACGGCGGCGCGCCAGGAGTCGAGGTCGTCGGGGTCCTCGACGAAGACCGTCTCGATGCCGAGCTTGCTCAGGGTGTGCTTGAGCAGCGAGTAGGCGCCGCCGTAGAGGCTCGGGGAGGCGACGATGCTGTCGCCGGCCTGTGCCACGTTGAGGATCGACAGCGTGATCGCGCTCTGGCCGGAGGCGACGAGGAGACCCGCGACGCCGCCCTCGAGCGCGGCGATGCGATTCTCGACCGCCTCCTGGGTGGGATTCGTCAGGCGGGTGTAGATGGGGCCGAGCTCGGCCAGGCCGAAGCGGTCGGCGGCCGACTGCGCGCTCGGGAAGACGAAGCTCGTGGTCTGGTAGATCGGCAGCGCGCGGGCGCCGGTGTCGGAGTCCGGGGCCTGGCCGGCGTGGATCGCGAGGGTCTCGAAGTGCGGGGCGGGGGCGGTGTCGTTGTCGGGCATGGGGACACCGTCGGCGAGCACCGTGCGCGAGCGCAAGGATCGCGCGCGAACGTGAACGGGTGTGACGCACGGGGATGCCCGGCCATGCCCCGGTGGACGTGATCAGCTCCGAGATCGAGGCGTGGCTCCCGGCCCGTCGAGCTCGAGCACCCGGCCGGTCCAGCGCCGGCGCAGCCAGCGGTCGTGGGACGCGATGACCACGGTGCCCTCCCACTGCCCGATCGCGCGCTCGAGCCGGGTGGCGAGGTCGAGGCTCAGATGGTTGGTGGGCTCGTCCAGGAGCAGCAGCGACGGCGGGGAGGTGAGCAGTGCGGCGAGCGCCGCACGGCGCTGCTGACCGCGGGAGAGCTCGCCGAGAGGCCGGTCCAGGTCGCGCGGGTGGACGAGGCCCATGAGGTCCGGCACGCCCTCGTCCTCCGGGCTGCCGCCGAGCATCCGACGTACGCTCGAGCGCTCGTCGATCTCCTCGTCCTGGGCGAGCAGTGCGCGGTCGCGCGTCACCGAGACCGTTCCCCGATCGGGATCGAGCAGTCCCGCGAGCAGGGACAGCAGCGTCGACTTCCCCGAGCCGTTGGGTCCGGTGATCAGCAGCTTCTCCCCCGCCGAGACGCTCAGCGACGTCGGCGCGAGACGGCGGGCGAGGCCGGCGTCGGCGACGGAGACGAGCACCTCCCCGGCGCTGCGACGCCTGTCGCCGTGAGGCATGCCGGTGAAGTGGAGCTCGGCCGGGGGCTTGCGGATCTGGGACTCCTCGAGCTCGGCGAGGCGTCGCTCGGCGTCGCGCACGCGCCGGGAGACGACGCTCGCGTGGCGGTCCGCGTAGAACTTCTTGGCGGCCTTCGCCTCGGTGCGCGGGGCGCGTCCCTCGTGGCCCACGCTGTGGCCGGCCTTCACGCTCTCCCGCAGGCGGTCCAGCTCCTCCTGCTCGTCGCGGAACCGTCTCTCCCAGCGCTCGCGCGCGTCCAGGCGCGCGTGCAGGTAGTCGGTGAACGTGCCGGTGTACGCCGTGAGGCCGCCGACCTCCTCCCCCAGGGGCGTGGGCGACGGGTCGAGATCGAGCTGGGCGTGCGTGGCCTCGTCGAGGAAGGCACGGTCGTGGCTCGCCACCAGCACGGGGCCGGGATGGTCGGCGAGCAGGCCCGCGAGGAAGCGGGCGCCCGCGTCGTCGAGGTGGTTGGTCGGCTCGTCGAGCAGCAGGGTCGTCGGCCGGGTGATGAGCAGGTGCGCGAGGGCGAGGCGTCCGCGCTGTCCGCCGGAGACCTCCGAGAGGAGACGGCCCGAGGGGACGTCGGCGAGCCCCAGACCGGCGAGGACCTCGGCGGCGCGGGTCTCGGCGTTCCACACGTCGGCCAGGGTCGCGCGGGCGAGCAGCGCGTCGTAGCGCGCCGCGGCGCGCGGCGAGTCGTCGACCGCGAGCTCCGCGCCCGCCTCGGTGAGGGACTCCTCGAGTCGCCGCGCATGGGTGAGCGCCTCCTCGACGACCTGGGCCACCGTGGTCGTGGAGGGGTCGTGCGGGAGCTCCTGGTGCAGGAGGCCCACGGGGCCGGGCGCCTGCACCTCGCCGGACTCGGGCTCCTCGGCCCCTGCGAGGATCCGCAGCAGCGTCGACTTGCCCGAGCCGTTCTCCCCCAGCAGCCCCGTGGGCGTGCCGGCCGGGACGGTGAGGGAGACGTCGGTGAGCACGCGGCGGGCGCCGTAGCGGTGGGAGATCCCGTCGGCCCGCAGGTGGAGTGCGGAATCGGCGCGGGAGGAGGAGAGGCTCGAGGGCTCGGCACCGGGAGCGGTCCTGGAGGATGCGGCGGTGCGCGGGGCGGGTGAGGTCATGGATCGGCTCCGAGATGTCGTCGGGACGCGGACGGGGATGCCGATCAGATGCTCATGGACCTCACGCTAGCCCGTGCCGGTCCCGCGGCGACAGGGATTTTCGGTCGGCGTCGGCCCGACGGCGCACCCGTGCGCATCCGGTGCGCACCGGGTGGGGAATGATCCCTGCAGGTCATCGCCTGTGCCACGGTCCGCAGTCGCAGGGTTCGCGGCGCGGGGGCACTGTCAGGGACTGCCACCGCCCGGCGGCCGGGCGGAGCATGGATCCCACGACCGTCCGCGGCAGCCGCCCGGGCGTCGGCCACCGGCACGAGGAGGATCAGATGCACACGAGGACACTGGGACAGGGGCTCGAGGTCTCCGCGATCGGACTGGGGGCGATGGGGATGTCGCAGTCCTACGGCCCGAACCCCGGCAGCCGCGAGGACATGATCGGGGTGCTGCGGTTCGCCGTCGAGCACGGCGTCACCTTCATCGACACCGCCGAGGTCTACGGGCCGTACGACAACGAGCGCCTGGTGGGAGAGGCCATCGCCCCGATCCGCGACCAGGTCGTGGTCGCCACCAAGTTCGGCTGGAACATCGTGGACGGGACGATGCAGGGCACCGATTCGCGTCCGCAGCAGATCCGGAAGGTCGCCGAGGAGTCCCTGGAGCGGCTCGGCATCGAGCGGATCGACCTGTTCTACCAGCACCGCGTCGACCCCGACGTGCCCATCGAGGAGGTCGCGGGGACCGTCGGCGAGCTGATCGCCGAGGGGAAGGTCGCCCACTTCGGCCTCTCCGAGGCCGGCGCGGAGACGATCCGCCGCGCCCACGCGGTCCAGCCCGTGACCGCTGTGCAGAGCGAGTACTCGCTGTGGACCCGCGACCCCGAGCCGGAGGTGCTGCCCGCCTGCCACGAGCTCGGCATCGGCTTCGTGCCCTTCAGCCCGCTCGGCAAGGGCTTCTTCACCGGCACCGTCACCCCGGACCAGGACTTCGGCGACGGCGAGATCCGCGCCCGCGTCCCGCGCTTCGAGGCCGAGAACCTGCGCCGCAACCAGGCGCTCCTCGATGCGGTGGGCGCGCTCGCGGACGAGCGCGAGGCCTCCCCCGCGCAGATCGCGCTGGCCTGGCTGCTGGCGCAGTCCCCGTCGATCGTCCCGATCCCGGGCACCCGCCGTCGCGAGCGGCTCGTCGAGAACGCGGGCTCGACGCAGGTGCGCCTCTCGGCCGACGACGTCGCCGCGCTCGACGCCCTGGCCGCGCAGGTGGGCGTCGCCGGCGACCGCTACGACGAGAACGGGATGCGCATGGTCGGGCTGTGAGGGCCGCGGGCGACGGACAACTTGCGCCGGATCGGGACCTCCGACCCTGGTGGGCCGGGTCCGAGAGCGTGAGGATGGGGCCATGAGCGCATCGCACGCCCCGGATCCCCGTCCGTCGTCCGCCTCCGACCACGCGAGCGCCGCTGCGCCGCCCACCGGCGGGCGCCTCGCCGTCGTCGGCGCCGGGGCCGTGGGCTCCTCGGTCGCCTACGCCGCGATGCTGCGCGGCAGCGCCCGCAGCATCGCGCTGTACGACATCCGCGCCGAGAAGGTGCGCGCCGAGGTGCTCGACCTCGCGCACGGCTCCCCTCTCGCGGGCGGCGCGGAGATCACGGGCGGCGACGACGTCGCGTGCATCGCGGGGGCCGACGTCGTCGTCATCACGGCGGGCGCCGCGCAGGCTCCCGGGCAGACCCGTCTCGACCTCGCCGGCACCAACGTGAAGATCCTCGAGAGCCTCATGCCGCAGCTGCTCGCGCAGGCCCCCGATGCCGTGTTCATCCTGGTCACGAACCCCTGCGACGTGCTGACCGTCGCCGCCGACGCGCTCGCGGGCCTCCCCCGCGGGCGCGTCTTCGCCTCGGGGACCGTACTCGACACCTCGCGCCTGCGCTGGCGGCTCGCGGAGCGGCTCGGCGTGGCCCCGCGCAGCATCCACGCCACGATCATCGGCGAGCACGGCGACAGCGAGTTCCCCCTGTGGTCCTCGGCGCACATCGGCCAGGTGCCGCTGCGGGACTGGACCGACGGGGCGGGCGCCGCGGACTCCCTCGCCCTCTCGCGCGAGGAGCTCGACCGCCTCGGCCGCGAGGTCGCGGGCGCCGCCTATGAGGTGATCCAGGGCAAGGGGGCGACGAACCTCGCGATCGGCGTCGCCGCCGCCCGCATCGTCGAGGCCGTGCTGCGCGACGAGCGCGCGGTGCTGCCGGTCTCGAGCCCGCTCACCGGGTACCACGGGATCTCGGGGGTCGCGATGAGCGTGCCCTCGATCGTCGGCCGGGGCGGCGTCGAGCGGACGCTCGAGGTGCCGATGGCCGAGGACGAGCGGGCGCGACTGCTCGCCTCGGCCGATGCCCTGCGGGAGGTCCAGCGCAGCCTCGGGCTGTGACGGGAGCCTGCGGTTCACGGTCATGTCACCGACCGGCATATACGGGACATCTCTGCCATATATGGCAGAGATGTCCGCTCACGGCCGTTCCTCGACGTCGGCCACCTCATCAGCGGGTGTCGGCGGCCGCGCGGACGGGGCCCGGCTGGGCCCGGCTGGGCCAACGGGGCCCGGCTGGGCCAACGGGGCCCGGCTGGGCCGACGGGGCCTGCTGCGGGCCGGGCCGGCCGGCCTCCCCGCCGTGCTCAGCTCAGTGCACGCGGCGGTCGTCGACGGCGGCGCGGGTGCGGCGCAGGGCCTCCCGGCCCAGATCCGGCACGCGGGTCGCGACGGCCACGAAGATGCAGTCCACGACCGTGAGCTGGGCGATCCTCGAGGCCGTCGCCCCCGAGCGCAGCTCCGACTCGACGGCGGCGGTGAGCAGGACGTCGTCGGCGGCCTTGGCGAGCGGGGAGCCCGCGGCGCCGGTGACGGCGACCACCCGGACGCCCGCATCGCGGGCGATGCGCGTCGCGTCCAGCAGCTCCGCGGTGCGGCCCGAGTGGGAGAAGGCGATGAGCACGTCGTCCGAGTCGAGCAGGGCGACAGCGGGCAGACCGTTGTGGGCCTCCGTGTGCACGACGGCCGGCAGGCCGAGCCGGGCGAGCTTCTGCTGCTCGTCCGTGGCCGCGAGCCCCGAGGCGCCGACGCCGAAGAGGACGATGCGGCGCGCGGGGGCGACGGCGTCGGCCACCCGGGTGAGCGCCTCGAGGTCGAGCCCGCGCACGGTGTCGTGCACCGCGCGGGAGTCCGCCGCCGCGATCTTCCCGGTCATCGTCGCGATGTCGTCCGAGGGGTCGATGTCGCCGTCGCTGCTGTGGTCCTCCCCGGCGGTGGCCGCGGCGACGGCCTCCTCGTGGAGGCGGAAGCGCAGGTCACGGTAGCCGCGGAAGCCGAGCTGGCGCGCGAAGCGCACGACGCTCGCCTCCGAGCAGTCGGCCTCCCGGGCCAGGTCGCCGATGGTCATCGAGGCGACGCCCGCCGGATCGGAGAGGATGAGGTCGGCGATGCGGGCGAGGGCCGGCTTGAGGTCGCCGCGCAGGCTGCGCAGCCTCAGCAGGAGCGGCGGCGTGCTCATCGCCGGTCCGTGGACGGAGCGTCCGGCTGCATGCTCATGGTGACTCCTTCGTCGTGAGGCTCGCGACCGCGCTGCGGATCCCCGCCGGGTCGCCCCGTCTCCCGGGGTCCTTCCCGAAGCGTACTGCGGCGACCTCCGCATCCGTGACATCCGCGTGCGCGAGGAGCGCCACCAGGGCGACGCGCACGCGGCCGCCCGCCTCCTCCAGCACCTCGGCGGCCCGCTCGGGCGACTCGCCGGTGGCCTGGACGAGCATCCGCACGGTACGCGCGACGAGCTTCGCATTCGTCGGCCGCACATCGATCATGAGGTTCTGGAAGGTGGTGCCGAGCCGCACCATGGTCGCCGTCGACAGGGCGTTGAGCACGAGCTTCTGCGCGGTCGCGGCCTTCATGCGGGTCGAGCCGGTGACGGCCTCGGGGCCGACGTCCACGAGCACCGCGACGTCCGCGAGGCGCGCGAGGGGCGCCTGCGGATTGGCCGCGACCAGGCCCGTGGACAGGCCCCGCTCGCGGGCCGCGGCGAGGGATCCGCGCACGAACGGCGTGCGACCGCTCGCGGCCAGGCCGATCACCACGTCCCCCTCGCCGCACTGGTCGGCGACCAGGGCGGCGCCCGCGTCGGCGTCGTCCTCCGCGCCCTCGACGGCACGGGTCATCGCGGCGATGCCGCCCGCGAGGTGCGCGGTGACCATCTGCTCGGTCGCGCTGTACGTGGGGAGGAGCTCGACGGCGTCGAGCACGCCCAGGCGACCCGAGGTGCCCGCGCCCACGTAGTGCACGGTGCTGCCGGCGGCGACGGCCTCGACGCACAGGTCGACGAGACGTGCGATGGGCGCGGAGACGGCCTGCACGGCGCCGGCCACGCGGGCGTCCTCCGCGAGGATCGTGTCGACGAGCTCGGGGGCGTCCAGGGTGTCGAGCTCGTGCGTGCGCGGGTTCCGCTCCTCCGTGGGCGAGGCGAGCGCGATGAGGTCCTGCCAGCGCTCGGCGGGCTCAGCACGGACGGCCGGCTCTGCGTGTGCGGCCGGCTCGGTGGGGGCGTCGGGCTCGGTCTGCTCGGTCAACGGGCACCTCCCGGGGTGCGGTGGTCGGGTCCGAGCAGCCGCAGGCGCCGGGGGCGCGGGCGCGCGGCGGGAGCGTCGGACGGGTCGGACGTGCCGCGCGGGGCGGCGCAGCACGGATCGAGGCCGGCGACGGGCACCGGCGGGGTGAGGGAGCCCAGCACGGCGGCGCTGCGGGCGCCGGTGACGGGCCCTCCGTCGGGGCCGGCGGGCAGGGCGGGGATGCCGTGGACCGAGAGCCAGCCGACGACGGCCATGAGCAGCGCCTCCTTGGCGTCGGAGGGGACGCCGAGGTCGGCGCTCGAGCGCAGCGGCACCGGGTCGAGCAGGTCGGCGAGGCGCGCGCGCAGCACGGGGTTGCGCATGCCGCCTCCGGAGCCGTGCACGACGGGGGCGCCGGCCTCGCGCACGAGGTCGGCGACGGTGCGGGCGGTGAGCTCGGTGAGCGTCGCCAGCAGGTCCGGCAGGTCGAGCCGGGCGGCGCGGGGGCTCATGCGCTCGACGTACGCGGCGTCGAAGTGCTCGCGGCCCGTCGAGCGCGGCAGCGGGAGCGCGAAGAAGGGGTCCGCGAGCAGCTCGGCGAGCGCGCGCTGGTCGACCGTGCCGGAGGCGGCGAGGCGGCCGTCCTCGTCGCAGTGCATGCGTCCGGCCGTCGCCCGGCGCACGGCGGAGTCGAGGAGGGCGTTGGCGGGGCCGACGTCTCCGGCGCGCACCGTCATACTCTGCCCCGAGGCGCCGGATGCACCGTCGGACGCAGTGGATTCGGAGGTGTCGTCAGAGTCGGTGGAGCCGACGGAATCGGCGGGCTCCGCGGCCTCGACGAGCGTCACGTTCGCGATCCCGCCGAGGTTGAGCACGGCTCCGCCCTCCTCCCCCATCAGCAGCACGTCGAGGGCCGGGGCGAAGGGCGCGCCCTGGCCTCCGCGGGCGACGTCCGCGCTGCGCAGGTCGTGCAGGACGCTCGCGTGCGTCGCCTCGGCGATCCGCGCGGCGTCCCCGATCTGGAGGGTGCCCAGCACGCGGCCGTCCGCGGCGGCCCAGTGGTGGAGGGTCTGGCCGTGGGAGACGACGAGGTCGGCGCCGCCCGCGCGCCCGAGCACCCGCGCGGCGACCTCGCCGAGGTGGGCGCCGATCTGCGCGTGCAGCATGTCCCAGGTGGCGACGTCGCTGCTCGCGGGAGGGAGCACGTCGAGGATCGCCTCGCGCAGAGGGCCGGGCCAGGGATGCTCGTCGACGTCCAGCAGGCGCGCCGTGAGCACGTCGGGGTCCGACGGGTCGCGCGCGAGGTCGACGAGGACGGTGTCGACGGCGTCGACCGAGGTGCCGGACATCATGCCCAGGACGCGCATCGTGACGGGCTCGCTCAGCGTGCTGGGCTCGCTCATCGCGGCTCCCGCCCGGCGCGCAGCAGCAGGTCGACGGCGGCGCGCATCATCGTCAGCGAGCTGCCGAGGGTGCTCACGCTCTCCCGGTGCTCGAGGGCTGCGTCCGGGACGCCGGTGTGGACGAGGATCGCGTCGGGCCGCACGCGCAGCGCCTCGGCGACGCGCTCGGCCTCTGCGGCGTCGGAGCGCGGGAGCCGGGTGACCACGAGGACCTCGGCGGCGCCGGAGAGATCGCCGGGGTACTGGGCCTCGGTGACGTCGATCCCGCGCTCCCGGAGGGCGCCGACCAGGTGCGGGCTGCGGGAGCCGGAGGCGTGGTCGGCGCGCACGCGGGCGTCCGCGACCACCACCGGTCCCCCGCTGAGGGCGGCATGGCGGGCGGTGACCGCGCGGCGCGCGGCGTCGGCCCCTATCTCCTCGAGGTCGCGCAGGGTCTCCGGGATGCTCCGGCGCGGCTCGACGCCGCGGCGGATCCGCAGCGAGCGGATGGCGGCGCGGGTCTGCGCGGCCCGTCGGCCGATCTCCTCACGGTCCAGGCGCCCGCTCTCGAGCGCGGCGAGGATCGCGTCGTGCGCCTCGCGGACCATCTGCGCGGCGTCGCGGCGCAGCGAGGTGCCCAGGCACAGCAGGTGGGCGCCCGCCTCGAGCGCGCGCACGGCGGCCTCCCCGAATCCGGGATCGGCGGCGACGGCGGCCATGTCCAGGGCGTCGGTGATCACGAGCCCGTGGAAGCCGTTCCCGGAGACCTCGTCGAGCAGCGTCGTCGACCAGCGCGAGAGCGAGGCGGGGCCCTCGCCGAGGGAGGGCACGAGGATGTGCGCGGTCATCACCGCGTCGAGCCACGGGGCGATCTGGAAGGGCGCGAGATGCTCGCGGCGCATGTCGCGCGCGTCGAGGTCGATGCGGGGCAGGGCGGTGTGGGAGTCGACGGACGTGGCGCCGTGCCCCGGGAAGTGCTTTCCGGTCACGCCGAGTCCCGCGCTGCGCAGGCCGCTGGCCATGGCGCGGCCGTGGCGCGAGACGCGGTCGGGGTCGTCGCCGTACGAGCGGGTGCCGATCACGGGGTTCGCCGGGTCGGTCGAGACGTCGAGCACCGGGGAGAGCACGAGGTCCATGTCGCAGGCGGCGAGGAGCTCGCCGAGGGCCTCGCCCGCACGGGCCGTGAGCGCGACCTCGTCGATCTGCCCGAAGGCCCAGGCGCTGGGCAGGGAGGAACCGGTCGCCGCCTGCAGGCGGGAGACGTCCCCGCCCTCCTCGTCGATCGCCACGAGCACCTCGTCGCAGCGCTCGTGGATCGAGGCAGCGAGCGCGGCCGCCGTCCCCGGATCCGGCGTGTTGTAGCCGAACAGGATGATCGAGCCGAGGCCGGCGTCGAGCGCATCGCCCGCCCAGTCAGGGAGCGTCGTGCCCTCGAGCGGGGCCATGAGCAGGGTGAGGACGTCGCGGTCCCAGGCGGGCGTCCCGCTCATCCCTTCACCGCGCCCTGGGTGAGGCCGCTCGCGAGGTTGCGCTGGACCAGGACGAAGAAGATCACCACGGGCAGGGCGATGATCGTCGAGGCTGCCATCACGGCACCCCAGTTCGCCGTGTTCTGGGTGAAGAAGCTGCGCAGCCCCACGCCCACGGTGTACTTCGAGCTGTCCTGCATGAAGGTCAGCGCGAAGATGAACTCGTTCCAGGCGGTGATGAAGCTGAACACGCTGGTCGCGACGAGGCCCGGAGCGACCAGCGGGAACAGGATCGAGCGGAACATCCGCGGCCAGCTCGCGCCGTCCACGTAGGCGGCCTCCTCGAGCTCCTTCGGAACGGCGGCCACGAAGCCCCGCAGGTTCCAGATCGCGAAGGGCAGCGAGAACGCCAGGTAGACGATGATCAGGCCCAGCATCGAGTTCAGCAGGTGCAGGTTGCGGGCCTGCAGGAACAGGGGGATCACGAGCGCCTCGAGCGGCACCATCTGCACGAGCAGCACGAGGATCAGCACCTGGGTGCGCAGGCGGAAGCGGAAGCGGGCCACCGCCACGGCGGCCAGCAGCGCGATGGCGCCGGAGACCAGCACGGTGCCCAGGGCGACGACCGCCGAGTTCTTCACGTAGTCCAGGAATCCGGCGTCCACGAGCACGAACCGGAAGTTCTTGAGCGTGAATCCGGTGGGCAGCCAGCTCGCGCCGCGCCCCAGCGGATTGGGATCCACGGCCGTGGAGAGCATCCAGTAGAAGGGGAACAGCGAGAACACGAGCACCAGCACGATGCCGACGACCTTGCCGACGACGGTCGCGATGCGCCGCGGACTGCGACGACGGATCGCCGCGCGCTGGGCGGTGCGCTCGGCGGCGGTGGGCGCGGGGCCGACGGGGGCCGCGGGGCCGGCGGGGTCCACGGGGGCGGTGCGGTCGGCGGGGTCCACGGGGGCGGTGCGGTCGGCGGGGGCAGTGCTCACAGCTCGTCCTCCTTCATGAGCGAGCGCATGTAGATCACGGAGATCACCAGCAGCAGGAGCGTCAGCAGCACGGCGATCGCCGATCCGCGTCCGTACAGCCCCTGGGCGAAGGACTCCGAGTACGACCACACGCCCAGGTTCATCACGTCGCGGTTGGTGCCGTTGCCGCCGGGCATCAGGTAGATCTGCGTGAAGACCTTGAAGTCCCAGATGGTCGACAGGATGATGCAGACCGCGAGGATCGGGCGGATGCCCGGGATGGTCACGCTGCGGAAGCGGGACAGTGGGCCCGCGCCGTCGAGCGACGCGGCCTCGTAGAGCTCCTTGGGGACGGTGCCGAGGCCCGCGAGCACCGTGACCGCGATGAACGGGAACCCGTGGTAGACGACGTTCGCGGTCGCGATGGCGTAGAACGCCCAGCGGTTGGCGAACCAGTTCCAGGAGCCGGCCTCCATGATCCCCAGCTGGTCCAGGGTGCTCGCGACCAGGCCGTTCAGGGGATCGAAGAGCCACACGAACACGTACGTGCCAGTGATCGCGGGCACCGCCCAGGCGACCATGATCGCGGTGGTGCAGATGCTGCGCCACCAGGTGCCCAGGCTGTTCAGGAACAGGGCGACCACGATCCCGACGACCATCGTGAGCACCACGCACACGACCGCGAAGCCCACCGTGTTGGGCAGCACCGTGCCCCACAGGAACGGGTCGGAGAGGATCTCCCGGTAGTTCGTCAGGCCCGTGTAGTTCGAATCCCCGCGGATGAGGTTGCGCAGCCGGTAGTCCTGTACGGACAGGTTCAGCACGCGCACCAGCGGCCACAGCAGCAGGACCGCGAGGGTCATCAGTCCCGGGGCGAGCAGGAGCCAGGGCGCGGAGCCGCGCTGGAGGCGGCGGCGCACCGGGACCCGTCGGCGCTCGAGGGTCCCGGTGGCGTTCGCGGCGTTCTTCGGAGTGGAGGTGGCCGCGCTCATCCGCCGAAGATCTTGTCCATCTCGGTGGCGGCGGCGTCGGCGGCCTGCTGCGGCTTCGTGCCGCCGAGGACGTCGCTGAACAGGGTCGACAGGGTCTTCTTGCCCTCGATCTGTCCCCAGGCCGGGGTGACGGGGACGGTGGTGCCGCCCTCGGTCATCTGCTGGGCGAAGACCTTGGTGAGGTCGTCGCCGTCGGACACGACCTGGTCCAGGGCCTTCTGCTCGCCGGGGAAGTAGTTCGTCTCCTTCGCCCACTTGGTCGCGAGCTCGCCGGTGGACATGAGCTTGATGAGCTCGAAGGCGAGCTCGGGCTCCTCGGTCTCGGTGAAGCGGCACAGCAGCGACCCGCCCAGGAAGGAGGGCGCGACGGCCTTGTCCTTCGCGGGGATCGTGAAGGCGACCAGGCGCTTGTAGAGGTCCTCGTCGTCGGCCTTGATGGTCGCGGGGACCCACGAGCCGGTGATGAACATGGCGACCTTGCCCTGCTGGAAGGCGGCCAGGGAATCCGTCTCGAGCCAGCTCGAGGCGGCCGCGGTCGACGCGTCGTGCTCGAGCGCGAGATCCGTGTACCAGGTGATGCCCTCGACCGACTCGGTGGAGTTGATCGTGGCCTTCCACTTCCCGCCGGACTCGGCGGCGATGTCGCCGCCCGCGCCCCACACGAAGGGCATGCCGGCGAAGATCGAGCCGCCCGCGACGGGGAACGGGATGATGTCGGGGTTCTTCTTCTTGAGCGTCTCGATCATGCTGAGCAGGTCGTCCCAGCTGGCGGGCTGCTCGGTCACGCCCGCGTCCTCGAGGATCTTCCTGTCCGCCAGGATCGAGCGGACGCCCGCGTACCAGGGCATACCGTAGAGCTCGTCGTCCAGGGTGCCGGCGTCCACGAGGCCCTGCACGAGGCCGTCCCCGATGCCCGCCTCGTCGACGTCCTTGGTGAGCGGGTCGAGGCCGCCCGCGTCGGCGAACTCGGGGACCCAGGTGGTGCCGACCTCGGCCACGTCCGGGCCGGTGCCGCCGCTCATGGCGGTCACGAACTTGTCGTGCGCGCCGTCCCAGGGCTGCACCTCGACCTTGAGGGTCGCGCCGGTCTTGTCCTTGAACGCCTTGGTGATCTCGTCGACGTACTCGTCGGTCTTCGCGTTGGTGCCCTGCATGATCCACAGGGTGATGGTCTTGTCGGCGTTGGCCTCGGTGTCGGTCGGGTCGCTGCCGCCCGAGCCGCCCGAGCAGGCGGCAAGGCCGAGCGCGGCGGAGCCGGCGGCCCCGGCGGAGAGAACACCTCGTCGTGAGATCATCGGAACTCCTCACAGCTGTCGGGTCGGCACGTGCCGGGCGGCACTGTGGATATCGTCTCGTCGTCGAGCGATGCGGGAACCGCGTCGAGAAGCAGCGTCATCGAGGATCCGGGGACCCGGGATGGCACCCTCCGGGATCACTCCCGGAGCCGAACGTCAAGAAAACTTCCCTCGCCGATCTTCTATGCTGAAGTTACCACGATGAAGGAGGTCCCGTGCAGGCTCCCCAGGACCGTGACCGAGCTGTGACGTCGCCCGTCGTGCTGGTGGCGGACGTCGGCGGCACCCGCAGCAGATTCCTCGTCGCGCCGGTCGATCCGGACGATCCGCCGCTGATGGCCGAGCCCGTCTTGGGACCCGGTGCGAACCTGCGCTCGAGCGGCCCCGGAGCGCTCGCGGCGCTCGCCGAGCCGGCCCGTCGGGCTCTCGAGACGGCCGGCATCGACGGACCCGCGGCCGCGCGGGAGCGCGTGGGCGCCGCGGTGCTCGGCCTCGCGGGCAACGGCGCGGCCCGCCGACGGGAGATCACCGCAGCGGTGGCCGAGGCGCTCGCGCCGCTCGGCATCGAGCCGGCCCGCCTCACGGCGACCGACGACCACCTCACCGCCTTCCTCAGCGCGGGCGTGGGCGACGACGGCCTGCTGCTGCTCGCCGGCACCGGCTCGGTGTGCGTGCGCTTCGAGGGCCGACGTCCCGCGGAGCGCTGCGACGGGATGGGATGGCTGCTCGGGGACGTGGGCTCCGCGGTCTGGCTGGGGCGCGCCGTGCTGCAGGCGGTCGCCGCCGACATCGACGGCCGCGGACCGCGCACCCGCCTCACCGAGTCCCTCGGCGACGTGCTGGAGCTCGATCTTCGCGACGGGCTCGTCCCGCTCTCCCCCACCGGCGATCCGCGACAGGACCTGGTCGCCGCGATCGACCCGCTCTCCCTCGCCGACCTGGGCCGCTTCGCGCCGCTGCCCGGTTCCCTGTGCGAGGACCAGTTCGACGAGGTCGCCCGCGGGATCCTCGACGGCGCGGGCCGGCACTTCTCCCGCACCGTGCAGCGCCTGGACCCCGAGGCGGCGCTGCCCGTGGTGCTCGCCGGCGGCGTGCTCACGACCCCCGGCCCCATCCACGAAGACCTCGTGACCTGGCTCGAAGCGGCGGGGCGCACCGTGGCCCCCGTCCAGGACGGGCTCGCCGGGGCGCTCCGCCTGGCGCGCGAGGCGGCGGGCGGGCCGGACGGCGCCGCCGGCCCGATCCGATGAGCGCGCCAGCGGAGGACTCGGCACCCGATGACCCCCGTGCAGACGACCGCTCACGCGCGAGGGAGGCCGCGGCGGCCTCGGCGCGCCGCCGCGGCGAGCGTCTGGGCCGCGCGCGGGAGCGCCGTGCCCGGCGAGCCGGACGCGAGGCGGACCTCGCGCTCCGTCTGCGCTCGGAGAACCGCCGCAACACGGTCGCCCTCACCGTCACCGTCGTCCTGTCCCTGGCCGCCACCTTCGCGCTGAGCTCGCTGTTCCCGAGCGAGCGGGAGCGCGAGGCGATCTCCCTCCCGGGCGCCTTCGCCGTCATCGCGATCACCCTGTACGCCGCGAGCTTCGCGCTGCTCACGCACTGGACCTTCCACCGCCTCCCCCGACGCGACGTCGTGATCGCCGCGCGCCTGGCACGGGCACGGCGCGCCTCCGCCTGGCTGCGATGGGTCTCGGGGCGCGGATCCGTCAGCTCCGAAGCGCTGGGGCTCGTCATGCTCGCGGTGCTCGCGATCGTGCTGCTCCTGCTCAGCGAGACCGGCCCCTACCGCGTGGTGCTCCTGGTGACGACGATCGCCGCGATCGTGTGCACCTGGTACTCGACGGCCGTCACCCTCGCCGTCGAGTACGCCGCGGCGGACGGCCATGGCGACGCCTTCGAGCTGGCCGCCGCGCGGCGCGGCTTCGACGAGTACCTCTACGTGTCCATGATCGTGCAGGTCTCGGGCTCGGCGAACGAGAACGTGCCGATCACGAGCGGAGCCCGCCGCCTGGTGCGGCTGCAGGCGCTGCTCGGGCACGTGATGACCTCGGTGGTCGTCGCGCTCGGGATCTCCGTCGTGATCACGGTCCTGTGATCGCTGCAGGATGATCGCCGCCCGCTGAGACCCTGCGGACGGGGTCGCGGATAGGATGGCCGCGCCCCACGGCGTCGGCGCCCCGACCGGACCTCGCGTCCGACGGGACCGGTCGCCGGGGGCCATGATCCGCAAGCCCCGATCGGAAGGCCCTCCGCGATGTCCCACGCCTCCGCCACGCAGCAGACCTCCGCCGAGGACGCCGGCGTCGACGTCCCCAGCCGCGAGAAGGTCCTGGTCGTCGGCGCGGGCCCCGCGGGCCTCGCCGCGGCGGCCGCGCTGAAGGCGCTCCGCGTGCCCTTCGACCTGGTGGACGCGGGCAAGGACGTCGGCGGCATCTGGAGCACCTCTCGCGAGGACTCCCCCGTCTGGCCGGCGATGGAGATGATCTCCTCGACGCAGTTCACGCAGTACGAGGACATGATCCAGCCGGTCTCCTTCCCGCCCTTCCTGCGCCCCGCGCAGATGTCGAAGTACCTGCGCGCCTACGCCGCCCGCTACGACCTCACCGACCATTTCCTGCCGCGCCTCGTGGTGCGCACCGCGAAGCCCTTCGAGGAGGGCGTGTGGCAGGTCGAGTTCTCCGACGGCCGCGTCACGATCTACCGCGCGATCGTCGCCGCCCATGGCGTCTCCTCACGCCCGCACCTGCCGGAATGGGCCGGTGACGTGCCCGAGGGCATCCGAACCCTGCACTCGTCGGACTGGGAGGGCAGCGACGGCCTCGAGGGCCGGCGCGTGCTCGTGGTCGGCTCCGGCCAGTCCGCGGCCGACATCGCCGTGGACGCCGCCCGCCGCGCGCTCGAGGTGCGCTGGTCGGTGCGCACCGGCCACTGGATCGTCCCGCGCACGATCGGCGGGCAGCCGGGCGACGTCGCCGCGTCCCGCGAGCCCTCCGTGCTGGGCGGGCTGAACGAGAAGATCGCCGAGCAGGTCGTGCGCCGCGCCGTCGGCGCCCCGGAGTCGCTGGGCCTGCCCAGGCCCGCCGCTCCCCTGCTCGAGGACGCCGTGATCGTCTCCGACGAGATCGCCCCGCGCATCCGCGACGGCCGCGTCACCCCCACGGGCGACGTCGAGGCGATCGACGAGGACGGCACGGTGTCCTTCACCGGCGGGAACCGCGCCCACGCGGACTTCGCGCCCGACGTCATCGTCTTCGCGACGGGCTACGAGCAGGGCGCCGACTACCTCCCCGACGACGTGGTGCCCCGCACCGCGAGCGGTGAGCTCGACCTGTTCCTCGGCGCCTTCCCGCGCGGCCGCGGCGACCTCGTGCTGCTGGGCCAGCAGCGCGTGAACGGCGGCGTGCTGCCGCTGCTCGTCGAGCAGGCCGACGTCGCCGCCTACGCCCTGCACGCCGAGCGCGAGGGCACCCCGCAGGCCGCGCAGTTCCAGCGTCTGCGCGAGGGCTCGGACGCCCAGGTGCCGCTGCCCGGCGAGTCAGGTCTGCGCGGCCGCCTCGGCGCGCTGCTGCCGCCGCGCCGGGAGGACCGTCGCAGCGCGGGAACGGGTGCGTCGGGCTCCGGCGCATGGGGCTCCGCGGCGGCCGACGACCGCGCCCTCGTCCCCTTCGTGGATCGCGACCTGCTGCTCGCCCGCCTGCGGTCCGTGCGCGCGCTCTTCGACTGATCGGTCGGGCCGACTGATCGGTCGGGCCGCCGGGCGGCCCGGCGCTCGGCCGACGAGCCGGATCGTCGGACGGTCCGGTCACCCGCCCGTGCGGGCGGAGAGGCGCGACGTCCGGGACGCGACGCCCCGAGCTGCGAGTGCGGTCCCGGCGAGCACGGCGAGGCCCACGAGGATCCAGCCGCCCGTCTGCTGATCCGCGAGGGCGTCGGCCCGCCAGGTGCGCCCCGTCGCGCCGAAGCGGTCGGAGGCCAGCAGCGTGCTGCCGAGCGCGACGGCCAGGCCGCTCGCCGCGAGCCCCGCGACGGGCAGGGCGGCGAGGACGATGCGCCACGCGCGGAGGCGACCGGTGGGCTCCCTCGAACCTGCGCCCTCGACTCCCTCCCGCAGGGGACCCGCGCCCGGATCCACGGTCCACCAGGTGAGCGCGCCCAGGACCACCGGGGCCAGGAGCAGCAGCTCGTGCCCGGGGATCGTCGCGAGCGCCGGCCCCAGCAGCGACGGCGTGGCATGCACGAGGACGAGCAGGCCCGTCGGCCCGAGCGCGAGCAGCGGGACGAGCCACGGGTCGCGGTGCAGCAGACGGGCGAGCCCGCCGGGCGTGGGCACGGCACTCGCGAGGAGAGGCCCGACGACCACGAGCAGGAGGCCCTGCTGCAGCAGGTGCGCCGAGCTCAGCACCGGGCCGTAGACACCGAGAGGTCCGCAGACGACGAGCACGAGGAGCACGGCCCCGACGACGAGGCGCGCCTCGGTCGAGCGCGCATGTCGCGCCGAGCGGGGTCCCGTGCGCGGGAAGCGGAGCGCGAACACGAGGCCGAGGGCGAGGGCGATCACCAGGGCGTCGGGCCGCCAGGACGTCAGCAGCGCGGCCGCGCTCGGGGCGGACGGCATGGCGTGACCGGTGAGCTCCGCCGCCGGGCCTGCCGTCGCGCCGCCGAGGAGGCCGGGGGCCGGCAGGAGCGCGAGGATCCCGCCGAGGGCCACGGCGACCACCATCAGCACGAGCTCGATGCCGGCGAGTCGGACGAAGGGACGCCTCGGCCCGTCGGCCCTCATCCCTGTCGCCAGGTGCCTCCGCTGGAGCGCGCCGAGGACGCCGAGCGCGAGCAGGAGCACGATCTTCGCGAGACCCACGAGGCCGAAGGCCGTGGTCACCAGGTCCAGCGGCGAGCCGAGGCGGGTCAGCAGCGCCCACAGCCCGCTGAGCGCGAGCACGCACCACGCGAGCAGCGCCAGATGGGAGAAGCGGGCGATGACGGCCCGCGCGTCCGTGAGCGGGCCGCGGGCGCGCAGCAGCAGGATCGCGCCGAGCCCGCCCAGCCACACCGACATCGCGAGGACGTGCACCAGCACCGGCACCGCCGCCCCCGCTTGAGGGAGCAGGAACCCCTGGTCGCCGAGCACCCGGATCGTGATGCCGAGGACCGCGAGCACTCCCGTGAGCAGGCCGACGATCCGGGCACGGGCACTCGTGCCGAGGCCCGCCGCGAGCAGCGTGATGAGGGCGGCGAGGGCGGCGACGAGAGCGGGCACCAGACGCGGTGCGGGCGCGAGGGCCAGCAGCTGGGTGAGGGTCCAGACGCCGCCGAGCACCGCGATCGGGGTCATCGCGCGGGCACGGTCCGCGGGCGCGACCAGCACCAGGCAGGCGAGCAGGGAGGCGCCGAGCGCGCCGGCCGCGGCGAGGTCCTCGATCACCCCCAGGAGGACAGGGAGCGTGCTCACGCGCCGGCCGAGCCCATGCCCTGGGTGACGAGCACGCCGAGCCAGAGCGCGGCCATGCCGAGCGCCGCGGTCACCAGCAGGTAGCCGACGGAGATCACCGGAGTGCCGCGCCGTGCGAGCTGGACGACGTCGAGGGCGGCGCCCGCGAGGGTCGACAGCCCGCCGCAGACGCCCGCCCCGAGCAGCAGGAACAGGTAGCGCACGGCACCCGTGGGCTCCGCGCCGATCCGGGTGACGACGATGCCCAGCAGGAAGCATGCGACGACGTTCGCGATCATCGTCGGCCACGGCACGACCTCGAGGAGGATCGAGGGGCTCTCACGCCGATCGATGGCGCGCGAGAAGCTCTCGCGCACGGCCCAGCGCGCGGCCGCGCCGATGCCGCATCCGGCGCCGACGACGAGCACGGAGAGGATGCCCAGCAGGATCGTCATCGTCCCTCCCCCTCGCTCGGGCGGCGGGGCGCCGGCGCGGCCGACCGCGGGCTCGGGCGCGAGGGCGACCGCGGACTCGGGGCGGCGGGCGTCGCGGAGGAGAGCGTCGTGTGCACCTCGGCGTCGCCCGGGGCGTCGAGGGAGGGCACGGGCGCCGGGGCGTCGGACGCGTCGGACTCGGGCGTCAGGGCCTCGGCGCTCCCGCTCCCGGGGTCCGCGTCGGCCCCTGCTCCGGCCCCCGAGGCGGCTCCGCTGGCGGTGGTGGAGGCGGTGGCGGCGGCGCCCACGCGGGAGAAGCGGCGCGAACGGGAGGGGGCCGGGGCGTGCGCGGCGCGGGCGCCTCCGAAGGGCCTCCCACCGAGCCGGATCCCGCGACGGTGCAGCAGTGCGGCGAGACCCAGCCCGAGCAGCACCCCGCCGATCGCACCGAACACCGTGATCGCTCCGTACATGAACGCGAGCGCCGGGAAGTCGGCGCCGATCATCGCGGAGCCCTCGAGCACCACCCCGGAGTAGATGGTGAAGCCCTCGAGGAAGCCGATGCCCAGCAGCGGGCGCATCCAGCGGGGCGCGTCGGGCTGGCGCTCGAGCAGGCCCGTGAGGATCCCGAGGCCCACGCAGCCCAGCACGTTCACGAGCAGCGTCGAGCGCGGCACCTCGATGAGGGTGGGCGTCTGGATCGTGGGCATGAGCAGTGTGAACAGTTCGCGAAGCACTCCGCCCGCGACGCCGCCGCAGGCCACGAGCAGCATCGTGCGCTGCCAGGACAGCGGAGGCAGTCCGGGGCCCGAGCTGAGGGTCTCGGAGTCCTCCTCCTCGGCGGTGACGCTGACGGCCTCCATCTCGACAGTGCGCATGCGCGGATCGTCGCGGCGGCGCGGTGCGGGAGGCGTGGTCACCGCACCAGGGTACCGAGGAGGAGCCGGGCGGACCTGCGCGCGCCGCGGACGGTCACCACGGCGGCGTCGCGGGGGCTCAGCCCCACACGAGGCCCAGCTGGGGCTGCTCGAGCACAGCGGAGATGTCGCGCAGCAGCTCCGAGCCGAGCGCACCGTCGATGAGGCGGTGGTCGAAGCTCAGGGCGAGCTGGGTCACCTCGCGGATCTCGATCTTCCCGTCGACCGCCCAGGGCTTCTGCTTGACCGCCCCCATGCCCAGGATCACGGACTCGCCCGGGTTCAGGATCGGGGTGCCCGAGTCGATGCCGAAGACGCCGAAGTTCGTGACCGTGATGGTGCCGTTGCGCGTCGCCGACAGCGGCGTCGACCCGGAGCGCGCGGTCTTGGCGAGGTCGTTGATGCCCTCGGCGAGCTCCTTGAGGGTGAGCAGGTGGGCGTCCTTGATGTTGGGCACGATGAGTCCGCGCGGGGTGGCCGCGGCGATGCCCAGGTTCACGAAGTGCTTGTAGACGATCTCCTGCGCCGCCTCGTCCCACGAGGCGTTGACCTCCGGGTTCCGGCGGATCGCGACGAGCAGGGCCTTCGCGACGATCGCGAGCGGGGAGATCTTGACGTCGGCCCATTCGCGGGACGCGCGCAGCGAGCGCACGAGGTCCATGGTCGCGGTCATGTCGACCTCGTTGAACACGGTCACGTGCGGGGCGGTGAAGGCGCTCGAGACCATCGCCTCGGCGGTGCGCTTGCGCACCGAGCGGATCGGCACCCGCGTGGTCCGGTCGTCGCTGGTCACACCCGAGAACGACTGCTGGTTCATGGGCTGGCTGGTCGCCGACTTCATGGTGCCGTGCAGCGAGGCGGGCGCCTGCGGGGACTCGTCCGGGAAGTAGTCGCCGTCGCCGGGCATCTCGTCGCCGATCGCGCGCTGCTGGGCCGCGAGCACGTCCTCGCGGGTGACGGTCCCGCCGGGGCCGGTGGCGAAGACGTCGGCGAGGGCGATGCCGAGGTCGCGGGCGAGCTTGCGCACGGGTGGCTTGGCGAGGATGCGGTCGATCGGCACCTGCGGGTCCTCGCCCTCCTGCGCGGCGGCGCGGCGGCGACGGCGGGCGCTGCTCGGGCGCGCGCCGTAGCCCACGAGATTCTTGGGCTGCTCGTCCTCGGCGGCGGGGGCGGGGGCGGCAGCGGTGGCAGTGGCGGGCACGGTGTCGTCGAGGGGCTCGGAGGTCTCGCCGGTCGCCTCCTGGGCCTGGGCCGCGAGCTCCCCGGCCGATGGGTCCGGCTCGGTGGCGGCGCCGTCGGGCGCGGGGCTGGCGTCATCGGCCGCGGGGCCGGCGTCGTCGGCCGATCCGGCGGGCGCGGGGCCGCTGCCGTCGGCATCGGTGTCGACCTCGATGAGCGGGGCGCCCACCTGCACCTCGTCGCCCACGGCGACGAGCACGCGGGTGACGCGGCCGGCGATGTGGCTGGGCAGCTCGACGGCGGACTTCGCGGTCTCGACCTCGATGACGGGATCGTTGATGGCGACCGTGTCGCCCACGCTCACCTTGATGTCGAGGATCTCGGCCTCGGTGAGTCCTTCGCCGGGGTCGGTGAGGGTGATCATGACGAGGGTGCTCATCGTCGGGTCCTTCCGTTCACGCCGCTGTCGGGGCGCTGGTCAGTGGGCGAAGGGGACATCGCAGGGAGGCGGAGGCGGTGGGGCGCCGTCAGTATGCGAGGGAACGGTCGACGGCGTCGAGCACGCGGTCGAGGTCGGGCAGGTAGGCCTCCTCCATCCGCGCCGGCGGATAGGGCGTGTGATAGCCGCCGACGCGCAGCACGGGCGCCTCGAGATGGAAGAAGCACTGCTCGGAGACGCGGGCGGCGACCTCGCCGCCGATCGCCCCGAAGACGGGGGCCTCGTGGACGATCACCAGACGGCCGGTGCGCTTCACCGACTCGACGACCGTGGGGACGTCGAAGGGCGAGATCGAGCGGGCGTCGATCACCTCGAGGTCCAGGCCGTCCTCGGTCGCGGCCTCGGCGGCCTCACGGGCCACGGAGACCGAGGGACCCCAGGCCAGCAGCGTCGCGTCGCTCCCGGGGCGCACGATCTTCGCGCTGTGCATGCCGGTCGCGGGCCGCACGTCGGTGTCGACGTCGCCCTTGATCCAATACTGCTTCTTGGGCTCGAAGACGATCACCGGGTCGTCGGACTCGATGGCCTCGCGGGTCATCCAGTAGCCGTCCTGCGCGTTCGAGGGGGTGACGATGCGCAGGCCCGCGGTGTGGGCGAACAGCGCCTCGGGGCTCTCCGAGTGGTGCTCGACCGCGCCGATGCCGCCGCCGTAGGGGATGCGGATGACCATCGGCACCCGCACCTGCCCGCGGGTGCGGTAGTGCATCTTCGCCAGCTGCGTGGTGATCTGGTTGAAGGCGGGGAAGACGAAGCCGTCGAACTGGATCTCGACGACGGGCCGGTAGCCGCGGTAGCACAGGCCGATGCCCGTGCCCACGATGCCCGCCTCGCCCAGCGGGGTGTCCACGACGCGTTCGCCGCCGAACTCGGCGTGCAGCCCGTCGGTGACGCGGAAGACGCCGCCGAGCAGACCGATGTCCTCGCCCATCAGCATGACCTTCTCGTCGGCCCGCATGGCGTCGCGCAGGCCCGCGGTGATCGCCTTCGCGATCGGAAGCTTCACGGTGCTCATCGACGGCCCTCCTCGGCGGACTCGGAGGCGGCCTGGTCGCCGGCGTCCTCGAACTGGGAGCGGTAGCGCTCGAACTCCGCGCGCTCGGCCTCGACCAGCGGGTGCGGATCTGCGTAGACGTGGCTGAAGATCTCGATCGGGTCGGGATCGGCCATCGCGTGGATCTCGTGGTGCAGGGCCATCGCCAGGTCGTGGCCCTCCTCCTCGCAGCGGCGGACGAACTCCTCGTCGACCTCGTCCTGGGCCTCGAGGTAGCGGCGCAGGCGGTCGATCGGGTCCTTCGCCGCCCACTCCTCCTCCTCGGCGCGGGCGCGGTAGCGCGTGGGGTCGTCGCTCGTGGTGTGCGCGGCCATCCGGTAGGTGACGGCCTCGATGTAGCTCGGACCCTCGCCCTCGCGGGCGGCGTCGAGCGCGAGGCGCACGGCGCCGTAGACGGCCAGCACGTCGTTGCCGTCGATGCGGACGCTGGGGATGCCCCAGCCGCGCGAGCGCTGGGCGAGCGGGACCCGGGACTGGACGGTGGCGGGCACGGAGATCGCCCACTGGTTGTTCTGGGTGAAGAAGACCGTCGGCGCCTGGAAGGAGGCGGCGAAGGTGAAGCCCTCGCTGACCTCGCCCTCCGAGGAGCTGCCGTCGCCGAACAGGGTGAGCACCGCGGTGTCGGACTCGAGGTCGCCGGTGCCCACGAGGCCGTCGCGCTGCAGGCCCATCGCGTAGCCGACGGCCTGCGGGACCTGCGCGCCGAGCACGAGCATGTAGGGATGGGTGCGCAGCTCGTAAGGGTCGTAGCTGCCGTGGGCGATGCCGCGCCAGACGTCCAGCAGGCGCCAGGGCTCGATGCCGCGCGCCCAGGCGATGCCGTGCTCGCGGTACGTGGGCACCAGGTAGTCCTGGGTGCGGGCCGCATGGCCGGCACCGATCTGCGCGGCCTCCTGCCCGAGGGCGCTCGCCCACAGGCCCAGCTGCCCCTGGCGCTGCAGGGAGGTGGCCTCGAGGTCCGCGGCGCGGATCATCACCATGTCGCGGTAGTAGCGGCGCAGGTCCTCGCCCGTGAGGTGGGCGACGGCGGCGTCGAGCTCCTCGTGAGGTGTGCGGGTGCCGTCCGGCGCGACGAGCTGGATCAGGGGCTCGTCGTCGGCGTGCTCGGGAATTGTCGTGCGGAAGACGCTCACGGGGACGAGGTTAACCTACGGAGCCGTAAGTTCCAACGGAATCGCCGTGAGCGGGTCGCCAGCCGGGCGGCCGGTCGCGTCAGTCCCAGGTCACCGGGCGCTTGTCATCGGCGAGGTCGACGGAGGGCCTGCCCAGGCTGCCGCCGTAGAGCAGGTCGCAGGTGCCCTTCTGACCGCCCTTGCTGCACTCCATCGTGGTGTCCACGCCGCCGAGGGAGTCCTTCGCGGTCACGTAGGTGACCTCGTCGTACCCGGGCTCGGCCGTGAGCTTGTCGAGCTTGCGCTCGGTGGACCCTGGAAGGGAGCGCTTGACCGTCTTGTCCTTGGCCTTCCAGCCGTCGGAGGACGTGCCCTGGATCTTCTGGAGGCCGCAGCCGGCCTTGAGCGTGTTCTGCTCCACGCACGTGTCGACCGACTTCTTGACGGCCTCGCGGAAGGCCTTCTGGCCGTCGTCCGTGAGCTTCGCCTTGGGCCAGTCCGGGTAGTCGTCGCCCAGCCCGTAGACCAGGGTCGCCTCCCCGTCGAGGCCGAAGAGCTTCTCGTCCATGCCCACCGTGTACGAGCCCGGCAGCGCGGAGTACTCCGTGCCGGGCTTCACCTCGGCGTCGTTGACCGTGAGGCCCAGGCCGGAGAAGCCCTCCGGCACGTCCATGTACGTCTCGAGACCGGTGACCACCTCGTAGGTGCCGTCGTCGTCGTAGTCCTGCATCGAGATCTCGCCGCTCGCGGGCTTGCCGCCCACCGTGTAGTCGACCGTCACCTTCCCCGAGAGCGACGACATCTGCGGCTCGCCGATGGTCACGTCGGCGACCTGCGCCTCCTTGAGCGCCTTCGCGTAGGCGTCCTCCTCGAGGGTCTCCTGGTTCGAGTGGTCCTGGGCCTGGATCACCTCGAGCGCGGGCTGGGGATCCCCGTCGACCAGGGAGTCCATGTACTCCTTGCCGAGCGCGCTCACCTGCTCCTCGGGCGAGGCGGTCTTTGCGGCGCCCCCGCCTCCCCCGTCGTCGCGCTTGCCCAGGCCGACGACGACCGCGATCACCACCACGAGCACGATCACGAGGAGGAAGGCGACGGCGGCGATGACCAGCCCGATGATCAGCCCCGTGCGGCTCTTCCGGGGCGGCTGGTTCGGGTCGCCGGGGCCGCCGAATCCGCCCGGCTGACCTGGCCCTCCGGGGCCGGTCGGCTGACCTGGCCCTCCGGGGCCGGTCGGCCCTTCGGGACCCGACCCGCCGTACGGGGCGCCCGCGCCGCTCGCCCCGGCGGCGCCCTGCGCGCCCGGGTACTGCGGCGCCGGGGAGCTCGGGCCCGACGGCCACGAGGCGGAGGACTGCGGCGAGCCGCCCTGGTTCTGCGAGAAGTCCTGGCTCTGCGCACTCCCCTGCCCCTGCGCGGGATCGGGGTACTGCTGCCGCCAGGGCGAGGCCTCCCCCTGTCCGTCCTGGTGCGGCTGGCCGTTCTGCGGGCCCTCGGGCATCGGTCCGGTCATGGTCTTCCCCTCTGCCGCTTTCGTGATCCGCGGCACTCGTCCCCTGAGTCTAGGCTGAACGCGTGACCCACCGCGCGCCGCGACCAGCCGCCAGGAGCGCGCGTCTGGCGCACTCGGACCTCCTCGCCCGGATCCGGCCCGACGGCTACAGCGAGCACGGCTTCGCGCTCGACGTCGGGGGCATCGAGCAGTCGCACGTGGACCTCGAGGACCCGAGGGTGATCCGCCACGAGTACCTCCGGCGCATCGCCCACGTGGTCGACACCGCCGCGGAGCCCGGGTCGCCCGTGCGCGTGCTGCACCTCGGGGCGGGCGCGCTCACGCTGGCGCGGTACGTGCAGGCCACGCGTCCCGGCTCCCCGCAGGTGGTGGTCGAGATCGAGCGGGAGCTCCCGGACCTCGTGACCTCCGCGCTGCCCCTGCCGCGCGGCACGGACCTCGAGGTCCGGATCGGCGATGCTGCCGAGGAGCTCGCGGCGATGGGGTCGGACGGGTCGACCGTGGTGGTCGGGTCGGGTGGTCCGGGCGGGCCGGTCGGATCGGGCGGCAGGGGCGGGTTCGACGTGATCGTCGTCGACGTGTTCAGCGGGCAGAGCACGCCGGCGCACCTCACCCGCGAGGGATTCTTCGCCGACGCCCTGGAGCGCCTGTCCGAGCGCGGGGTGATGGCGGTGAACGTGGGCGACGACGCGGGCCTGCGCTTCTTCGCGGCGCAGGCCCGGGCTCTCGATGCCGCGACCGAGGCGGCGGGTCTCGCCGGCGTGTGGACCCTGGCGGACGAGCAGGTGGTGCGCTCGCTCGACGAGGGGAACCTGGTGCTGGCCGCGGGGCCCGGGCTGGAGCGCTCACGCGGCACGGATCCCGTGCGCCTGCGCGAGCGCTGGCTCGCGGGCGGCCCGCATCCGGCCGTCGTGCTGGACCCGGCCGAGACCAGCCGCCTGATCGGTGGGATCGGAGAGGACGCGCACGGATCGCGACCCGCTCGCCGCCCCCGCTGAGCACCGAGCGCCGTGCACCGGGCACGGTCGGCGAGCGCGGTCAGCCCTCCTGCGCCTCCCGCCATTCCTGGGCGATCGAGAGGAGGAGGTCGTTCGCCTCGCGCTCCCCCACGGTGACGCGCACGCCGTCGGTCCCGTAGGCGCGGACCACGAGGCCGCGGGCGTCGGCGAAGGCGGCGAACTCGGCGCTGCGCTCCCCGAGCGGGAAGTACACGAAGTTCCCCTGCGAGACGGGCAGCTCCCAGCCCTGGGCGGCGAGGACCTGCTCGAGGCGCCCCCGCTGCTCGCGGATCCAGGCGGCACGGTGCTCGAGCTCGGCCGCGGCGTCGGGCTCGAAGGTCGCCAGTGCCGCGGCCTGCGCGATCGAGCTCGCACCGAAGGGCACCGTGACCTGGCCGAGCGCCGCCGCCAGGCGCGGGTGCGCGACCGCGTACCCCACGCGCAGCCCGGCGATGCCCTGCATCTTGGAGAAGGTGCGCAGCAGCACCACGTTGCCGTGCTCCGCGAAGAGGCGGGCGGTGTCGGCGAGGCGCACGGGGTCGACGAACTCGCGGTAGGCCTCGTCGAGGGCGACGACCACGTGGTCGGGCACGCGCGCGAGGAAGTCCTCGATCTGCGCTGTGGTCAGCGCGGGCCCGGTGGGGTTGTTCGGGGTGCACAGGATGACCAGACGGGTGCGCTCGGTGATCGCCTCCGCCATCGCCGGCAGGTCGTGCTCGAAGGCGGGGGTGAGCGGGACCTGGACGTCGACGCCGCCGTGGCTGCGCACCAGGATCGGGTAGGCCTCGAAGGACCGCCAGGCGAAGACCACCTCGTCGCCCGGATCCACGAGCGCCCGCACCAGGTCGCCGGAGACGGCGACGGACCCGGTGGACAGGGCGATGTTCTCGGGGCCGACGGCGCGCCGCGACGTGCTGTGGTGGTCGGCGATCGCCTCGCGAAGGTCGAGGGCGCCCATGTCCGGGTAGAGGTTGGCGTGCAGCGTGGCACGGTTGACGGCCTCGATCACCTGCGGCAGCGGCTCGAACGGCGACTCGTTCGAGGAGACCTTGAAGCGGCGCACGCCGTCGTCGGCCGCGGGCTTCCCGGGCACGTAGGCGGGCAGCGCATCGAGGGCGGAGCGCAGGCGGATGTTCTCGGCGGGGGTGGCGGGCATGCCCCCAGGCTAGGCCGACGGGCGCGGCCCGCGCCGCGCGCCCCAGGATCCGGGCCGGACCGGGCGGACCGGGACGGCCCGGCCGCGCCTGCCCGTCGGGCCCGCTCGCGGCCCCGGTTCGTCAGGCCCGCTCGCGGTCCCGGTCGCCGTCCACGCCGAGGATCGCCTCGAAGATCGAGGACAGGATGCCCACGATCACGCCGGCGAGCAGGGCCCACCAGAAGCTGTCGAACTCCAGCGGCAGGCCGAACAGGCCCGCGACCCACGCCGTGAGCAGCAGCATGAGCGCGTTGATGACCAGCATGAACAGCCCCAGCGTGAGACAGGTCAGCGGCAGGGCGAAGAACGAGAGGATCGGCTTCACGATCGCGTCGACGATCGCGAAGATCAGCGCGATGCCGGCGACCGTGAGGACCTGGCCGAGGATCGTGCCGTCGCCCTCTCCCAGGTGCATGCCCGGCAGCAGGAGGGAGGTGAGCCAGAGTGCGACGCCCACGATGATGAGGTGCCCGATGAACCTGAACATGGGTGGAGTCTTCCAGAGCCGCCCGTGAGCGGCCAGGGGATGTCCCGCGCGTCGGCCCGCTGCCCCGCCTCGCCCTGCCTCGCCATCCGGCCGATGGCGCGTGCCCGCGCGCCGCTCTGGAACAATGGGGCCATGCCGCAGAGCTTCGCCGACCTGACGCCCCCGATCGCCCTCACGCCGCTGGACGGCCGCTACCGCGACCAGGTCGCGCCGCTGGTCGACCACCTCTCCGAGGCCGCCTTGAACCGTTCCCGGCTGATCGTGGAGACCGAGTGGGTCATCCACCTCCTGGACAACGAGGCGATCCCGGGCCTGCGCACCCTCACGGAGGGCGAGCGCGCCCTGCTGCGCGCGATCCCCGAGGACTTCGGCGCCGAGGGCATCGCCGAGCACAAGGAGATCGAGCGCGAGACCGTGCACGACGTCAAGGCCGTCGAGTACTACATCAAGCGCCGCCTGCACGGCACCTCCCTCGAGCCGCTCGCCGAGATCGTGCACATCTACTGCACGAGCGAGGACGTCAACAACCTCGCCTACGCGCTCATGATCAAGGGCGCCGTCCACGACGTGTGGCTCCCCGCCTTCGAGGGCGTGGTCGCCCAGATCGCCGACCTCGCCCGCGAGACAGCCGACGTCCCGATGCTCGCGCGCACCCACGGCCAGCCGGCGACGCCCACCACGCTGGGCAAGGAGCTCGCGGTGTTCGCGCACCGTCTGCAGCGGCAGGCGCGGCGGATCCCCGCCAACCAGACCCTCGGGAAGATCAACGGCGCGACCGGCACGTACGCGGCGCACGCGATCTCCGTGCCGGACACCGACTGGGAGCAGATCTCCCGCAGCTTCGTGGAGCACCTCGACCTCACCTGGAACCCGCTGACCACCCAGATCGAGTCCCACGACTGGCAGGCGGAGCTGTACGCGGACATGGCCCGCGCGGGCCGCATCCTCCACAACGTCGCGACCGACGTGTGGACGTACATCTCGCTGGGCTACTTCCGTCAGCGCCTCTCCGCGCAGGGCGGCACGGGCTCCTCGACGATGCCGCACAAGGTGAACCCGATCCGCTTCGAGAACGCCGAGGCGAACCTCGAGATCTCCGGCGCGCTGCTCGACGTGCTCAGCCAGACCCTCGTCACCTCGCGCATGCAGCGCGACCTCACCGACTCCACGACGCAGCGCAACGTGGCCCCGGCGATCGGGCACTCGCTGCTGGCGATCCAGAACATCGCCAAGGGCCTCGCGGGGCTCGACGTGGACGCCGAGGCGATGGCCGCCGACCTCGAGGGCAACTGGGAGGTGCTCGGCGAGGCCGTCCAGTCCGTCATGCGCACCCTGGGCGTCCAGGGCCACGAAGGCCTGGACAACCCCTACGAGCGGCTCAAGGAGCTCACCCGCGGACACCGCGTGACCGGCGAGGACATGCGAGCCTTCATCGGGGATCTGGGCCTGCCCGATGCCGAGCGGGATCGTCTGCTGGCCCTCACCCCGGCGTCGTACGTCGGCTACGCGCCGCGGCTCGTGGGGCACCTGGACGACTGATCGCCCGCCCGCGCCCCCAGAGCAGGACGACCGCCGAGATCGCCAGGATCCACGGCAGGTAGGCCACGTAGCGGAAGGGCTCGGCGATGGGAGCGGCCGCCATCAGGGTCGCCCACAGCAGCAGGGCCGGGAAGGCGACGACGAGGACCTCGCCCCGTCGGCCGTACCAGGCGGCCGCCATGACGAGCGCGAGCGCCCACACCCAGGTCCCTGCACCCGGTGTGGCCTCCAGCCCTCCGCGGTACACGGACTCCATCCGGGTCCCGACGACCTCCCCCAGCAGAGGCCGCTTCACGACGCCATGGCCCGCGAGGTCCGCCAGGATCTCGTCACGGTCCCCGGGCGCGTTCGAGATCGGCTCGAGGAAGAACGACTGCGAGGTGCCGCCGACTCCGATGGCGTCCCATCGCCACAGCTGCGAGGTCTGATCGCGGTATCCGGCGAGCATCGGCCCCGGGCAGCGGCCCAGCGTGCGGGCGAAGACCGCCAGGAACTCGCCCCGGGAGCCCTGGAGGGCGTCCTCGGAGAAGGCGGGGTCGTACTTCACGGGGTCCACGCTCTGCGGGCGGAAGACGTCGCGCCACGTCTGCGCCGGCATGATCCTCTCCAGGGTGCGGGCGTCCTCGGGCGCGATGCACTGCGGCTCGTGGACGAGGGTGCTGCCCACCATCTGCAGGGGCACGCCCAGGCTCTCGACGCTCTTCTGCGGGCCCGCGGCGAGGGTCAGGATCTGCTGCGGGAGCAGCGCGACCACGACGATGCCCGCGACCCACACGCACGCCGTGCGCCGCGCCCTCCGCGCCAGCACGACGATGAGCACGCCGACCAGCACGAGGATCACCAGAGCGTTGTTCCGGGTGAGGGCGAAGCCGAGCGCCGACACCACCATCGCGCAGAGGAAGCCCCGACTGCGCAGGCACCGCCCGCCCGTCTGCTGGATGCTCAGCAGCACGGGCACCAGCAGCAGCGTGAAGCCCGTGAACGCGGCATCCTTGACCAGGGCGAACGTGAAGTTCGCCGTGATCGGCAGGAACCCGAGCACCACCGCGAGGACGAGGAGCACCGCACGCGGGACCCCCGTCCTCGAGAGCACCTGCAGCGTCCAGGACAGGCCGAGGCCGTACAGGATCACCTGCAGCAGCACGAGGGCGATGATCCCCGGGAGCATGCTGCCGGTGACGAGGCGCAGGCCGTGCACGACCCCGCTGATGATCATCGAGTAGACGAGCGGCTGCTGCGGGGCGACGCCGAGCGGATTGCGGATGCTCCAATAGGTGTCGTTCATCGCGTCCAGCGGCCCCACCGCCGCCCACATCAGCAGCCAGAGCACCGCGCTGATCCCTGCCATGCCCAGGCACGACCGCCACGAGGCGGGGCCGCCCGCCGCTCCGCGCGCAGCCGGGCCGCCCGGTGGGTCCGCGTCGGCCCTCGGTGCGCCGGCCCCCTCCGCGGCGCACCGCTCGGTCCTCCCGCGCGCGTCCACGGCGCTGAGCAGGATCCACATCCCCGCGGCGATCACCGCCGCGACCACGAGGTGCCGGCCGACCCTCCCGCCGCTCCACGGCATCTGCTGGACGGGGACGGCGAGGGCGTCGACCAGAGCGAGGAGAAGGGCGGGCGCGAGCGCGAACACCACCTTGCGTGCGCCGCCGCGCAGGAGCTCGAGCGCCACACGGGCATCCCATCACACTCGGGATCCGGCTCGAGCGCGACCCGCCGTCAGACCCGGGCGCTCCCGGTGCGGGAGAAGATCACGCGGTAGCTCACGAAGTTGCACACCGCGGCGACGCCGACGGCGATGATCTTCGCGGCGATCGCCACGACGCCCTCGGGGGCCTGCGGGAACAGCACGCCGCACGCGTGCACCACCCCGGTGATGATCAGGGTCTGGATCACGAGCGCGGTCACCAGGGTGACGGCCAGGAACGGCACGAACGCCCGGACACCCGTGCCGTGGGCCCGGAAGACGAAGGCGCGGTTCACCGCGAAGCTCACGCAGATCGTGATCAGGGTGGAGACGACGTGCGCGGCGATCGGCGGCCAGTGCACCAGGAGCGTCCCGCCCGAGTACAGGCACAGGTCCAGCAGCGCCATGGCGCCGCCCGAGACCAGGAAGCGCCCGACCAGGGCGCGCAGGGACGTCGCGCGCTCAGCGGCCACCGAGGCTCTGCCCCTCACGACGCTGAAGGCGGTCGACATCCCCTCGCACCACCGGCGCGCTCTCGGGCACGATCGGCTCGGCGGCGCGCTGTCCCTGCGGAGCGCGCTGGTCCTGCGGCGCGCGCAGCTCCTCGGGCGCGGACGAGGGCCGCGGCGCGAGGCCCGGGGTGGTCACCGGCGCGAGCCCCAGGTAGGCGAGCCGCGCCGCCTCGTGCCGGTTCCTCGTGGTGCCGGTGAGGATCACGCCGGCGGTCACCATCAGGCAGGCGATCACCATGAAGATCGCCGCGAGGAAGGCGGTCGGGAAGCGCTCCACGAGACCCGTGCGCGCGTACTCCGAGATGACGGGGATGCCGCTGATCAGGCCGGCCAGGAAGGCGACGATGCTCGCGGCGCCCCAGAACACGAACGGCTTCTCGAAGGCGAAGAGCTTGGCGATCGTGAGGATGATGCGTCGGCCGTCGGAGAAGGTGCTGAGCTTGGACTCGCTGCCGTCGGGCCGCTCGCCGAAGCCGACCGGCTTCTCGATCTGGGGCACGCGGGTGGCCAGCGAGTGGACCGTCAGCTCCGTCTCGATCTCGAAGCGCTGCGAGAGCGCCGGGAAGGACTTCACGAAGCGTCGGGAGAACACGCGGAACCCGGAGAGCATGTCGGTGACGGGCTCGCCGAAGAGCCTCGAGACCACGCGGTTGAAGAAGCGGTTACCCCAGGCGTGGCCCTTGCGGTACGCCGAGTTGTCCGGGTCGTCGACGCGGCAGCCCAGCACGTGGTCGTAGGGGCCCTCGAGCAGGGTCTCGACCATCGCGGGCGCGGAGGCGACGTCGTAGGTGTCGTCGCCGTCGATGAGCAGGTAGACGTCCGCATCGACGTCGGCGAAGGCGCGGCGCACCACGTTGCCCTTGCCCTGGAGGGTCTCGGTGCGCACGATCGCTCCGGCCTCGCGGGCCCGCTCCCGGGTGGCGTCCTTCGAGTTGTTGTCGTAGACGTACACCGTGATGCCGTCGAACGTCCTGCGCAGGTCCGACACGACCTTCGCGACGGTCGCCTCCTCGTTGTAGCAGGGGACGATGGCCGCGATGTCGAGCTGCGGCGGGGGCGGAGTGGACGTCACGGCGCGAGAGTAGCAACGGGAGAGCGGCACCGCCTCTTCCCCTGAACCCCTGGTGAACCTACAGTGAACGCAGGTGCAAGGACGCACCGGACGGTCCGGCCGTCCCGGGCCGCCGCCTCACTCCCCGCCGCGGGGAGAGGTCGAGAGGTGATGGGGATGAGCACGTTCGTCCACCCGTTCCGCGAGGGCTCCAAGGACCAGAAGGACCTGCTGGGCGGCAAGGGGGCGAACCTCGCCGAGATGACCCGGCTGGGCCTGCCCGTCCCGCCGGGCTTCACGATCACGACCGACGCCTGCCGCTACGTCATGCACCACGGCCAGAACCCGCCCGAGCTCGCCGAGCAGGTGACCGCCGCGCTCGAGGACGTCGAGCAGCAGATCGGCCGGCGCTTCGGCGACCGCGAGGACCCGCTGCTGGTCTCCGTGCGCTCGGGCGCGGCGATCTCGATGCCCGGGATGATGGAGACGGTGCTGAACGTGGGCCTGAACGACGAGACCGTGCAGGGGCTCGCCGCGCAGTCCGGCTCCGAGCGCTTCGCCCAGGACTCCTACCGGCGTCTGCTGCAGATGTACGGGGCGACCGTGCTCGGCATCGGGGCGACCATGTTCGAGGACGCGCTCGAGGCCGTCCGCGAGGACCGCGGAGCCGCCGACGACGCAGGACTGGACGCGGACGCTCTGAGGGAGATCGTCGGCCGGTACCAGCAGATCATCGAGCGCGAGACCGGGAGCCCCTTCCCGCAGGATCCGCGCGAGCAGCTGCGCGGCTCGATCAGCGCGGTCTTCGAGTCGTGGAACGCACCGCGCGCCGTCATCTACCGCAACGCCGAGCACATCGACCACGAGCTGGGCACCGCCGTGAACGTGGTCGCGATGGTCTTCGGGAACCTCGACGACCGCTCCGCGACCGGCGTCGCCTTCACCCGCGACCCCTCGACCGGCGAGCACGGCGTCTACGGCGACTTCCTGGTGGGTGCGCAGGGCGAGGACGTCGTCGCGGGCATCCGCAACACCCGGTCCCTCGAGGAGCTCGGCGAGGTGCTGCCCGATGCGTACCAGGAGCTGCTGCGCACCATGGACGTGCTCGAGGAGCACTACCGGGACCTGTGCGACATCGAGTTCACGATCGAGTCGGGGAAGCTGTGGATGCTGCAGACCCGCGTGGGCAAGCGCACCGCCGCCGCGGCCTTCCTCATCGCCACGACCCTCGTGGACGAGGGCGCGATCGACGAGCGCGAGGCCCTCACCCGCGTGAGCGGCGCGCAGCTCACCCGGCTCATGTTCCCCCGCTTCGCGAGCGGCGAGCGCAAAGCGCTCGCCCGCGGGATGGGCGCCTCCCCCGGCGCCGCCGTCGGCGAGGTCGTCTTCGACTCGGAGACCGTGATCGCCCGCGCCCAGGAAGGGCACGACTGCCTGCTGGTGCGGCGCGAGACCAACCCCGACGACCTCGGCGGCATGCTCGCCGCCGAGGGCGTGCTGACCTCCCGCGGCGGCAAGACCTCCCATGCGGCCGTTGTCGCCCGCGGGCTCGGCAAGACCTGCGTGTGCGGGGCCGAGTCCCTCGACGTCGACCCGAAGGCGCGGGAGATCCGCATGGGCGGGGAGGTCGTCGCCCGGGAGGGCGACGTGCTCTCGATCGACGGCGCGACCGGCGAGGTCTTCGCCGGCCGCATCCCCGTCGAGCCCAGCGAGGTCGCCCAGTACCTCGAAGGGGATCTGGCCGCCGACGACCCCGGGGCGTCGGCCCTGGTCCGCTCGGTGGACCGGCTCATGCGAGTGGCCGACGAGGTCCGGCGCATGCAGGTGCGCGCGAATGCTGACACCGCGGCCGACGCCGAGCGGGCCCGGCAGATGGGGGCGCAGGGCATCGGCCTCGCACGCACCGAGCACATGTTCCTCGGCGAGCGCCGCGCCCAGGTCGAGAAGCTGATCCTCGCGGGCGACCCCGCCGAGCGCGAGGAGGCCCTCGCCGAGCTGCTGCCCGCCCAGCGGGAGGACTTCGCGGGCCTGCTGCGGGCGATGGGCGACCTGCCGGTGACCATCCGGCTGCTGGACCCGCCCCTGCACGAGTTCCTTCCTGACCTCACCGACCTCTCGGTGCGCATCGCCCGCGCCGAGGAGTCCGGGAGGAGGATCGAGCCGCACGAGCGGAAGGTCCTCGCCGCCGTGGAGCGGCTGCACGAGCAGAACCCGATGCTGGGGCTGCGCGGCGTGCGACTGGGCCTGACGATCCCCGGGCTGTTCGGCATGCAGGTGCGCGCGATCCTCGAGGCCGAGCTCGAGGTCAGGGCCGACGGCGGGGACCCGCACGTCGAGATCATGATCCCGCTGGTGGGGTCCGTGCGCGAGCTCCGGGCGATCCGCCGGGAGATCGACGACGTCACCGAGGAGGTCGCGGCCGAGGCCCGTGCGGGCGGCGGCGCCGGGGCCGGGGCCGGGGCCGGGGCCGGGGCCGGGGCCGGGGAGGAGCTCACCACTCGCATCGGCACGATGATCGAGCTGCCGCGCGCCGCCCTGCGCGCCGGGGAGATCGCCGAAGCCGCCGAGTTCTTCAGCTTCGGCACGAACGACCTCACGCAGACCACATGGGGCTTCTCCCGCGACGACGTCGAGGCCGGGTTCTTCTTCACCTACAAGGAGCGCGGCATCCTCTCCGACAGCCCCTTCGAGTCCCTCGACCAGTACGGAGTGGGCGAGCTGGTGCGGATCGCCGCCGAGCGCGGACGGGCCACCAACCCGGACCTCACGCTCGGCGTGTGCGGGGAGCACGGCGGTGACCCCGCCTCCATCCACTTCTTCCATTCGCTCGGCCTGGACTACGTCTCGTGCTCCCCGTTCCGGGTGCCCGTCGCGCGCCTCGAGTGCGGGCGCGCGACGCTCCTCGAGGAGGGGTTCACGCCGCAGCCGTGAGGGCGACCGTGGAGGTGGGGCCCGGGCGCCGCCTCACCCCATCCGCGGGCGCACGGAGATGACGTCCATGCTCGCCTCGTCGGTCGCGCGGATCGCGAGGGCGACCGCGGAGGCGACCGACGTCGGCTCGAGGTACTTCTCGATCTCGTAGGGGCCGTCCTCCATGCCGCGCAGCTCGTGCTGCATGTCGGTGTCGACGCGGCCCGCGTGCACGGAGCTGACCCGCACCCCGTGCTTCCGCTCCTCGAGGCGCAGGGCGTCGGTGAAGGCCCGCAGGGCGAACTTCGAGGCGCAGTAGGCGCCGCGTCCGCCGATGGAGTTGAAGCCGCTGCCGGAGTTCAGGGCGACCACGGTGCCGCGCGCCTTCCGCAGCGCGGGCAGCAGCAGCCGCGTGAGCTCGACGACGGCGGTCACGTTGACCTCCATCGAGCGGTTCCACTCGGAGACCGCCATCTCCTCGGTGGTGCCTCCCACCAGCACGCCGGCGCTGTGCACGACGGCGGAGAGGCCGTCCGGCAGGTCGAGCGCCGCGACCGCGTCGCCCACGGCCGGGAAGTCGGTGACGTCCACGGCGAAGGGCTCGGCCTCGGGGTAGGACGCGGCCAGCTCGGCGAGCGCCGCGGCGTCGCGGCCGCCGAGGATCAGGCGGTGATCGCCGGCGAGCTCGTCGGCGACGGCGCGGCCGATGCCGCGGGAGGCGCCCGTGATGAGGACGGCGGGCCGACGGGCGGCTGCGGGAGAGGTCTCGGGAATGCTCATGCGGTCATTCTCCCAGGTCGCGGTGACGGTGCGCCCGGGCGGTCTCCGTCGGCCCGTCGACCTCGGTGAGCCCCGCGTCGATCACGCGGACCGCATCGCCCGGGTCCTCCCAGGCGGCCTCGTCGGCCGGGAGCAGGTGGACGCGGAAATCGTCGGCCCGCCAGTCCGTGCGCTCCTCCTCCCCCATCCGCTCGTACAGCAGCTGCGCGGCATGGCCCGCCTGCGCAGCGGTCTTGCCGGTGGAGATGTCCTCGAGCGGGGTGATCTCGATGTCGACGAGGGGCGCGGGGGCCGCGGGGGCCGCGCGGGCTGCGGCGGGTGCGGGGGCATCCTCGCGATCGCTACGAGGGAACTCGGTGCCGCCCACCTGCAGCTTCGCGAGCTCCTTGGGCAGCGGGTGCAGCGGCCCGGGGACGAAGGCGCGCACCTGCGCGGTGCCGTGGGCGACGGTGATGCCGGGCAGGGACTGCACCGCGTCCCAGCGGGCGCCGTCGGCCCGTCGCACGACCTTGCGGATCCAGCCCGCGCGCCAGTGCTCGACCCGGTCGGCCCACTCGCCCGTGCGGGAGCGCTCGTCGTCCAGGAGCTGGACGACGGCCTGTGCCGCGGCCTCGACGACGTCCTCATGGTGCGCGGGGTCCGCCCTCACGCGGTGCACCACGAGCTGCATCGCCCAGGGGTTCTCATGGTCGGGTCGGTCGGGTCTCTGCACGTTCTCGGTCACGACAGGGAGCAACGGGTCCGGGAGGCTCGGCATTCCCGCGGGGCCGGGCATCATCCCGGAACGCGCGCACCCGGCGGTGGCACCATGTGTCCGTGGACGAGAGCGCACCTGACCCGCGGACGCCCCGGGCCGTCGACCTGCCGTCGGCGTTCCTGGTGGCGGAGATCGTGATCGTGCTGGCGCTCTCGCTGGGGCGCTCGGGCGTGTACTCGATCGTCTCCCTCGCGAGGTCGCTCGCCGCCGGCCCGCTGAGCGGCCAGCAGGCGACGCTGAACAGCTCGCAGGACACGAACCCCTGGTTCGACCTGCTGCAGCAGCTGCTCGGGATCGCCTTCACCCTCGCGCCGGTCGCCCTGGTGATCCTGCTGCTGAGCGTGAGCGCGGGCAGTCTGCGGGGCGCCCTCGTCGGCCTCGGCCTCACGCCCGCGCGGCCGCTCGGCGACACGGTGCGCGGCATCGTGATCGCCGCGTGCATCGGCGTCCCGGGCCTCGCCGTCTACTACGCGGGCCGGGCGATCGGCGCGACCCTCGAGGTGATCCCCGCGGCGCTCGACACGCACTGGTGGACGGTCCCCGTACTGATCCTGCAGGCGGCGAAGAACGCCGTGCTCGAAGAGGTGATCGTCTCCGGCTACCTCGTGCAGAGGCTCGAGCGCCTGGGCGTGGGCACGGCGGGGATCCTCGCGATCACGGCGGTGCTGCGCGGCAGCTACCACCTCTACCAGGGCATCGGCCCCGGCATCGCGAATATCGCGATGGGCCTGGTCTTCACCGAGTGCTTCCGGCGCACCCGCCGCGTGGGCCCTCTGGTCATCGCCCACACGCTGCTGGATGTGGTGGCGTTCGTGGGATACGCGCTGCTGAAGGACGTGCTGGGGCTGTAGCGCAAGGGCGTGGACGTGCGCTCGGGCCGGGGCGCCCCCAGCCCCATGCCCCTCGCCACCTGGTGCCGATAGCCTGGGCGCATGGTCTTCTCCCTGCCCCCGCACGCCACGATCGAGCAGCGCTCCAACAACTGGGGCGGCAACCACCGCTTCACCCCGCAGGCGGTGGTCCAGCCGGAGACCGAGGGCGAGGTCGTCGAGGCCGTGCGCTGGGCGATCGGGCGCCGCCTACCCGTGCGCACGATGGGCGCCGGGCACTCGTTCTCCCCGCTGATCCCCACCGGCGGCGTGCTCGTGAAGCTCGGCGCGATGAGCGGTCTGACCGGTGTGGACACCGCGAGCGGCCGAGTGCGTGCGCACGCGGGCACTCCCCTCTCCCAGCTGTTCGAGGAGCTGTGGGCGAAGGGCCTCTCGCTGCCCGTGCAGGGCGATCACGACGCCCAGTCGATCGCGGGTGCGCTCGCGACCGGCACCCACGGGTCCGGCGTCGACTCGCAGATCATGAGCGAGGCGGTCACGGGGCTGCGGCTCGTCGACGGACGCGGCGAGATCGTGGAAATCGGCGAGGACGAGGTGGATCGCCTGCGCGCGGCACGCGTGTCCCTGGGTGCGCTCGGCGTGATCCTCGAGATCGAGCTGCAGACGGTCCCCGCCTACCACCTGCGAGATCGTCGCGAGCTGATGGATCTCGACCCCGCGACCGCGGATCTGGCCGCGCTCGGCGACAGCGCCCGCCACGTGCAGGTGCACTGGTTCCCCTCCGACGCCTCCCCCGCGCTGCTGCAGCTGGACGTCGAGGAGGGTGCGAGTGCCGCCGGGAAGGCGCTCGTGCGACGCCTCGATGTCGCCGAGGCGGGCGAGGAGGGCGCCGCGCCCGCCTACCAGGTGTTCACGGGCCGCTCCACGAAGCCGTTCCACGAGATGGAGCTCGCGTTCCCCGCGGATCGGGCCCAAGTGGCCTTCTCGCGCCTGACCTCGCTGAACCTGAAGGACTTCCCCGAGCACCAGTACCCCATCGAGCTGCGATGGGTCGCGGGGGACGACGCCCCGCTCTCGATCGCGCAGGGCGGGCCGCGGGTGACGATCGCGCTGACGGCGAAGACCAGCTCGGACTACTGGCCGCTGCTCACCGCGGCCGACGCGATCGGCGAGGAGCTCGGCGCGCGCCCCCACTGGGGCAAGCTGCACCTGCTCGACCGCGGCCGGGCGGAGGAGCTCTACCCGCAGCTGGGCGTTTTCGACGAGGTGCGCGCGGAGCTGGACCCGCACGGCCTTTTCCTCAACGACCACCTGCGCGCGCTGCTGGGCTGAGCCGCGCTGGCGGGCTGAGCGGGGCTGGGGCTGGGCGGGGCTGGCCTGCCCCGGAGACGGGGACCCTCTCGGCGGCACCTCGCCGAGAAGTGAGTTGTGGTCCCCTAAGCGCACGAATGACGACATCAACTCACCTCTCGCGAGGGTGATGCCGCATCAACTCACCTCTCGCGGGCGTTGTGCGGCAGCACGAGCGCGAGCGGCGGGTCGGGTTCGGAGGCGTCTCAGAGCACGTAGGGCTCGGCGTCGGTCTCGCTGACCATCGGCAGCGAGGACTCGAACCAGATGTCCATGCCTCCGGCGACGTTGACCGCCTCGAAGCCGTTCTGGTTCAGCCACTGGGTGACCTGGAAGCTGCGACCGCCGGAGCGGCACACGATGAAGAGCGTGTCGTCGTCCTCGGGCAGCTCGCCCAGGTGCTCCATGAAAGAGCTCGCCGGCACGTGCTGCGCGCGCGGGGCGTGGCCGGCCTTCCATTCGTCGTCCTCGCGCACGTCGATGAGGTGCGCGCCCTCGGGGATCTCGGTGGGGGCCACGGATTCGATGTCCATGGCCCCCAGCCTACGAGCCGACGGCCGGCCCGTGCTGCTCGCGCGTCGCCCCGGTCCGACCGTGCCGCTCGCGCGTCGGATCGGTCGACGCGTCCCGCTCACGCGTCGGACCGGGCGACCCGTCCCACGAGGGGCGCGCTGACCACGACGCTGAGGGCGACCAGGCCGAGCGCGCCGAGCGCGGAGCCGATGTACTGCACGACCGCGCCCACGGCGAAGCCGCCGCTCATCACGGGGGCGAGGAGCCCCGCGGCACTCATGCCCGCGACGATCGCGGCGAGTGCGAGGGGGATCGCGATCTCGGCGATGCGTGCGCGCTGGAGGGCGCTCACGGTCGCGCCCGCCACGTGCTGCGAGCGGTAGACGCGCGCCTGGTCGAGCACCCGGGCGGTCTGCGTGACCCCGGTCGAGACGGCGGCGAGCACGGCGGCGATGCCCAGGGTGAGCAGTCCGCCGGTGTGCAGCGCGGTGCTGAGCGCCCGCTCGGCGGGAGTCTCGTCCATGTTCCCGAACATGCTGGTCAGAGTCAGGAATCCCGCGATGACGAGGCCGAAGGTGATGCCGGAGACGGCACGCCATCCGGCGCGGGGGTCGGCCGCGAGGCGGCGCGCTCCCACCAGCAGGGCGGGTCCGGGCGCGATGGCGGCGATGATCCGCGCGACCACCCACACCACGAACGGGCCGACGATGTTCACGCTGCCGAGCACGAGCGCCATGAGGATCGCGAGCACGGCGATCAGCACGCCGATCCCGTTCGGGATCCCGCCCACGACCTGCGGCAGGATCTGGAAGGCGGCGATGAACAGCACGATCAGCGCCGCCCAGACGATCAGTCGCACGACGGACATGCGCACGATCCGCGAGTCCCGGGCGACCCCGAGCGGTGAGATCGCGACGCCCGCGAGCCCGATCCCGGCGGAGATGCCCGCGAGCAGCGTCGCCGCGATCACCAGGACCGGATATGCCCAGAGCGGCATCAGCAGCTCGCCGAAGGTGAAGGGCGTCATCCCGAAGTCGAGGGCCGTGAGCGCCGGGGTGACGGCGAGGTGCGCGAGCAGGCCGAGCAGGGAGCCGACGAGGGCCTGGGCGAGGACGTCGGCCACGGCGAGCGCGCCGACTTGGGCGGTGGTGCCGCCCACCAGGCGCACCGCGGCGAGGTCCCGCTCGCGGCGGGACAGGCTGAGCTTCGCGGCGGCGCTTCCCAGCCCCATGGCGCTGGGCACGAGAAGGACGGTCGCGACGATCGCGCAGGTCATGAGGAAGGAGGCGTTGGAGGCCTCGGCCGTGGGCGGGCCGTCGCCGACGGGCGAGGCGGCGGCGCGGGAGGCGAAGGCGCCGAGCCCGCCGAGGACGGTCGCGAGAATGCCGGTGGAGGCCGTGAAGCCGATGATGGGGAGGGCGGTGGCGATCCCGCCGCGGCGCCGCAGGACGAGCGGGGCGGTGTGCAGGAGGCTCATCGCGCGCCTCCCTCGCGGTGGAACTGCTGGGCGATGCGGCCGTCGCGCATGGCGATGGTCCGCTCGCAGGTCGCGGCGACCGAGGGGTCGTGGGTGACCATCACGAGCGCCGCGCCCGCGTCCTGGCAGGCCTCGGCGAGCACCTGGAGCACGCTGTGGCCGGTGGTCTGGTCGAGTGCGCCGGTGGGCTCGTCGGCGAAGACCACCGACGGCCGGCCGGCGAGGGCGCGGGCGATCGCCACGCGCTGGGCCTGGCCGCCGGAGAGCTGACCCGGCCGCCGCTCGTGCATGCCCGCGAGGCCCAGGCGATCGAGCCAGGCCGACGCCTCGGCGCTCGCGGCGCGCCGGGAGGCGCCGCCGAGCATGCGCGGCAGCACCACGTTCTCCAGGGCGGTCAGCTCGGGAAGGAGCTGGCCGTCCTGGAAGACGAATCCGAAGCTCGTGCGGCGCAGGCGGGTGCGCGCGGCGTCGGAGAGGGAGTCCAGTGAGGAGCCGGCGTGGACGACGCTCCCGGAGGTGGGCGGCAGGATGCCGGCGAGCACGTGCAGGAGGGTCGTCTTGCCGCAGCCGGAGGGGCCCATCACCGCGACCGACTCCCCGGCGCGGATGTCGAGGTCCACGCCGTCCAGCGCGAGGGTCGCACCGGCCTTCTCCCCGTAGGAGTGGCGCAGGGCGCGGGCCTGGAGCACCGGGGCGGGCCCGGAGGGGCCCGGGACGGCGGGCTGGGGCGAGGACTGGGGTGCGGGCTGTGAGGGCAGAGGTGTCGAGGTCATGGCTCCACCCTCCGCCGCGCGCCCCCGGACGCGCATCGGCCCCGGGAACGGATTCCCGGGGCCGATGTCGGACCGTGGTCTGACTCCGGCGCTCAGCCGAAGCGACCGGAGATGTAGTCCTCCGTCTGCGTGTTGGAGGGGTTGGTGAACATCTTCTCGGTCTCGTCGATCTCGATGAGGTGCCCGGGCTTGCCGGTCCCCGCGATGTTGAAGAAGCCGGTGCGGTCGGAGACGCGCGAGGCCTGCTGCATGTTGTGCGTGACGATGACGATCGTGAAGTCCTGCTTCATCTCGTGGATGAGGTCCTCGATCGCGAGCGTGGAGATCGGGTCGAGCGCCGAGCAGGGCTCGTCCATGAGGATCACCTCGGGCTTCACGGCGATCGCGCGGGCGATGCACAGACGCTGCTGCTGCCCGCCGGAGAGACCCAGGCCCGGCTTGTCGAGGCGGTCCTTGACCTCCTCCCAGAGGTTCGCGCCCTTCAGCGAGGTCTCCACGAGCTCCTCGGACGCGGAGCGGGAGATGCGCTTGTTGTTGAGCTTGACCCCGGCCAGCACGTTGTCCTTGATGGACATGGTGGGGAACGGGTTGGGCTTCTGGAAGACCATGCCCACGCGGCGGCGGACGTTCACGGGATCGACGCCCGGGCCGTAGATGTCCGAGCCCTCGATCTCGACGCGGCCCTTCGCGTAGGCGCCGGGGATGACCTCGTGCATCCGGTTCAGCGTGCGCAGGAACGTCGACTTCCCGCAGCCCGACGGGCCGATGAGGGCCGTGACCGAGCGGGGCTGGAGGGTGACGGTCACGTCCTCCACGGCGAGGAAGTCGCCGTAGTAGATGTTGAGGTCCTCCACGTTGATGGCCTGGGCCATGGGGTGTCCTTTCGGTGCGGGGCTGCGCCGCCGGCTCAGCGGCCGAGCTTGGGGGCGAAGAGGCGGCTGACGAGGCGGGCGACGATGTTCAGGATCATCACCATGAGGATGAGTGTGAGGGCGGCCGCCCAGGCGCGGTCGTAGTTGATCGTCGTCGAGCACGCGTACTGCATGTGCGTGATCGGGTTGGTGATGGCGTCCGAGTTGCAGACGGCGTTGCCCGAACGGTACTGGCTGTTGATGAAGGTCGGCAGGGTCTGCATGCGTCCGCTGAACAGGTTGCCGTTCATCATGGGCAGCGCGCCGACGGTCAGCAGCAGGGGCGCGGTCTCGCCGATCACGCGGGCGATGGCGAGGGTGACGCCCGTGGTGAGGCCCGCGATCGAGGTGCGCAGCACGACCTTCATGATCGTGAGCCACTTGGGTACGCCGAGTCCGTAGGCGGCCTCGCGCAGTTCGAGGGGCACCAGGCGCAGCATCTCCTCGCTCGAGCGCACCACGGTCGGGATCATGAGCACGCTGAGCGCGACCGAGCCCATCAGGCCGATGCGGATGCCGGGGTCGTTCGTGATGGTGATGAACAGGGCCAGGCCGAACAGGCCCGCGACGATCGAGGGGATGCCCGTCATCACGTCGACCAGGAAGGTGATGCCGCGTCCCAGGACCCGGAGGGCGCCGTAGCGGGCGTACTCGACCAGGAAGATCGCGGTGAGCAGGCCGATGGGGACCGAGATGATGCTCGCGCCGAGCGTGATCAGCAGGGTGCCGACGATCGCGTGGGCGATGCCGCCGGAGACCATGCCGCCGACGACGCCCGCCATGTCGGCGCTCCAGAAGTACCCGGGGTACGGGCTGATGAGCTTGCCGAGGCCGCGGTGCAGGACCTCCCACAGCAGGGAGACCAGCGGGATCATGGCGACGGCGAAGGCGCCGAAGACGAGCAGGGTCGCGAAGCGGTCGTTCGCCCAGCGCCGGCCCTCGCGGATCCGCGAGTAGCCGTACCCGATTATCAGGTGCAGGACGTAGCCGAGCACCACGAGCCCGCCGATCGAGAAGCTGTTGAACAGCACCAGCACGATCGCGGCGAGCACGATCGCGATCGCCGCGGTGAGCAGCAGGTGGTACCAGGGCAGGCGGCGCTCGGATGCTCCCGAGCCGGTGATCAGCCCGGAGGATGCGGTGCGTGCGGGGGTGGCGCTCATGGTGTTCCCTCCCGGCCCCTCACGCCTTCGCCGAGCGCGCGACGATCGCGCGGGCGAGGGCGTTGATGACGAAGGTGATGATGAACAGGACCAGGCCGGTGAAGATCAACCGGGCCATGACGTCGGGCGTGGCCTCGGCGCTCTGCGAGGCGATGTTCGCGGCGATCGTGTTGTGCTTGCCGACCTCGAGGATGTGCAGGGAGAACGTGGATCCCGGGGAGAGCACCATGAGCACGGCCATGGTCTCGCCGAGCGCGCGTCCGAGGCCCAGCATCGAGGCGGAGACGACGCCCGAGCGGCCGAAGGGCAGCACGACGGCGCGGATCGTCTCCCAGCGGGTCGCGCCGAGCGCGAGGGCCGCCTCCTCCTGCAGCCGCGGGGTCTGCAGGAAGACCTCGCGGGAGACGGCGGTGATGATCGGCAGGATCATCACGGCGAGCACGATCGAGGCGGTCGCGAGGTTGCGCATCGGGGTGCTCGGCTCGCCGCCGAACAGCGGGAACCAGCCCAGGTACTTGTTGAGCAGCTCGTAGAGCGGCTGCATCTTCGGCACCAGCCACACGCCGCCCCAGAGGCCGAACACGACCGAGGGCACGGCGGCCAGCAGGTCGATCATGAAGCCCAGCGGGGTGGCCAGTCGACGCGGCGCGAAGTGGGAGATGAACAGGGCGATCCCGATGGAGACGGGCACGGCCATGATGAGTGCGAGCAGCGCGGCGAAGACCGTGCCGAACACGAGCGGCGCGGCGAAGGACCACAGCGAGATCGCGTCGGGCCCGCCGCCCAGCTCTTTGCTGTCGCGGATCGCGGGGATCGAGCGGACCGTCAGGAAGATCGCGACCAGCGCGAGCGTGACGAAGATGAGCAGACCGGAGCCGACGCTCAGGCCGGTGAAGATCACGTCGCCGGGTCGGCGCTTGGAGCGGCGGCCGGCCACGGCCTTGGATCCGCCGGGCTCGGGGCTCTGCGCGGGGTCCTGCTCCGGTGCCGTGGACGCGGGGTCTGCGGCGGCGGGGGTGCTCATGGGGCGCCTTCCTGTGGGCGGGCCGGTGAGGGGGCCGACGGCCGGGTGCGCCGCACGCGGGAGTCGTTCCCCGTGCGGCGCACCCGAGCGCCCGTCGGCCGTGCGCTCATCGATCGGTCGGGACTCAGCCCTTCGCCTTGATCTTCTCGATCGAGGCGGTGGCGTCCTTGGAGAGCGTGTCGGACAGCGGCGCGTTGCCGGCGACCTCGCCCGCGGCCTTCTGGCCGTCCGAGGAGACCACGTAGGAAGCGTAGGACTTCACGAGGTCCGCGGTCTCCTGGTCCTTGTAGGTGTCGCACAGGGCCATGTAGGAGACGAGGACCAGCGGGTAGGTCGAGGGATCGTCCAGGGTGCGGTCCAGCTGGACGACGATGTCTCCGTCCTCGCGGTCCTTCTCGCGCGGGGAGTCCTCGACGGCCTTGGCGGCGGCCTCGGGCGAGTACTCGACGTACTCGTCGCCCACCTTGATCTTGGCGATGCCGAGGTTCCCGGCCTTCGAGGCGTCGGCGTAGCCGATGGTGCCGTCGCCGCCCTCGACCACGGAGATCAGGCCGGAGGTGCCGTCGCCGGACTGGCCGCCCTTGACGGGCCAGTCCTCGACCTCGCCGTGCTTCCACGCCTTGGGCGCGGTCTTCTCGAGGTACTGGGTGAAGTTCTCGGTGGTGCCGGAGGAGTCCGAGCGGTGCACCGGGGTGATCTTGGTCGACGGCAGGTCGACGTCCGGGTTGTCCTTCTTGATCGCGTCGTCGTCCCAGGTGGTGATGTCGCCGGCGAAGATCCCGGCGATGGTCTCCGGGGAGAGCTGCAGGTCGTCGACGCCCTTGAGGTTGAAGACGACGGCGATCGGCGAGATGTAGATCGGCACGTCGAAGGCCTTGCCGCCCTGGCAGGCGTCGGCCGACTGCTTGATCTCGTCCTTCGTGAGGGCGGCGTCCGTGCCGGCGAACTGGACGCCGGAGTTCAGGAACTGCTCGCGGCCCGCTCCGGAGCCGACGGAGTCGTAGGTCACCTGAGCATCGGGGTTCACGGCCTGGAAGCTCTGGGTCCAGGCGCTCTCGGCCGACTCGGCCGAGGAGGCGCCGGCGCCGGCGAGCTTGCCGGAGACGCTGCCGGATGCGGCCGCGCCGCCCCCGTCCGAAGCGGGGGTGCCGCCGTCGGAGCCGCCACAGGCGGACAGGGCGAGCGCGGCGGTGAGTCCGAGCGCGGCGAGAGGGGCGAGCGTGGTCTTGCGAACGATCACTGCGATTCCTTCCGGGGCAGGGCCCACGAGTACGAGGAGCGCGCCTCAGGGTGACCGGGCGGGATACCCGGCGGGGGCGACATGCGCGACGCTAGGGAGCCGAGGTGTCCGCTCGCCCGCCGCCGTGTGAACGTCAGATGAACGGGCGGCGCACGCCCGCGCAGGGTCATCGGAAGTGCCGGTCAGAGTGCATATACAGGTGCATCACACCGAGGTCACGGTCCGGTCACAGCTCGGGCCGCGGCAGCGGCTCAGGAGGCCGCGGATCGGGTCGGCAGGTCCGGGACCGGGTCAGTAGGTCCCGGACGTGGACTCCGCCAGGGAGCCGAGCACGAACCCGCCGACGACGAGGAGCAGGAGGAGGGTGCCGACGATCGAGATGATCAGACCCGCGATCGCGAAGCCGCGCCCGCCGTGGGTGCTGTTCTCCCCCGTCGCCTGCATGCCGATGACGGAGAAGATGACGCCGAGCGGCGAGAGGGCGCCGCAGGCCACCACGAGGCCCACGAGGCCCAGGACGAAGCCGGCGATCGCCATCCCCGACGTCGGCCGAGGCGCGTACCCGGCGCCGTGCATCCCGCCGGGGTAGGCCGTCGAGGCCTGGTACGACGGCTGGGAGGCGGGCTGGTAGGACGGCTGGTGACTCGGCGCCCCGTCGGGCCGGGGCGCCTGCTCCGGCGACCCGAAGGGCCCTCCCGAAGGGGCCGAGGAGCCGGTGGCGTAGGGATCCGTCGGGCCGTATCCGCTGCCCGATCCGTAGGGATCGTGGGAGCCGTACGAGTCGCCCGAACCGTACGAGTTGGCCGAGCCGTAGGAGTTGGCCGAGCCATAGGGGGAACGCGCGCCGTACGGGTCGCTCGAGTCGTAGGAATCGCCGGCACCGGTGGACTCGCCCGCGCTGTAGGGCGACGGTGCGGAGCCCTGAAGGTCCTGGGGTCCGGGGGCGCTGAAGCCGCCGTAGCCGCTGTTGTCACTCATCGGATCGTGTTCTCCTGCATGGTCTCGTCGGGGCTCGCCGCCCCACGTGCGTCATTCTGCCGGTCGGGAGTCCGCCTCGCGGGAATCCGCCGGGCGGGCCGTCCTGAGCATCGCCCCCGGCCTCATCGGCCGTCGGGTCATTCGATGCGCGGCTGATGGCGCTCGACGGCGACGATGCGCCCTCCGGGGACGGCGTGCACGATGAGCGCCTCGCCGGCCGAGAGATACGGGTCCGAGCGCGGCAGCTCGAGGGCGGCCTCGCGGCTCGCGAACTCGCGCACGGTGGCGATGACGGTGGGGAGCACGGGCCGGTGGGTGCACAGGATCGTCGGCCGCGCCTCGCGCAGCACGCGCTCGACGACCGCGGCGGTGCGCGAGGGCTCGGAGGCGTGCCCGGCCTCGGTGAGCGATTCCTTGGTGGCGATGTCCAGACCGGAGAGCCGCGCGTACGGCTGGACCGTCGCCCGGCAGCGCTTCCAGGGGCTGGAGACCACGGAGTCCGGCGCGAAGGCATCGATCATCGGCGGCAGGGCCTTGGCCTGCTTCTTCCCCTTCGAGTTCAGGGGTCGGCTCTTCTCGCCGTCGCGCCACTTCGAGCGGGAGACGGCCGCGGCATGGCGCTGGATGATGATCGGCCGGGTGCGCGCGGTGTCCTCGGCGAGCTGCTCGGAGAGCGCGGTGAGGGTCACGCGGTCGGTCTGCCGGGTGAGCAGCTGCTCGGCCTCGGAGATCTGCACCCAGCGGGTCTCGTCGATCTCCTTGGGATTCTTCGGGCCGGGTCCGATGCGCGAGCGCACGGCCGCGGTCCAGTACTGGACGATCTTCGAGCGGCCGTCGGGCAGCAGATAGACGGAGGCGGGCAGCGGACGGTGCAGCCGCACGCGGTACCCGGTCTCCTCCCCCACCTCGCGGACGGCCGCGGCGGGGAACGTCTCCTTCGCCTCGAGCTTCCCCTTGGGGATCGACCAGTCGTCGTAGCGGGGGCGGTGCACGAGCAGCACCTGCACCGTGCCGTGCTTCTCGCGCCAGATCAGCGCGCCCGCCGCGAGCACGGCGGGCTGGGCGCCGGGGACCGCCATCGTGCTCATGCGTTCGTCGCGTCCGACGGCGCGGAGCTCGGGGCCGCGGGGTCCGACGCCTCGGCCGGGCCCGACGGGCCGACCTCGCGGGCGCGGCGGAACTGGAGATCACGGCCGGAGACGTCGAAGCCCAGGTGCTCGTAGAGGCCGAGCGCAGGAGTGTTGTCCCCTTCGACGTAGAGGGTCGCGGCGCCGACGCCGTCGGCGGCGAGAGCGCGCAGGGCGCGGCTGAGCAGGGCTCCGGCCACGCCCTGGCCGGCGGCCTCGGGGTCGGTGCCGACGGCGTAGATCTCGGCGTCGGGCGCGCTCCGGGGGTCCTCGGGCTCCTCGCGCTTGACCCACACGAAGCCCAGCAGCTCGTCGCCGCGGCGGGCCACGTGGAGGTCCTCGGCCCGGAACCAGGGCTGGGCCATGCGCTCGTCGAGGTCCGCACGGGTCAGGCGGCCCTGCTCGGGATGGTCGGCGAAGGCGCGCGCGTTCACACGCACCCAGGCGTCGGCGTCGCGCGCCGGGTCGAAGGCGTCCAGCTCGATCGCCGCGTCCCGGGGCTCGCGCGCCGGGATCTCCGCGGCGGCGTCGGCCCCCTGTTCCAGCACGCGGCGCATCGTGAGCAGCTCGCGCACGGGCTCGAGACCGCGCTCGCGCAGGAAGGCGACCGAGGCGTCGAGCGCCCCGTGTGCCCAGATCCCGGAGTCCGGGCGACGCTCGAGGACCGCGTCCAGCAGCTGCGAGCCCAGGCCGCGGCGCCGGGCCCCGGGTTCGACGGCGCCCTGGGCGGTGCCGTCCGGCAGCACGGAGGCGTAGGCGAGGACGCGCGGCAGCGCCGACGGGTCCGATGGGCCCGCTGAGTCGGGTGAGCCCGGTGAGTCGGGTGAGTCCGACGAGGGGTCGGAGAGCAGCAGGTGCAGCGTCCCGTCGGCACGCTCGGCGTGCAGGGCGAACAGCGCGGCCTCGTCCAGTGCGGCGACGCCGTCGTGGGCGCGGGTCCGCTCGAGGAGGAGGTCGACCGCCGGGCGCTGCGCAGGGCGCAGCTCGTCCGTGACGATCATGCGGGGGTGTCCTTATGGTCCGTGGCAGGGCTCCGCCGTCGGCGGCTCGTAGACTGCCACTGTAGCGTTCCCCCGAGCGGTCCCGGGACGCCCTCCCGCGGCGCGGGAACGGGCGTCGCACCGGATGTCCCGGAGGGCGCGCGGACCCGCGGACGACCGGCGACGAGCCGGCCTCGGACCACGGGTCCGCACCAGGGCAGGACTTACGCGGACGACGACAGCGAGACGAGTGCGAGGTGGGCGGATGACCGCATCGGAACGGGCCCCTCTGGGAGCCGTCCTGGCGGTCCTGCTGAGCCTGGTGACGCTCACCGGCGGCGCCTCGGTCCCGCTGATGGCGGCGCTGCTGTGCGTGCTCGCCCTGCTCGTGGGCATCGGCTGGCCGGACCTGCTCGAGCTGCCCAGCGCGCTCGGCTCGCGCATCGTGATCGTCGCCACGGGCATGCTCGCCGCCCTGCTCAGCGTGCGCACCGCGGAGACCGGGGAGCCGCTGTGGAGCGTCGTGGTCGCCTGCGCGCTCGGCATCTTCGGCGCCTTCGTCCACCAGATGCTGCGCCGCGGCCGCGAGGAGCTCTCCGCCTCCCTGACCGGCACCGTGGGCGGTGTGATGCTCACCGGGATCTCCGCGACCTGGGTGGTCGCCCAGGCCGACGCCGCGACACCGGCCGAGGTGGGCCTGCTCGCCGCCTCCGGCGCGGGTCTCGCCGTGACGCTGCTGGTGACGGCGCTCGGCCTGCCGCGCACTCCCCGGCTGATCCTCGCGATCGTGCTGGGCGCGGGCACCACTGCGCTGATGATGCACGAGATGTCCGCGATCGCCTGGCCGATCGCGCTGCTCGTGGGCGCGGTGCTCGCGATCGGCGCGAGCGGGGTGCACCTGCTGCTGGGTTCGGTGCTGGCCGCGCGCGAGCCCCTGCCCTCCCTCGCCGTCGCCGCCGGGCCCGTCGCCACGATCGGCGTCGTGGCACTGCTCACCCAGCGCCTGCTGGGCTGAGAGGCGCACCGCGGGCTCCCCGGACGTCGCCCGCCGCCACGGCCGCCCTCATGCCCGCCGGCATGCACGGACCCGCCCGGGGCGCGGCCGTCCCGTCGGCCCGCTCGAGGGGCCCGGCCGGTACAGTGAGGGCATGTCAGTTCTGTCCCTCGTGTTCACCGCTCTCGTCGGCGTCGTCGGGCTCGGCACCGCCGGATTCGCCGTCCTCGTGGTCACCCGCCTGTTCGGCCGCTGATCCGATGCCGATCGTCCTGGATCCCTCGCTCCCCGAGAGCCTCTTCCCGCTGGCCTGGCTCGTCGGCTCCTGGAACGGTGACGGCGCCGCCCAGCTCCCCGACGAGGACGGCGAGCTGATCGGTCGCCGCATCGAGCAGAAGCTCGTGACCTCCGCGAACGAGGACGGCACCCTGGCCTGGGTGATGTCGACCGACCTCGTCGACGCCCCTGCCCCGCTGCCGCCCACGAGCGCGTTCGTCGACCCGGAGAAGGCCCCCGAGCAGGATCCCGGCACGGGCGAGCGCAGCCTGCTGGTGCGCGAGAAGGGCTTCTGGCGCGTCGGCGATCCTCTGCCCGGCCAGGACATCGAGGCCGCCCGCGCCGCCAAGCCCGGCGACCCCGCGGGCGTCGTCTCGTACGGCGTCGAGCTCGTGATCGTCCGCGAGGACGGCGAGGAGATCTGGGCCGGCGAGGTGCGCGGACCGCGCATCCAGCTGGGCCTGCGCACCTCCCCCACGGCCCGCGCGGCGGACGGCTCGATCGCCGCGACCCGCATGTTCGGGCTCGTCGGCGGCCGCCTCATGTGGCTGTGGGAGCGCGCGACCGATCCCGCCGCACCCCACGAGCTCTCCCCCTACCTCTCCGTCGAGCTCGACCGTGGCTGACATGGCCGACATGACCGAGCAGCCCGCTCCCCCGCCGCAGCCGATCCACCCGCCCCTGCTGGCGGGATCCGGGGCCGTGCTCGCCGAGGACGGTCCTGACCGCGGCATGCCCGCCCACTACGGGGCCCCGCTGCGGGAGCAGCGCCGTCTGCTCGCGCGCCGCGCCGTCGTCGACCTCGGCGGCCACGAGATCCTCGAGCTGCACGGGGCCGACGCCCGCAGCTGGCTCACCACGGTCACCTCGCAGGCGCTCACCGACGCCCCCGTGGGCGCCTCGCGCTCCCTCGCGGTGCTGAGCCCGCAGGGGCGCGTCGAGCACCTGGCCTCCGCCGCCGTCACCGGCGAGGAGACGATCCTGCTGGTCACCGATCCCGGCGCCCGAGCAGGTCTGCGCCGCTACCTCGAGATGATGCGCTTCGCCGCGCGCGTCGAGATCACCGACCGGGACGATCTGCGCCTGCTGGGCGGCCTCGCGCCCGCCGGGAACATCCTCGGCGCCGCGGCGCTCGGGGCGACGGGCCTCGACCTCCCCGAGCCCGCCTTCGTGTGGACCGACCCGCACCCCGCGGTCGCCCCCGGCCACGTCGCCTACGGGCCCGACCCCGAGGACGGCACCGACTGGGTGCTCACCGCCTTCGACGCCGACGCCCTCGCAACGCTCCCCTGGCGCGTCGAGCACCTCGCCGGCAGGGAGGCGGCCGAGGCCCTGCGCATCGCCTCCCACCGCGCGCGCCAGGTCACCGAGGTCGACGAGCGCAGCATCCCCCACGAGCTCGACCTGCTGCGCACCGCCGTCCACACGGCCAAGGGCTGCTACCGCGGCCAGGAGACCGTCGCCAAGGTGCTGAACCTGGGCCAGCCCCCGCGCCGGCTCACGATGCTCCTGGTCGACGGCTCGCAGAACGTCATGCCCCGGCACGGCGATCCCGTGCGCCTGGGCGGGAGCGAGGGCAAGCTCGTGGGGACCGTGACCTCCACCGCCACCCACGCGGACCTCGGCCCGATCGCCCTGGCCGTCCTCAAGCGCGCCGCCCCGCTCGATGCGCCGCTCGTCATCGGATCCCGGATCAGCGCGGGCCCGTGGGGAGACGGCGACGGGGCCGACAGGGCCGACGCGTCCGAAGGTTCCGAGACGGTGCCCGAGGACGTCGAGATCACCTGGCTCGATGCGACGCAGGAGCCCATCGTGATCACCCGCGAGCACGGCGAGAGGCCCCGCACCGCGCGACTCTGAGGCGCCGGGGCCCGCCGTCGCCCGCCCGCCCGCCCGCGTCCGGCGAGTCACGGAGCGGCCGAGATTGAGATCCGGGTGGTCGTCCCGATCCACCCACCTCCGGAGACCGCTTCGTGTCATGGAACGGCGTGTACGGGACCTCTCTGCCATATATGGCAGAGAGGTCCCGTATTCGCCCGTCCGCGACACCACCGGGCCGCGCGACCCCCAGCCCGCGCGACCCCTGAGTGTTACGGCCCCGGCCTGCGCAGCTCCTGGGTACCGCATCCCCTGGATACCGCGCGCGGCGCCGGAGTTCCGTGGCCCCGAGGTGCCGCGGGCCCAGGGTGCTGGGCCACCGCCGTGTTCCCGCCCGCACCTGCCCGGACCGCGCGCCGTGCGCCGCGGGGCCTGACACAATGGGGCCATGGGCATGAGCGCGCAGGGTGAGCGGCACGATGTGTCCCAGGGCGAGGACCCGGGAGGACCCCCGAGCGAGTCGCTGTCCTGGTCGCAGCAGCGCGCAGAGGTGATCGCCGCGCAGGAGCAGGCGCTCGAGCATGCCCGTCGGACCGAGCACGAGAAGGCCACCGCGATCCTGCGGGAGTACGTCGAGCGCTTCGAGACCGCGGGCATCGCCCCGCGTCCGCTGCGGGCGCTCCCCTACAAGGGCTCCGGGACCATCCGCACACCGCTGCACGGCTGGTACCTCAAGCACGACCGCACGATCGGCATCGACACCGAGGCCCGCTATTTCATCCTGCGGGCCGACGGCGGACTGCTCACGAGACTGCGCGGCGCGGAGATCGAACCCGTCGACGCCCCACTGGTCGTGGGCCGCGGCGGGCGCGACGGCGAGACCTTCGACCTCAGGGAGCTGCTCGAGACGCGAGTGAAGGACCCGGTGGTCGCATGAGCGGGACCGAGCCGAAGGCCACCACCACGGGCATCGACACCCCCAAGCCGCCGCTCAGCGACCGCGTGCGCGCGGCGATCTCCAGCCGCATCGGCGAGGGCCTCGAACGCGATCGCAAGGGCCTGGGCAGCATCGGCCGTGCGGGCGTCGCGACCGCGGTCGCCTACCTCTTCGCCCACTTCGTGTGGGGTCACCAGTTCCCCTTCTTCGCGGCCATCGCCGCCTTCGTGATCATCGGGGTCTCCAGCACGGAGAAGAAGGTCCGCAAGGTCCTCGAGATGTCCACGGGTGTGATGTGCGGCGTGCTGCTCGGCGAGCTCGCGCGCGCGACGATCGGCTCGGGCACGTGGCAGATCGCGGTCGTCGTGGTCACGGCCGGGCTGCTCGCGCGGCTCATCGACTCCGGGATCGTCTTCACGATGCAGATGTCGATCCAGTCGCTGCTGGTCACGGTCATGCCGCTCACCCCGTCGATGAGTCCGGGCGGCCGCATCCTCGACGCCCTCACGGGCGTGGTCGTGGGCATCCTCGTCCACCTGCTGACCTCGGGCGATCCCCGTCGAGGGCAGCAGTCGGCCGCGCACTCGCTGTACCGCGCCCTGGAGGACGCGCTCACGCAGATGTCCCTCGCCGCCCGCACGGGCGACGTGAAAATCGCGAGCGCCGCCCTCTCGCAGATCCGCACCACCTCCCAGGAGCTCGTGGACGAGTGGCGCATCGCGAACAACGCGGCCGAGGAGATCGCCACCTTCTCCCCCACCCACCTGCGCCGCGCGAATGACGTAGGGCGCCTGCAGCATCTGCTCATCGGCTCCGATCGCGCCGTGCGCAACGTACGGGTGATCGCCCGGCACGAGGTCGCCTTCCTCGAGTCGGTCAAGGGCCGCAGCTCCCACGCGCGTCTGGCCGACGCCCTGCTCGCCGCCCATGACGCCGCCGTCGCCCTGCGCGAGGCCGTCGACTCGGACGGCGACTTCACCGATGCGCGCCGGGCGCTGCGCATCTTCTGCTCCTACCTCACGCCCGAGACGATGCTGCGCAGCGACGACGGCACGCGCCTGGGCCGGGTCGACCACTTCGAGGGCGTCGCGCTCGTGATCCAGCTGCGCTCGCTCGCGATCGACCTGCTCGAGGCCACCGGTCTGGACCACAGGGACGCGCAGCGCTTCCTGCCCAGCCTGCTCATCGCGGCCGACGGCGACACCATCGGGCCGCGTCCCCTCACCCGCGAGATGTCGGCCGTCGAGCCGCCCGCCACCACCGAGGCGCTCGAGCTGCTGATCACCGACCGCTCCGACCCCGACCGCCGGCGGGGATAGACGCTCGGCACGCCGGCCCCGCGGCCCGCGCCCCGCTGCCCCGGGGCGCCTCCCATCCCGCGCCCGAGCTGTGCCGTTATCCTGGCCGCATGCTCTGGCTCGCAGTCGCCCAGTACTGGATCTTCGCCGTGATCGCGGTGGTGCTCTTCGCCGTCGAGATCTGGGCGCTGGTCAACGCTCTGCGCTTCCGCCCCGACGCCTACACCGCGGCGGGCAAGCGCACGAAGCTGTTCTGGGGCCTGCTCACGGGCCTCGCCCTGCTGCTCGGCTTCCTCTCCCTCCCCTACCCGGTGGGCCGCGGCGGCTCCTCGATGCTGCTGATGGTGATCGGGATCGTGATCTCCGGCGTCTTCCTGGCCGACGTCCTGCCGGCCCTGCGCTCGGTCATGGAGCGCTCGCGCAACAACAGGTACTGACCCCCGGCCCTCGGCCCGGACCGCGACTCCGGCGCCCGCCGCGTGCCCGGAGACGCGGAACGGGGCACCCACCGCGAAGGTGGATGCCCCGTCCTGGCTGACGTCGGGCCCGTCGGCCCGACCGATCGGATCAGGCCTCGTGGGAGCCCGCGCTGCGCAGGTTCTGCGAGGCCTCGACGATGCGGGCGGCCATGCCGGCCTCGGCCTTCTTGCCCCAGGCGCGGGGGTCGTAGGCCTTCTTGTTGCCGACGTCGCCGTCGACCTTGAGGACGCCCTCGTAGTTGTCGAACATGTGGCCGGCGGCCGGGCGCGTGAAGGCGTACTGGGTGTCGGTGTCGATGTTCATCTTGATGACGCCGTTGTCCACCGCCTCCTGGATCTCCTCGAGCGAGGAGCCGGAGCCGCCGTGCATGACCAGGTCGAACGGCTTGTCCTGGCCGTACTCCTTGCCCACCGCGTCCTGGATGTCCTTGAGGACGGAGGGGCGCAGCTTGACGTTGCCCGGCTTGTAGACACCGTGCACGTTGCCGAAGGTGAGCGCGGTGAGGTAGCGGCCGTTCTCGCCCAGGCCCAGCTTCTTGGCGGTCTTCAGGCCGTCCTCCGGGGTGGAGAAGAGCTTGTCGTTGGAGACGTCCGCCTGGACGCCGTCCTCCTCGCCGCCGACCACGCCGACCTCGATCTCGAGGATCTTCTTGGCCTCGGCGGACTTCGCGAGCAGACGCTCGGCGATCTCGAGGTTCTCGTCGACCGGGACCGCGGAGCCGTCCCACATGTGCGACTGGAACAGCGGGTCGAGGCCCTTCTTCACGCGGTTCTCGAGGTCCCACTCGATGAGGGGCTCGACCCAGGTGGGCAGGACCTCCTTGGCGCAGTGGTCGGTGTGGAGCGCGACGTTGATCGGGTAGTTGTCCGCGACGGCGTGGACGAACTGCGCGAGTGCGATCGAACCGGCGACGCGGTCCTTGACCGTCGAGCCGGACAGGTACTCCGCACCGCCGAAGGACACCTGGATGATGCCGTCGGTGTTCGCCTCGGTGAAGCCCTGCAGGGCGGCGATGGCCGTCTGCGAGCTCGAGACGTTCACGGCGGGGTAGGCGAACGCGCCCTTCTTGGCGCGGTCGATCATCTCGGCGTACTTGTCAGGGGATGCGATGGGCATGTGTGCTCCTCACGCGAGTGCGAGTAACGGCATCGGAACGCGCGCCGCGAAGGCGCGCAGTGCTGTTGATTCTCTCACGCCCGCGTCCGAAGGGAACCTCCGGTCCGCGCCCATGGACACGGGCCCGCCGGCGCTGCCGTGCGGGGTCCCGACCGGGGGCGTCGGGGCGCGATCACATCGCGCCCGCACTCCCGCTCCCCTCTCCGCCGAGCGCGTGCTGGCGCATCCAGGTGTGCATGGCGATCGCTGCCGCCGCCGCGACGTTGAGCGAGCGGGTCGAGCCGAGCTGGGTGATCTCGAGGACGTCGTCGCAGACCGCCAGCAGCTCCGGGCTGATCCCCGGTCCCTCCTGGCCGAAGACGAGGACCGCGCGCTCGGGCAGCCGGGCGTGCTCGAGGGGCCTCGCGCCGGGGAGGATGTCGATCGCGATCAGCGGTCTGCCCCGCTCGTGCGCCCAGGCGGCGAGGTCCGCGGCGTCGGGGTGGTGGATCTCGTGCTGGTAGCGGTCGGTGACCATGGCGCCGCGGCGGTTCCAGCGTCGGCGGCCGACGATGTGGAAGGCGCCCACGGCGAAGGCGTTCGCGGTGCGCACGATCGAGCCGATGTTCGCGTCGTGCTCGAGGTTCTCGATCGCGACGTGCAGCTCGGTGCGGTGGGCGTCGAGGTCGGCGATGATCGCCTCGCGCCGCCAGTAGCGGTAGCGGTCCACGACGTTGCGGCGGTCCCCGACCGCGAGCAGATCGGGGTCCAGTCGTGGATCCTCGGGCCATGGCTCGGGGTGCGGGCCGACGCCGATCTCCCGCTCGGGGCCGGAGTGCTCGACGGGGCCGATGGGCTCGACGGGGTCAGTGGGCTCGCCCGGGTCAGTCATGGCTCGTCGTCCTGTCGTCCCGGTCCATCCCGTCGTCGTCGTGCTCCTGCGCGCGGACCCGGAGGTCCGGGTCCGGCAGGCCCTGGGCGCGGCGGCGCCGCTCGCGCCGCACGAGCCGCACCACCCAGATCACGAGGAGCAGCGCGATCACCGCGTACACGATGTTCGAGATGACCTCGGTGAACGGCTCGATGACGTGCCAGTTCACGCCGAGCGTGAAGCCCAGGGTGATGAACAGGGCGTTCCAGATCGCGCTGCCCGCGAGGGTGAGCAGGGTGAAGCGCCAGAACGGCATCGCGAACAGGCCCGCGGGGATGGAGACGAGCGACCTGATCCCGGGGACCATGCGTCCGAAGAACACGCCCTTGGTGCCGTGCCGGCGCATCCAGTCGACCGTCCGGTCGAAGTCCTCGACGTGCAGCAGCGGCAGCCGCAGGAACAGGGAGCGCAGCCGCGCGGGGCCGAGCGCCCGACCCAGTCCGTAGAGGACCCAGGCACCGGCGACCGACCCGGCCAGCGAGAACAGCAGCATCTCGAGGAAGGAGTGGCCCTCCTTCGCGGCGGCCACGCCCGCGAGCGGCAGGATCACCTCGGAGGGGATCGGCGGGAACACGTTCTCGAGGAAGATGAGGAGGGCGACGCCGAGGCCGCCCAGGGCGTCCATCGTGTCCACGGCCCAGTCGACGACGTTCATCGGGACGCCCCGGCTCGCGGGACGGATGCGGGGGCGCAGGTCATGGGGGCCTCTCGCTCGTGGACGGGCAGCTCCATCGTAGAGGTCGCGCCGATCAGCTTCCTGGCACGGACCTGACCTTCTACTGTGTGCCCCATGACCTTCAACCCGAACGCCGACATCCGCTCGGACAACGTCTCCCGCGGCGGCGGAGGCGGTCGCGGCCGCGGCATCGCCATCGGCGGCGGGGGCGGCGGGTGCCTGCTGCTGGTGATCGTGGTGGTCTACGCGATCATGGGCGGGAACCCGCTGGATCTGCTGCAGGGCTCGGACTCGGGCAGTTCGCAGTCCCAGGACCAGGGCACGGGCGGGGACACCGGATGCTCGTCGGGCGCTGATGCGAACGCCTCGGACGACTGCCTCGTGCAGGGCACCGTCGAATCGGCCGACGCCACCTGGCGGGACCTCGCCCCGCAGATGGGCGTCTCCTTCAGCGAGCCGCGCGGGAAGCTGTTCTCCGGGCAGACGAACACGGGCTGCGGCGCCGCCTCACGGGACGTCGGCCCCTTCTACTGCCCGGCCGACAGTACGATCTACATCGACACGAGCTTCTACGACGAGCTCAGCTCGACGTACGGGGCCTCCGCCGGCGCCTTCGCGAAGGAGTACGTGGTCGCCCACGAGTACGGGCACCACATCCAGAACCTGCAGGGCACGATGGACCGCATCGACCATGCGCAGACGGGCCCGAGGAGCGACGGCGTGCGCCTCGAGCTGCAGGCCGACTGCTATGCGGGCGTGTGGGCGGACCATGCCTCGTCCTCGAAGGACCAGGAGGGCCAGGCGTTCCTCGAGCCGCTCACCGACGAGAACATCTCCGACGCGCTCTCGGCGGCGAGCGCCGTGGGCGACGACCACATCCAGGGCGAGGTCTCGGGCGGCGACGTGAACCCCGAGACCTGGACGCACGGCTCGTCCGCGCAGCGCCAGAAGTGGTTCTCCACCGGCTACGAGTCCGGCGATCCGGCGTCCTGCGACACCTTCTCCGCCTCGGACCTGTGACGGGTCCGCTCAGATGGTGAGCTCGTCGACCGAGTACGCGGAGAGGTACCGGCAGCCGGCCGCCTCGATCTTCTCGCGGGCGCCGGTGCCGCGGTCCATGATCACCGCGACGGCCCGGATCCGCGCGCCGGCCTCCTCGATCGCCTCGCACGCGGTGAGCACGCTGCCCCCGGTGGTGGAGGTGTCCTCGACGGCGATCACGTCGCGGCCGGCGATATCGGGGCCCTCGATGCGGCGCTGCAGGCCGTGGGCCTTGTTCGCCTTGCGCACGACGAACGCGTCCAGGCGCGGCGAGGGCAGGGCGGAGGCGCCCTCCTCCGCCGCGAAGTTCGACCAGGGATGGGCGCCCGCGGCGGAGGCATCGTGCGCGGCGGTGTGGAGGATCGAGGTCGCGACCGGATCCGCGCCGAGCGTCAGGCCGCCCACGGCGGTCGCGGCGTCGGACCCGTGGAGCAGGCCCTCGGAGGCGAGCAGGTCGAGCATGACGCGGCCCACGAGCGGGGCCGCCTCGTGGTGCAGGGTGATGCGGCGCAGGTCGATGTAGTAGTCGGCCTCGGCGCCGGAGGAGAGCGTCACCTTCCCGCGCACCACGGCGAGGTCGTCGATGAGCTGGAGCAGGCGGGCGCGCGCGTCGGCGGTCGAGATGTCGGGCATGGCACCAGGGTAGACGCAGCGTGCGTCCCGCCGCGTCGCTCGTTCAGTCCGCCGGCGCGCGGAGCTCCGGCTCCCGGCGCCCTCGCTCAGCCGTCCTCGCGCTGCCAGGGGGCCTTCAGCCGGCGCCGGGACGCGCGGCGGCGTGCGCGGCCGAGGGCCCGTCGTCCGGCCGCGGCCTCCCAGCGGGGGGAGGCGAGCAGGCGCACCAGGCGACGGGGCGCGAGGCGGGAGACCTCGCCCGCGGCCCGGTACTTCACCGAGGGGATCGAGAGCACCTGTCCCTTGGCGGCGTCGCGCAGGGCCTGCTCCACCACGAACGGGGCCTTCAGCCAGGTCACGCGCGGCAGGCCCTCGACGCTGATCGAGGCGCGCTCGTGGAACTCCGTGGCGACGAAGCCGGGCAGCAGCGCGGTCGCCGTGACGCCCGTCCCCTCGAGCTCGGTCGCCAGGGACTCGGTGAACACGGTGACCCAGCTCTTGGAGGCCGCATAGGGGCCGGCCGCGGTGTACCCCGCCAGGGAGCTGACGTTGATGATCGCCCCGCAGCGACGCTGGACCATCACCCGCGCTGCCGCGTGGGAGAGGACGAGGACGGCCCGGATCAGCGTGTCCATCTGCTTCTCGTGCTCCTCGACGCCGACCTCGAGGAAGCGTCCGCGCAGCCCGTACCCCGCGTTGTTCACGAGCAGCGAGACCGGGGCGACGGGATCGGTGACGGCGGTGGCCACACGATCCAGCTCGCGGCGCACGGAGAGGTCGGCCGCGAGCACGTCCACCTCGACCTTGTGCACGTGGCGGATCTGCTCGGCGACCGCGCGCAGGCGCCCCTCGTCCCGGGCGACGAGCAGCAGGTCGTGCCCCGTCCCGGCGAGCTGCCAGGCGAACTCGAGGCCCAGTCCGGCGGTCGAGCCGGTGACCAATGCGCGTGCCATGTCCTGATGCTAGTCGCGCGCGGCCGCGCCGGCGGCCCTGTCCGAGGTGTCGGAGGAGGACTGCTCCGGGGTGCCGGAGTCCGGATGCTCCGAGGCGGCGTCGCCCAGGTACGCGAGGGCGGCGGCGACCTGGGCGCGGGTCATCGCCTCGAGGGTCGGATGCAGCTCGGGCACGAAGGCGCTCTGGTGGTTCGCGGGGACCGCGCTCGCGACCGTGCCGTCGGCCTGGGCACGGCGGTACAGGTCGGGATCGGTGCCGCCGACGGTCCAGTACACGTACGGGGCACCGAAGGCGTCGGGAAGATGCGAGAAGTCCTCGCTCGCGGTCGCCGGGGCCATCGTGATCACCTGGCCGTCGTCGAACGCCTCCTCGAAGGCGGCCCGCACGATCTGCTCCTGCTCCGGATCGTTGCTGGTCAGCGGGTACTGGTCGTAGTACTCGACATCCGGTTCCCGGGTGCAGCCGGAGGCCGCGCACTCGGCGCGCACGATGCGCTCGAGGGCGGCGATCACCTCGTCGCGCACGTCCGGGTCGTAGTGGCGCAGGTTCAGGCGCAGCTCGGCCGTCGCGGGGATGACGTTGGACTTGGTCCCGGCGTTGAGTGCGCCGACGGTCACCACGGAGAACGCGCCCGGCGGGATCTCGCGGGACACGATCTGCTGCAGCCGCAGCACGATGCTCGAGGCGAGGACCACAGGGTCGACGGCGAGATGCGGCATGGAGCCGTGGGCGCCCCTGCCGTGCAGGGTGACGTGCACGGAGTCGCCCTGGGAGAGGACGGGACCGTCGGTGATCGCGACCTGGCCGGCGATCCCGGGCATGACGTGCTGGCCGAGCGCCACGTCGGGCCGCGGCACGGCCTCCGCGAAGCCGTCGCGGAGCATCGAGAGGGCGCCGTCGGCCTCCTCCTCGCCGGGCTGGAACACGGCGACGTAGGTGCCACTCCAGTCCTCGCGGTTCTCGACCAGGGCGCGCACCGCGCCCAGCAGCGCGGAAAGATGGAAGTCGTGGCCGCAGGCGTGCATGACCCCCTCGGTCTCGGAGCGGTAGTCGACGATCTCGTCCTCGGTGACGGGCAGGGCGTCGATGTCGGCGCGGGCGAGGACCGTCGGCCCCTGCCCGTTCTCGATCACAGCGACCACGCCCGTCCCGCCGAACCGGCGCGTCTCCAGGCCCAGCTGCGCGAGCTCGCTCTCGATCCTCCCGGCCGTCCGCTCCTCCTGCATGCTCAGCTCGGGGTGGCGGTGGACGTCCTTGTAGAGGTCCTCCTGCCAGTCCCCCATCGATGTCAGGCTCTGCTCGATCGCGATGTCCATGCCCCTACTGTGCATCCTCGGTCGGCCGGTGTGCAGGGGGATCGGACGCGGCGGGTCCGGCGGGCCGGAGGGGCTGTGCCGATCGAGGGGACGGGCGCGTCGGCCCGCCCGCATAGACTCGTCCCATGCGGATCGCCACCTGGAACATCAACTCCCTGCGCGCCCGGATGGATCGGCTGCTCGCGCTGCTCGAGCGCCAGGAGATCGACGTGATCGCCCTGCAGGAGATCAAGGCGAAGCCCCAGCAGCTGGACCTCAGCGGTCTCGAGGCCGCCGGGTACGAGGTCGCCGCGCACGGCCTGAACCAGTGGAACGGCGTCGCGGTCGCCTCGCGCGTCGGCCTCGCCGATGTGCGCACCGAGCTGCCGGCGGTCCCCGCCTGGCCCGACGACGAGGACGGCGTGGTCGAGGCGCGCGCGCTCGGCGCCGTCGTCGGCGGCGCCGAGGACGGCTCCGGCGGCCTGCGCCTGTGGTCCCTGTACGTGCCCAACGGCCGCGAGATCGACCACCCGCACTACGGCTACAAGCTGCGCTGGCTCGAGGCGCTCCGCGCCGAGGGAGCCCGCGAGCTCGCGGCCGACGCCGATGCCCGTGTGCTGCTGACCGGCGACTTCAACGTCGCCCCCGAGGACGACGACGTCTGGTCGATGGAGTTCTTCGAGGGGAAGACGCACGTCACCGAGCCCGAGCGCTCGGCCTTCCGGGCCGTGGTCGACGAGGGCTACCTGGACCTGGTGCGCCCCGACCACCCGGGCCCCGGTGTGTACACGTACTGGGACTACCAGCAGCTGCGCTTCCCGAAGAAGGAGGGCATGCGCATCGACTTCGCGCTCGGCTCCCCCGCCGTGCAGACCGCCTACCGCGCCTCCTTCATCGACCGCGAGGAGCGCAAGGGCAAGGGCGCCTCCGACCACGCGCCCGTGGTGCTCGACCTGGAGCTCTGACCCCGCTCCGCGGATCCTCCACAATGTCCGTTTATCCCCCATCCGGGTTTCGGGGCTGACGGGGAGGCCGCTCGCGCCGACGCTGGGGGCATGACCAGCCTCCTGGACCGCCCCGCCCTCCGCACGCCCTCCCGATTCCCGGCCGCCTCCTCCCCACCGAGCGCCGAGGGCCGGCGGGAGCGCACGCCGGTCCTTCGAGGGCGCGGGCCGGCGTCCGGGACCGTGGGCGGTGCGCCGACCGTCGTCGTCTGGCACGACGTCGCCGCGGAGGACGATGCCGCGGGGAGCCTGCGGGCGCTGGTCGCGGACCATGCCGGTGCCGCCGGCGCTGTGCTGCGGGACGCTCGCGCGCTCGCCGCACCGGGGCCTTCCGGACCTGCCGGATCGGCCGGTCCTGCCGGGTCCGCGGGAGCGGCCGAGGCGCGCGAGGCGCTGCACCTGTGCACGCCCGCCGCGCTGCTCGCCGATCCTCCGCGCACCGCCCGCTCCAGGCTGCTCGTGGTCACCGATCGCCCGGTCTCCGAACCCGTGTGGCGGCGTGCGCTCGAACTCGAGGCAGCGGCCGTGCTGCGCCTCCCGGAGGACTCGACGCGCCTGCTCTCGCTGCTGGGGGACGCGCTGCGACCGCGCCAGAGCGCCCGCATCATCGGGGTGGTCGGCGGATGCGGCGGGGCGGGCGCCTCGAGCCTCGCGGCGCGGCTCGCGGGAGCGGCCGCCCGTGCCGGTCGCTCGAGCGTGCTGATCGACGCCGACCCGATGGGCGGCGGCCTCGATGCCCTCGTCGAGGCCCCGGAGCTGCGCGGCGCCTGCTGGGAGGACCTCTCCGGGATCGATGCGGCCGACGGCGAGGCGCTGGTCGCAGGGCTCCCCGAGGTCGACGACGTGCGCCTGCTGGTGGCACGGGAGGATCCCGCTCCCAGCGGCATGCAGCTCGACCACGTGCTGGCCGCGCTCAACTCCCTCACCGCGCAGGTCGTGGTCGACCTCGCCCCCGATCTGGTGGGCCCGGCGATCGCGCACCTCGACCGCCTGTACGTGGTGCTGCCGGCGACCGACCACGCCCTGCGCGCCACCGCCCGGCGCCTCGCCGCCTGGCACCTGCCGCCAGGGGGCGCCGAGGCCGTGCTCCGCGGTCGCGGACCCGTGTCCTCCGCGGATGTCCGGGAGGCGCTGCACCTGGGCGTCGCCGGGCGCTTCGCGGACTCCTCGCGCGGGACCGTGCCGCTGCTGGACGTGCGCCGCCGAGGAGCGGACGGCCTCGCCCGTCGCCTCGCGGCGAGCTGGGACGACGGTCGATGAGCGCCGTCGACGCCCCGGAGGGCGCTTTCGACGCGGTGATCGACCGCGTGCGCGAGGACCTCGCCGCGGAGCCAGGCCCCGTCGACGTCCCCCGGGTCTCCCGGGCGCTGCGCCGGGAGGGCCGTGTGCTCGGCGCCGCTGCGATGCTCGAGATCACGAGCCGGGTGCGCGACCACGTCTCCGGGCTCGGGCCGCTCCAGGACCTCGTGGGGCCGGGAGTCACTGACGTGCTCGTCAACGGCGACGGCAGCGTGTGGGTCGACGGCGCCGAGGGACTGCACCGCAGCCCTGTGCACGTCGCCCCCGAGCAGGCGCGCTCGCTCGCCGTGCGCCTGGCGACCCTGGGCGGCAGACGCCTCGACGACGCCGTGCCCTGCGCGGACGCGCGACTGCCCGGCGGCATCCGCTTCCACGGGGTGCTCTCGCCCCTCTCGCCCACGGGCGCCCTGATCTCCCTGCGCCTGCCCTCCCGGCGCACGATGAGCCTCGCGGATCTCGAGGCCGCAGGTGCTCTTCCGGACCCGCTGCCCGAGGTGATGCGGGCGCTCGTCGCCGCACGCGCGGCGTTCGTTGTCACCGGAGGCACCGGGACGGGGAAGACGACCCTGCTCGGGGCGCTGCTCGCCCTCGTCCCCGAGAGCGAGCGCATCGTCGTCATCGAGGACGCGCAGGAGCTGCGCATCGACCATTCCCATGCCGTCCACCTGCAGTCGCGGCACGCCAACAGCGAGGGCACGGGCGCGGTGGACCTGGCCGACCTGGTCCGCCAGAGCCTGCGCATGCGTCCGGATCGCCTGGTGCTGGGCGAATGCCGCGGCGCCGAGGTGCGCGAGCTCCTCCAGGCGCTGAACACGGGGCACGAGGGCGGCTGCGGGACCCTGCATGCCAACACCGCCCTGGACGTCCCCGCCCGCCTGGAGGCGCTCGGCGCGCTGGGCGGGCTGGACCGGCAGGCGCTCGCCGCACAGGCCGCGAGCGCCCTCGAGGTGGTCGTGCACCTCGGCCGCCCGCACGGGCGGCGTCGGATCGTCGAGCTCGCGGTGCTCGAGCGCGGAGGCGACGGCGCGCTGCGCGCGGTGCCCGCGCTGGACCTCCGCGAGGACGTGGTCGTCACCGGTCCCGGATGGGCCCGGCTCGCCCGCCGCCTCGGCCTGAACGTGCCGCCGACGGCGGGACCCGGAGGCGCGGACCGCGCCAGAGGCCGCCACAGCGCCCGCGCGGACGGCGGGGCGGCGCGACCGGAGGCGGTCCGATGAGCATCCTCCCTCTTCTGCTCGCCGCTCCTCTCGTCCTCCTCGTGGTCTGGAGCAGGGGACCGGCCGTCGCGGCACCGGGCCGACGACCTCTGCGCCTCGCTCGCCGCCCGCAGCACGCGAGCACGCTGGACGTAGCCCGCATGGTCGAGCGGCTCGCGGTGGTGCTCGGCAGCGGGTCGCCCGTGCGCGGCGCATGGAGGATCGTCGCCGACTCGCTGCCGCCCGGCGACCTCTCCCAGCTCGCCGCCCGGGTGAGCGCCGGCGCCGACCCGCGCCGCGCCGCCCACGGGCGCCTCTCGCGCTCCGCGGAGATCCGGGCACTCGGCACCGCGCTCGAGGTCTGCGAGCACAGCGGCGCCCCCATGTCCTCCCTGCTCGAGGGGCTCGCCGGGGCCCTGCGCGGGCTGCACGACGCCGCGGCCGCGCGCCGCAGCGCCTTCGCGGGCCCGCGGGCGACCGGTCGCATCCTGCTGGGTCTGCCCGTCGCCGGCATCGCCCTGGGCGCGCTCCTGGGCGCCGATCCCCTGCGGATCCTGTTCGGCACCACCGCCGGTCGTCTGCTGCTGATCAGCGGCTGCGCCCTGACCCTCGCCGGCTGGTGGTGGATGCGCTCCCTCCTGCGCACCGCCGAGGGGCACGCGCACAGCGGCGTGGACCCCTCCGTGCTCCTGGATCTCATCGCCGGAGCGATGACCTCCGGGCTGCCGCTGGCCGGTGCCTCATCCGTGGTGGCGCGGGCCCTCGCCGAGGATCGCTCCTCGCAGGCCGCCGCGAAGGACCTGGACCGCTTCGCGCAGTCCCTCGCGGCGGGCGTCCCCTCCGTGCTCGCGGCGCGGCACCTGCCGCCCGATCTCACGGTGCTCGGGGAGTCCGCGCTGCTGGCCGAGCGCTCCGGCGCGGACCTCACGCGCGTCCTCCACGGGGCCGCGCGGGACGCCCGTCGCGACCGCGCCCGCGACGCCGAGGCGGCCGCCGCGCGCCTGGCCGTGCGACTGGTCCTGCCCACCGGCGCCACCCTGCTCCCGGCCTTCGTGCTGCTCGGGATCATCCCGACCGTCGCCTCGCTGCTGAGCGGCTCCCTGGGCGTCGAGACCTGGCTCCCCGTCGTCTGACCGCCGCTCGTCCTCCGACCTGCCTCACCCCTGACCCCCGGGCTCGTGCCCGGTCCGCGCCACCGATCGGCGGCGCGCCATCACCCGCACCCGCGGGTCCACCCGAAGGAGATCACCATGTCCGCACCCGTCCTCACCCAGCCCGTCCCGCGCCGCCGGCGCGCGGCCTCCACCCGTCCCGCGTCCGTCGGGCCCAGGACCACCCGGGCCGCGGCGGACCCGTCCCCGCGCCCGCGCGCCCACGCTCCCCACGGCGGCACCGGCGTGTTCGGGCCCACCCGACACCGCCTGGGCGCGGCCCTGCGGGACGACGCCGGCGCGTCGACCGCGGAGTACGCCATCACGGTGCTCGCGGCCTGCGGCTTCGCGGCCGTGCTGGTGCTGCTGCTGAAGTCCGGCGAGGTGCGGGAGCTGCTGATGAACATCATCACCTCGGCGCTCTCGCTGGGGCAGTGACCGTCCGCTCCCCCGCCCCACCCGCGCAGTGCGCGCACGCCGACGAGGCGTCCCGGCAGGCCCCTTCCCGGGCCGGCCGGGGCGCCCGTCGCCCGCTGCGCGGCAGCACCGGCTCGGTGACGGCCGAGACAGCGATCGTGCTGCCCGTGGTCGTGCTGATGGTGCTCGTGATCCTCGTGGCCGGGGTCGGGATCGGAGCGCAGGTGCAGCTCGAGTCCGCGGCCCGCGGGGCGGCCCGCGAGCTCGCGCGCGGGCAGAGCGAGGGCGAGGCAGTGCAGAGCGCTCAGCGGATCGCCGGCGACGGTGCACAGGTGAGCGTCGGTTCCGACGGCGCGTGGGTGCGCGTGACGGTGACGCGCACCGTGGGCGCCCGCGGCGGCCTGCTCGCCGGCGCGAGCTGGGACCTCAGCGGTTCCGCCCAGGCGCGCAGGGAACCCCACCTGGTGGGCGACGGGCAGGGAGGGGGCGCACCGTGACGCCGCGACGCGCATGGGAGGACGCGGGAGAGCACGCGAGGGAGGAGGGATCGGCGCCCGCGAGCGTCCTCGCCTACATCGGGGCGATGACGGCGGTGCTCGGCGCGGTCGTCGTCATCGGGCAGGGGCTGCTCGCGCTCGCGGCCGCGGACACCGCCGCGGACCTCGCCGCGCTCGCGGGCGCCGACTCGCTCGCCGTCGGCGGCAGCGCGCCGTGCGCCGTCGCCTCCGAGGCGGCCGCCCGCAACGACGCGAGCCTGCTCTCGTGCACGGTCGCGGGTCAGGACGTGATCGTCGAGGTCAGCACGCCTGCTGGCGCGCTGCCGGATCAGCGCTCGCGGGCCCGCGCCGGCCCTGCGCCGTCGAGCAGCTCGAGGACGGCGAGCGCGCCCGCCTTGGACAGCGGCTCGTTGCCGTTGCCGCACTTGGGGGACACCACGCACGCCGGGCAGCCGGCCTCGCATGCGCATTCGCGCACCATGTCCTCCGTCGCCCGCACCCAGGCGGCCGCGTCCTCGGCGCCGCGCTCGGCGAACCCGGCGCCGCCGGGCGCGCCGTCGTACACGAAGATCGTCGGCTGGCCGGTGTCCTCGTGATGGGCCGTCGAGACCCCGCCGATGTCCCAGCGGTCGCACGTGGCCAGCAGCGGCAGCATCGAGATCGCGGCGTGCTCGGCGGCGTGCAGCGCGCCGGGGAGCAGCTCGTCGACGATGCCGTCGGCCTCGGTGGTCTCCTTGGGCAGCACGAACCAGACCGCGCGCGTGGTGAGGGTGCGCGGCGGCAGGTCCAGCGGATGCTGGCCGAGGACCGCCTGGGTGTACACGTCACGCACCTGGTAGCCCGTGACCTGGTCGGTGACGTCCACGGTGCCGAAGCACAGCGTCACCCCCCGCCCCCACTCCTCCTCGCGGTCGGTGGAGCGGATGCGGATCGTGGAGGTCGACTGCGGATGCGTGGAGTGGAGGGGGTCCTCGCGGTGCACGAGGGCGACCGCCCGCTCGACGTCCAGATGATCGACGACGAAGTTCCTGCCCTGGTGCATGTAGACCGCGCCGTCATGGACCTGGGTGTGGGCGCTGCCGGCGTCGACGGTGCCCAGCAGGGCGCCGCTGGACGCCTCGACGATCCGCACCGGCTCACCGCCGCTCCCGCGCAGGTCGGTGAGGTCGTGGGCGCTCTCCGTCATCGTCCAGTACCAGCCCGTCGGGCGGCGTCGCAGCACGCCGCGGGCGGCGAGGGTGTCCAGCAGCTCCCTCGCGGCGGGGCCGAAGATCTCCTCCTCGCCCTCGCGCAGGGGGAGCTCCGCGGCCGCGGCGCACAGGTGGGGAGTCATCACGTAGGGGTTCTGGGGGTCGAAGACGGCCGCCTCGACCTCCATGCCGAACACGGAGTCCGGATGGTGCACGACATAGGTGTCCAGGGGGTCCTCGCGGGCGACGAACAGGGCGAGCGCATCGCCCTCCTGGCTGCGCCCGGCGCGTCCCGCCTGCTGCCAGAGCGAGGCGCGGGTGCCCGGCCAGCCGGCGATCAGCACGGCGTCGAGCCCGGAGATGTCGATGCCCAGCTCGAGGGCGTTGGTCGAGGCCAGCGCCCGCAGCTCCCCCGAGCGCAGAGCGTCCTCGAGCGACCTCCGCTCCTCCGCGAGATACCCGCCGCGATAAGCGGCGATCCGCCCTGCCCGGCGCGCGAGCTCGCCGTCCATGGCCTGCTCCGCCTCCTGCCCGAGCAGGCGCTGCGCGCCCGTCGAGACGAGCTCGGCCCCGCGCCGGGTGCGGGCGAACACGAGGGTCTGCACGTCGCGGCGCACGAGGTCCGCGAGCAGTGCGCCGGCCTCGCTCGTCGCCGAGCGGCGCAGCGGCTCCTCGCTGCGCTCGGTGTGCTCGGTGTGCTCGCTGCGCTCGGTGCGTTGGTCGGCAGGGGCCTCGCCGCCGGGCCCATCGGGGCCACCGGCCCCGCTCGGGTCCGTCGGACGGCGGCCGTCGACGACCGACGTCGTGCCGGGCTCCCACAGTCCGAAGGTGACGCCGCCGCGCGGAGAGCCGTCCTCGGTGACGGCGACGGCGTCCCCGCCGATCAGGCGGGAGGCCGAGAGCTCGGGGTTCGCGGTGGTGGCCGAGGCCAGGATGAACGTGGGGTCGCTGCGATAGGCGGCCGCCACGCGGCGCAGGCGCCGCAGGACCATCGCGACGTGGGTGCCGAAGACGCCTCGGTAACTGTGGCACTCGTCGACGATCACGTACTTCAGGGCCCGGAAGAAGCTCGCCCACTGCTCGTGACCGGGGAGGATCCCGAAATGCAGCATGTCGGGGTTGGTGAGCACGAAGGTGCCGTGTCGACGGATCCAGCGGCGCTGCTCCGTGGGGGTGTCCCCGTCGTAGACGGCCACGCGGGCGTCGCGCAGCTCGGCGCCGTCGGCGAGCGCCGTGATGTTGGTGAGCTGGTCCGCGGCCAGTGCCTTCGTCGGCGCGAGGTACAGGGCGGTCGCGCGCGGCGCGGAGCGGTCGAGCTCGCGCGCGCCGATCGCGCTCAGCGAGGGAAGCAGGTACGCGAGCGACTTGCCGGAGGCGGTGGCGGTGGAGAGGACGACGTGCCGCCCCTCGTGGGCGAGCTGCGCAGCCTGCTCCTGGTGGATCCAGGAGGCCGTGATGCCGCGGGAGGCGAGGTGCTCGCGCAGGCGCGGATCCGTCCACTCCGGGAACTCGCCGGTGCGTCCGGGGCGCGCGGGCACGTGCTCCACATGGGTGAGGCAGGTGCGACGCTGCAGGGGTGCGCTGAGCTCCCGCAGCAGCTCGTCGGCCCGCCCTCGTCGCACCCGCTCCCCTTCCTGACCACGGCCCGGATCAGCGCCGGGAGCGGTTCTGGGACCGCCCGTCCAGCGCATGTCCGGATCACGTCCGGGCACCTGGGGCACAATCGTAGCCATGCCCGCCGACATCGCCCCCGCCACGCGCGCCCCCGCGTCCGCCGAGCGCGCGCCGGCGCCCCCGCGCGTGCAGTCCGCCCTGCTCGATGCGCTGCGCAGCGACCTGGCGGCGGCCCCCTTCACGACGCAGGCCTGCCGCGACCTGTTGGGCCCGCTCGCGCACGACGCCCTGGGCCGGGAGAACCCGATCCCCGCGCGCCGCGTCCTGGCCGAGGACGAGCGGCCCACGGCGGTGCTGCTGTGGCTGTTCACCCTCGGCGGCGCGCTCCGCCGGGATCTCGTCGAGCGCGCCCTGCCCGCCCTGGGCCTCGAGGGCGCGATCGCGCTGGGCCTGGTCGAAGAGATCGAGGCGGAGGCGGCCGCGGAGGGTGGGGGTGACGGAGGCTCCCGCGCCGCGCGCGTGCGCGCCGTCGTCGACGTCTCCCCCTACGCCGCGAGCGACGACCTCGGCGAGATCCAGTGGTGGATCGCCTCGGACCTCTCCGAGATCGCGACCGGCGCACCACTCTTCTCGGACCACGTGCTCGGGGTCGGCGGCGCCTCGCTGACCCTCGCCCGGATCACGCCCCGCGGGCACGTGGGGCGTGTGCTGGACCTGGGCTGCGGCGGCGGCATCCAGGCGCTGCACGCCTCCCGGCACGCCGACCACGTCGTGGCCACCGACCTCTCGCCCCGCGCGCTCGCCTTCGCGGCCTTCAACGCGGCGCTCAACGGCATCGAGCTCGAGCTGCGGGACGGATCGCTGCTCGAGCCCGTCGCCGGCGAGCAGTTCGACCTGGTGGTGAGCAACCCGCCGTTCGTCATCACGCCCCGCAGCGGCGGGGTCGAGCAGTGGACCTACCGCGACGGCGGCCGCACGGGCGACGTGCTGACCGCCGAGCTCCTCGCAGAGCTGCCCCCGCACCTGGCGCCCGGCGGGAGCGCCCTCATGCTCTCCAACTGGGAGATCAGCGCGGACACCGCATGGGACGTCCATCTGCGGGCATGGCTCGAGCCGGTCCTGGCCGACGGGATCGACGCCTGGGCCATCCAGCGGGAGAGCGAGGACGCCGCCCAGTACGCGGAGACCTGGGCGCGCGACGGCGGGATCACGGTGCGGGATGCGGCGTGGCCGAGCATGCAGGAGGCCTGGCTCGAGGACTTCGAAGCCCGCGGCACCACCGGCATCGGCTTCGGCTACCTGATGCTGCGCCGGCCCGCGGCACCGCGTCCGGACGGTGCCGCGGTGCTCCTCGAGGAGGTCACCGGGACGGGGAGCGGCACCCTGTCCGAGCACATCGGGGCGGGGCTGACGGCCCTCGACGCTCTCGCCCGGCTCGACGACGAGGCCCTGCTCGCCTCCCGTCCCGTGCGTGCGGCGGACGTCGTCGAGCGGCGCCACCTCACCCCCGGCGAGTTCGATCCGATGCTCATCGAGCTCGTGCAGGGCGGCGGCTTCGCACGCGCCGTGCGCGAGGACCAGGTGCTCGCCGCCGTCGTCGGCGCCCTCGACGGGACGCTGACGCTCGGCCAGATCCTGGGCGCGGTGTGCGCCCTGACCGACGAGGACGAGGACGACGCCCGCGAGCGCGTGCTCCCGCAGCTGCGCGAGATGATCCGCACCTCGATGGTGACGCTGTGAACGCGCGGCACGAGGACGCCTCGCACGAGGAGGCGTGGCCCGAGGACGATCCGCGCGGCTCCCATCGCCCAGGGCCCGGGTACGGGCACAGCACCCCCGTCGAGCCCGACGGGCCTTACGACCCCCGCGAGCCCGACGACGTCGGCGCGGTCGCCGCCCCCTCCGGACCCCATCGCCGCAGCGGCCTGATCCCGCGGCTGCTCGTGGGCCTGCTGGGCACCGCTGTCTGCACGGCGCTCGCGGTCCTGCTCGCGAAGGGCGCCGTCGGCACGGCGCGCGGGCAGCGGCTCGACCAGCTGATCCTCTCGGCCGCGCAGAACGACGACGGCCCGATCACCCAGGTCATCTTCCCTGCGCTGAACACGGTGACGGTTCCCGTGGTGCTGCTCCTGCTCGCCCTGGCCGCGGTGTTCGCGCTCGTGCGGCGCCGGCCGTCCCTGCTGCTGCAGATCCTCGTGATCGTGGCCGGCGCCAATCTCACGGTGCAGATCGTGAAGTCCTTCGTCGTGGACCGCACCGCGCTCGCGGAGGACATCGACGTCACCCCGAACTCCTTCCCCTCCGGGCACACGGCGCTCGCGATCTCCGTGGCGCTCGCCCTGATCCTCGTCTGCCCCGCGAGGATCCGGGGCCTGGTCGCGATCCTGGGGACGGCGTGGGTCGCCGCCGCCGGGGTCGGCACCATCGCGGGCGGCTGGCACCGGCCCAGCGACGTGCTCGGCGCTCTGCTGGTCACGGGAGCGTGGACGTTCCTGCTGCTCGCGGTCGACGCGGCGCTCGCCCTCGCCCGCACCCCGCGCGGCCCCGAGGGGCTCGCGCATCCGCGCGACGCCCGGGCCGGGCGCGGGGCGGGACCGCTGCTCGCGGTGCTCGGCGCGGTGGCGGTCGCGGCGGGGATGGTGGTGCTCGCCACGGTGCCCACCCCCATTGACCTCGACGACGCGTCCCACCAGGCCCGCGCCTATCTGGCCACGGTGCTCGTGATCCCGGGATCCGTCGCCGTCCTCACCGCCGCCGCGCTGGGACTGCGCGTGCCGGACCTCGCACGTCCCGCGGGACCCCGGTCCCGGTGAGCACGTGGCCGGAGCGTGTACGGTGAGCACGCCGGAGCCACCCAGGCACCGCGCAACGGCCTCCCGGACCCGCTCCGGAGCCTCCAGAACCACCAGAAGGACGGTACAAGTGCCCGGCTCGCGCCATCTCGTGATCGTGGAGTCCCCTGCCAAGGCGAGGACGATCGCCCGGTACCTCGGGGACGACTACGTCGTCGAGGCGTCCGTCGGCCACATCCGCGACATCCCCGTCCCGAGGGACCTCCCGGCGGACATGAAGAAGGGTCCCTACGGCAAGTTCGGCGTCGACGTCGAGAACGGCTTCGACCCCTACTACGTGGTCAGCGCCGACAAGAAGAAGACGGTCGCGGACCTCAAGAAGAAGCTCAAGGACGCCGACACCCTCTACCTCGCCACCGATGAGGACCGCGAGGGGGAGGCGATCGCCTGGCACCTGCTGGAGACCCTCAAGCCCAAGAAGTCCCTGCCGGTGCACCGCATGGTCTTCCACGAGATCACGCGCGACGCGATCCAGGCGGCGCTGACGAACACCCGCGAGATCGACGACCACCTGGTCGACGCGCAGGAGACCCGCCGCATCCTCGACCGGCTCGTGGGCTTCGAGCTCTCCCCCGTGCTGTGGCGCAAGATCCGTCCCTCGCTCTCCGCCGGCCGCGTGCAGTCCGTGGCGACCCGCCTGGTCGTGGAGCGCGAGCGCGAGCGCATGGCCTTCGTCCCCTCCGATTACTGGGATGTGACCGGCACCTTCGCCGGATCCGATGCGGCCTTCTCGGCCCGCATCGCGAGCGTCGACGGCTCGCGCGTCGCGAGCGGCTCCGACTTCGCCGACGACGGCACCCTGAAGAAGAAGGCGGCCGCGGCGACGGTGCTCACCGAGGAGTCGGCGACCGCGCTGGTCTCCGCGCTCGAGGGGGCGCAGGCACGGGTCGCGAGCCTGGAGTCCAAGCCGTACACCCGTCGGCCCGCCGCCCCGTTCACCACGTCCTCCCTGCAGCAGGAGGCCTCGCGCAAGCTGCGCCTGGGCGCCCGCCAGACCATGCGCGTCGCGCAGGGGCTGTACGAGAACGGTTTTATCACCTACATGCGTACGGACTCGGTCGCGCTGTCGGGCGAGGCGATCAGCGCCTCGCGCGCCCAGGCCGCCGAGCTCTACGGCTCGCAGTACGTGCCCGAGAAGCCGCGCCACTACCAGAACAAGTCGCAGAACGCGCAGGAGGCGCACGAGGCGATCCGCCCCGCCGGGGACCGCTTCCGCACGCCCGCCCAGGTCGCCGGCCAGCTCTCGGGCGACGACTTCCGTCTCTACGAGCTGATCTGGAAGCGCACGGTCGCCTCCCAGATGGCCGACGCCAAGGGCACCACGAGCTCCGTCGAGCTGGCCGTCGAGAAGGCCGGCCGCGCCGCCACGTTCCGCGCCTCGGGCACCGTCATCACCTTCCGCGGGTTCATGGCCGCCTACGAGGAGGGCCGCGACGCCTCCCGCTACGGCGAGCAGGACGAGAACGACAAGCGCCTGCCGCAGATGGACGAGGGCGACATGCTGGACGTCGAGGCCCTCGTGCCCGACGGCCACACCACCACCCCTCCCCCGCGCTTCACGGAGGCCTCGCTGGTGCGGGCGCTCGAGGAGCGCGGCATCGGCCGCCCCTCGACCTACGCCTCGACCGTGACCACCATCCAGGACCGCGGCTACGTGCTGCGCCGCGGCTCGGCGCTCGTGCCCAGCTGGACGGCGTTCGCCGTGGTCAAGCTGCTCGAGGAGCACTTCGGGCCGTTCATCGACTACGACTTCACCGCCCAGATGGAGGAGCAGCTCGACAAGATGGCCCGCGGCGAGCTGGGCCGTAGCGAGTACCTCGACGACTTCTATCGGGCGGACGGGACCGACGGACCCATCGGCCTGCAGCCCATGGTCGAGCACCAGGGCGACATCGACCCCCGCGAGATCAACTCGATCCCGATCGGCGAGGGCATCACGCTGCGCGTCGGCCGCTACGGCGCCTACGTGGAGCGCCCCGCGCCCGTGGACCCGGACGCCGCGCCCGCGGCGCCCGACGCAGAGCCGGCCCCGCCGCAGCGCGCGAGCCTGCCCGACGATCTCGCGCCCGACGAGCTGACGGTCGAGAAGGCCCGTGAGCTGCTCGAGCGCCAGAAGGACGACGGCCGCGTGCTGGGCGAGGACCCGGAGACCGGCCACGACGTGATCGTCAAGGACGGCCGCTACGGCCCCTACGTCACCGAGGTGCTGCCGGAGGACCCGGACGACAAGACCCCCAAGTCCAAGCGCCCCAAGCCCCGCACCGCGTCGCTGCTGCAGTCCATGGACCTGGCCACGGTCGATCTCGACGACGCCCTCAAGCTGCTCTCGCTGCCGCGCGTGGTGGGGGCCGACGAGGACGGCACGGAGATCACCGCGCAGAACGGCCGCTACGGCCCGTACCTCAAGAAGGGCACGGACTCGCGCTCCCTGGAGACCGAGGAGCAGATCTTCTCGATCACCCTGGACGAGGCGAAGAAGATCTACTCCCAGCCCAAGCAGCGCGGCCGCGCCGCCGCGAAGCCGCCGCTCAAGGAGCTGGGCACGGATCCGACGAGCGAGAAGCCGATCGTGGTGAAGGACGGCCGCTTCGGCGCCTACATCACCGACGGGACGACGAACGTGACCCTGCGCCGCGACGACTCCCTGGACGCCCTCACCCATGAGGTCGCGGTCGAGCGCCTCGCCGAGAAGCGCGCGAAGGGCCCGGCCAAGAAGGGCGGGCGCACCACCACCCGCAAGTCCACGACGAAGAGCACGTCGAAGAGCACGACCAAGAAGGCCGCGCCGAAGACGAGCAGCTCGAGCACCAAGAAGAGCTGACCCGCGCGGGGGCGCGGCGGGGTTCCCGCGGGACTCGCCGTGCCCGAGTCGTCCTCGAGTCACGCTCGAGCCGTGCCCTCGCGAGCCCGCGGTCGCGCCGCCAGGTCACGACCTCACAACAAAGCGACGAATCACGCGTTCCGGTTGTGTCCCGGATCACCGGAAAGGCCTAGAGTGACGGCGTCATGGTGACGCCGGGCCCGAGCAGCATCCGGCCGCCCGCCCCGTGATCGTCCGCCCCCGTCAACGTCGCCGGGGGCGGACCCGTTCGTCCGCCCCCGGTGCCTCGACGTCGGCACTACTTCACGGACCCCGCCGCGAGGCCGCCGATGATGCGGCGCTGGAAGACCAGCACCAGGATGATCAGCGGCACGGTGACGATCACGCCGGCGGCCATCTTCGTGCCGTACGGGGTGTCGAACTGCGAGGAGCCGGTGAACTTGGAGATCGCGACGTTCGCGGTCTGCATCGCGGGCTGGTTCACCATCGTCAGGGCGATGAGGAACTCGTTCCAGGCCGCGATGAACGTGATGATCGCCGTGGTGAACACGCCCGGCGCGGCGAGCGGCAGGATGATCCGCCAGAACGCGCCGAACCGGGTGGTGCCGTCCACCATCGCCGCCTGCTCGAGCTCGACCGGGAGCTGCCGGAAGAACGCGTTGAGGTTCCACACCGCCAGCGGCAGCGCGAACGACATGGTGGGCAGGATCATCGCCTGGTAGCTGTTGATCCAGTTGAACGGCCACCACTCGAAGCCGCCGCTGAAGAGCTTCAGCAGCGGGACCACGAGCGTGATCACCGGGAACATCGAGGTGGCGACGATCATGAACATGACCAGCACCTTCCCGGCGAAGTCCAGCCGCGCGAGGGCGTAGGCCCCGAAGGTTCCCAGCAGGAGGACCAGCACCGTCGTGCCGCCCGCGACCACGAGAGAGTTCGCCAGCGCCCGGGCGAAGTGGTTGTCCGGGTCGAACACCGCCACGTAGTTCTCGAAGCTGATCGGGTTCGGGATCAGCTCCGTGGAGCGGCCCTCGCTGGGCAGGCGGAGGGAGGAGACCGCCATCCAGTAGAAGGGCAGCAGGCAGTAGACGAGGATGAACGCCATGCCGATCGCGATGACGATCGACCCCGCGCGCCCGCCCTTGATCTTCTTGGGCGAGAGCACCTCGCCGGTGCGCGAGCGGATCTGCGTGCCGCCGCTCCGCGTGCGGCCGCCGGATGCGCTGTCGGCTGCGCTGCTCATGCCATGCTCCCCTCTGCCGTGGTGCGGAGTCTGCGGGCCGCGCGCCGGGAGCCGCCCGAGCCGCCGTCGGCCCCGTCCTCCCCGTCGCCGCGGCGACGGCTGCCGCGCTTGGCGGGCTTGTTCTGCTCGCCGATGACGTCGGCCCCGAGCACGCGGATGAACACGAACGCCACCAGGCAGATGTAGGCGAACAGGATCATCGAGTACGCCGAGGCGAGGCCGTAGTTCGTCTTGCCCGCGGCGTCGGAGGCGAGCATCGAGAGGGTCTGCCCGGATTCGAGCCGGCCCAGCAGGACGTAGGGCAGGTCGAACATGCGCATCGCGTCCAGGAGGCGGAAGAGCACCGCGACCACGAGCACGGGGCGCACGAGCGGCAGCGTGATCCGCCAGAAGGTGTCCCAGCGGTCGGCGCCGTCCATCTTCGCGGCCTCGTAGACCTGGTCGTCGATCGTCTGCAGGCCCGCGAGGGTCAGCAGCCCGATGTACGGGGCGGTCTTCCAGATGTCCGCGATGAGCACGGCGGCTTTGGCCTGCCAGCCCTCGGTGGTCCACAGCACCTGGTAGTGGATCACCCGGTTGAAGATGCCGTTGGCGTCGAAGATCAGCTGCCACATGAGGGCCGAGACCACGGTGGGGATCGCCCAGGGCACCAGGATCGAGGCGCGCACGATGCCGGTCGAGCGCATGGCGCGCGCCATGATCAGGGCCATGGACACGCCCAGCACGGTCTCGATGCTCACGCCCACCACGGTGAACAGCGTCGTGTTCCAGAAGGCGTTCCAGAACCCGGCGCCGGCGCCCGAGCCGGTGAACGCCTCCACGTAGTTGTCGAGGCCGACGAACGTGTCGCCCTGCTTGATGATCCCGGTCTGGGGGTCGATGTCACCGCCGGACTGGGTCAGCGACTGCCAGGCCGAGAGCACGAGCGGGAAGCCGACCACGAGGGCCAGCAGCACGAGCGTCGGCAGCAGCAGGAGATAGGCCATGCGGCCCTGCCCGCCGGTGACACGGCGGGAATGCGCGTCCGCCATGGCTCACTTCTCGGTCAGGTCGGTGAGCTGCTTCTGCAGATCGCTCAGCGCGGCGTCGGTCTCAGTGTCGCCGGAGAGGCAGCCGTAGGCGGCCTCCTGGATGGCCTGCGTGACGTCGCCGTACTTCACGACCTGCGGACGCACGGCGCCCTTGTCGATCGAGTCCTTGAGGGTGTCGAGGAACGGGTACTTCTTCTTGAGGTCCGCGTCCTCGTAGACGGCGGTCGCGGCGGTCGGGTTGCCCGTCTGCAGGAACCATGCCTTCTGCTGCTCGGCGGCGCCCATGAACGCGATGAAGTCCAGGGCGGTGCCCATGTTCTTCGCGAACGCGCTGATCGCGTAGTTCAGGCCGCCGACGGTCGACGTGCCGTCGCCCTTGACCGCGGGCACCAGGGAGACGGAGACCTTGTCCTTGACCTTCGAGGAGCCGTCGTCGGCCTGGAACTTGTCGTAGACGTACGGCCAGTTCTGCAGGAACACGAGCTTGCCGTCCTGGAAGGCCTGACGGGACTCCTCCTCCTTGTAGGTCAGCGCCTCCTTGGGGATGTACTTCTTGTCGAAGCCGTCGCGGAGGGTCTGCAGCCCGAGCTTCGCGGCATCGCTGTCCGCCTGGGGCTTGCCGTCCTTGTCGAACAGCTCCCCTCCTGCCGACTTCACGACCCCGGTGAGCTGGCAGGTCAGGCCCTCGTACTTGGCGAACTGGCCGCCGAAGCCGTTGATGCCATCCTGGTCGGCCATGACCTTCTCGATGATCTCGTACATCTCGTCGTAGGTGGCCGGCGGCTCGTCGTACCCCGCGTCCTTCAGCAGGTCCTTGCGGGAGAACAGCAGCTGCCCGTTGGTCGCGTAGGGCATCGCGTACAGCTTGTCGAAGTAGGTCGCGGTCTCGACGGTCGCGGGGATCATGTCATCGATCGGGAGCTTGTCCTTGGGCAGCTCGACGACCCACTGGTTGGCCGCGAACTCGGCCGTCCACACGACGTCGAGGCCCAGCACGGTGTAGGCGTCGGACTTCGCCTGGGCGTTGTTGATGAACTGGCTGCGCTGGTCGTCGGCGCTCTCGGGGAGCTCGACGAGGGTGACCTTCTCGTCGGAGTGGTCCTTGTTCCAGCGGTCCAGGAAGTCCTTGAGGACGCCGGTGGTGTCCTTGCCCGTCGCGAACGTGATCGGCCCGTGCTCGTCGAAGTCCGCGCTCGCGCCGCCGCCGGAGCCGCCCGAGGACGAGTCGTCCGAGCCGCCGCACGCGGCGAGACCGAGCGCGGAGGCGCCGAGTCCGCCGGCCGCGAGGACCGAGCGCCGACCGAGACCGTGGTTGCTGCTGCTCATCTGGGGCTCCTTCATGCCGAGTTCCGTGCCGCGTGCATGCGGTGGACGATGCGCTGACGACGGTCGCCGCCGGCGGTTCGTGCGAAGGACCCGCGGAGGCTCCGTCGCCTGGGCTGAGAGTAACCCGGGCGCACCTGTGGCGTACCTCTCAGTCGACATTTCGGGCACTTTCTTCACCGATCCGTGACCTGCGGCCTTGAGGGTCGGCCGACGGGATGCGTCGCCCCGTCCACACCAGCCCCGACTGTCGGGGCGGACCGATAGATTGAAGGCATGACGTCCCGACCCCCGCTGGAGCTGCCCGTGTCGGCGGTCGCGGACCCGCGCGAGGCCCCGCCGCTGCGCTGGGCCGTGATCTCCCCGGGGCACATCGCGACGCAGTTCACCGAGACCCTGGGCCGGGCCACCGCCTCGCGCGCCGTGGCCGTGGCCTCGCGCTCCTCCGAGCGCGCGGAGGCGTTCGCCCGCACGCACGGCCTGAACGCCGCCTTCGACTCCCTGCCGCGGATGCTCGCCGCCGGCGGCTTCGACGCCGTCTACATCGCCTCCCCGCACTCCGCGCACCACCCGATGGCGCGCACCGTGCTCGAGGCCGGGTACCCGGTGCTGCTCGAGAAGGCCTTCACCATGACGGCCGACGAGGCCCGCGACCTGGTGGACCTCGCCCGCGAGCGCGGGCTGTTCCTCATGGAGGCGCTGTGGTCGCGCTTCCTGCCGCGCTTCGACGTGGTGCGCAGCGTGCTCGCATCGGGCCTGCTGGGCGAGATCGTCTCGCTGCGCGCGACCCACGGCCAGCACTTCCCCTTCGAACCGGGTCACCGGCTCCACGCACCGGAGCTGGGCGGCGGCGCCCTGCTGGACCTGGGCGTCTACCCCCTGAGCTTCGCGCAGATGGTGCTCGGGGATCTCACGGAGCTCACCACCTCGGGCACCCTCACCCCCGCTGGGGTCGACGAGACCGTGCACGTGCTCGCGTCCTCGACCGCGCATCCTCGGGCACGCGCCTCGCTCGTCACCACCCTCGCGGCGCGCGCCGGGAACGACGCCGAGATCCTTGGTACCGAGGGGCGCCTCGTGCTCGAGGGCATGTTCTTCGCGCCCGGCGAGGTCCGCGTCGAGATGCACGACGGCCGCACCGCGTCCGTCCCCGACCCGACCTCGGCCCCCGACGGCTCTGCCGGGCCCGTCGGCCCCATCGGCCCCGACGACGGCCTCGCCTACGAGGCCGCGGAGGCGGCGCGCCGGATCACCGCCGGTGACCTCGAGTCACCGCTCATGACCTGGCACGACACCGTCGCCGTGATGGAGGCGCTCGACGCCGCCCGCGCCCAGGTCGCCGCACCGCGCACCGCCCCCGATGCCCGACCCGAGGAGACCGCCCGCTGATGACCGGATCGTCGATCGGCATGCGCACGCTGCGCGTCCCCGCGCCCCACCCCCCGCGGCGGGGACTGTTCATCTCGTTCGAGGGCGGGGAGGCCGCGGGCAAGACCACCCAGATCGGGATGCTCCGCGATCACCTCGTGCATCGCCGCGAGGTGGCCGAGGACCTCGTGCTCACCACGCGCGAGCCCGGCGGCACCGAGCTCGGGAAGAGCATTCGCGAGCTCGTGCTGCACGGCGACGACGTGAGCGCGCGTGCCGAGGCGCTGCTGTACGCGGCGGACCGCGCCCACCACATCGAGACGGTGGTGCGCCCGCACCTGGCCCGCGGCGGCCTCGTGCTCGCCGACCGCTACCTGGACTCCTCGATCGCCTACCAGGGGGTGGGCCGCTCGCTCTCCCAGGAGCAGATCGCCGCCCTCAGCCTGTGGGCGACCGACGGACTGCTCCCCCATCGCACGATCCTGCTGGACCTGCATCCCGATGCCCTCTCGGAGCGCCGCGAGGCGCATTCGCTCGATCGCCTCGAGCGCGAGGGCCGCGCCTTCCACGACGCCGTGCGCGCCGAGTTCCTCGAGCTCGCCGAGGCCGACCCGGACCGCTTCGTGGTCGTGGACGCCTCCCGCAGCCCCCAGGAGGTGCACGAGGAGGTCGTCGCGGCGATCGCCGACGACCTCGCGACGCTCGACCCGACCTTCGAGGTCGACACCTCGCATCCCGGGGCCGACGACCGATGAGCGCGCCGACGAGCGCCGGTCCGGCAGGCGCGGGTTCGACGGGCGCGGGTCCGACGGGCACGGGTCCGACGGGCACGGGTCCGACGGGGGTGTGGGCAGACGTCGTGGGCCAGGAGGCCGCGGTCGCCCAGTTCCGCCGCGCCGCCTCCCCCGAGGGCTCCCTCGCACAGGCCTGGCTGATCACGGGCCCGCCCGGCTCGGGCCGGTCGACGGCCGCCCGCGCCTTCGCGGCGACCCTGCAGTGCGAGACCGGCGAGGGCTGCGGGCACTGCCACGCCTGCCGCACTGTCCTCGCGGGCACCCATCCGGACGTCACCGCGGTCGCGACCGACAAGCTCTCGATCTCCAAGGAGGAGGTCCGCTCCCTGGTGCTCACCGCGCAGCGCTCACCGGCGACCGGCGCGCACCGGGTGATCATCATCGAGGACGCCGACCGCATGAGCGCGGGCACCTTCAACGTGCTGCTGAAGTCGATCGAGGAGCCGCCCCCGCACACGGTGTGGATGCTGTGTGCGCCGTCTGCCGAGGATCTCGCACCCACGATCCGCTCCCGGTGCCGCGTGGTCACCCTCGCGATCCCGCGACCGTCGGACGTCGCCGAGCTGCTCGTCCGGCGCGACGGCGCGGATCCGGACCTCGCCGAGCGCGCGGCCCTCGCCGCGCAGGGGCACATCGGGCTCGCCCTGCGGTACGCGACGCAGCCGGGTGCGCTCGAGGCGCGCGAGGAGTCGGCCCGCACCCTGCTGGGCCTGCGCAGCAGCGGCCAGGCCGTGCTCGCGGCGGGCACGCTCGTGGAGCGTGCGAACGCGGAGGCCGCCGCGACGGCCGACGACGTCGCCGCGAAGGAGAAGGAGCGCTTCCTGCGCTCGGCTGGCATCGAGGACGGCAAGGTCCCCCCGTCGCTGCGCTCGCAGATGCGCCAGCTCGAGGACGATGCGAAGCGCCGGCGCACGCGTCTGGTGCGGGACGTCCTGGACCGTTATCTGCTGGATGCCCATTCGGTGCTGCGCGATGTGCTCGTGCTGCAGCTGGACACGGGCGCCGAGCTCGTGAACCCGGGCGTGCGCGAGGAGATCGTGCACGCGGCCGAGGGCGGGGATCCGCAGGTCACGCTCGCCCTGCTCGACGCTGTCCAGCGGGCGCGCACACGGATCGCCGGCAACGTGCCGCCGCTGCTCGCGACCGAGGCGCTGCTCGCCCGGATCGCCGTCCGCGCCGGCTGAGCCCTCGGGGAGTGCCTGCTCCTCGAGGAGCAGGGCCAGGGTCCCGCGACGCGAGCTCCTGTCAGGTCACGTCAGGCGGCAAGTTCGGGCGAGCGACCGCCGGCCGGGGCGGGTCGTTCGACACTCCCCCATCGTTCGCGCCGGATCCACTGATCCGCACGCCTCACGCGTGGGCCGGCGCATGGCACGTGAACGCTGACGGCTGACGGTTCGCCGCGCGGTCTGCACCGATCAGAGGCGCAGATCGCTCAGGGTGCGACGGTGTGCGAGTCGTCCGCCGTCGCCTCCGAGGCGGCGTCAGGTGCTTCTTCTGCGGCGTCGGCCTCACCGGTCGCCACGGCCTCGCCGGTCGCATCGGCGTCGCCGGCCGGCTCGGGCACTCCCGGCGCCACGGCCTCGCCGGGCTCCTCGGCTGCAGCAGGTGCCTCGGTCTCCGCAGCGGCCTCGGACCCCGTCGCATCCTCGGACTCCGCGGCACCCGCGTCGCTGCTCGTGCTGCGATCGAGGTCGACCCGGTACTCGTCGACGACGACGCCCTCGTCGGGGTCGGAGTCCTGGTGGGGCTCCTCCTTGCCGGTCTCCGAGTGCGAGCCGCAGCCGTAGTCGAGGTGCACCACATGGCCGTCGGCCACGGACCACTCGTTCGTGCACACCCCGAACTCGGTGCGCAGCGAGCCGGCCATGAGTGTGAGGAACCCGCACGAGGAGCAGGTCGCGGTCACGGTGCCCCGGCGCTTGCGGGCCGAGACCGGGCGTGGGCCGAAATCGCCCGCGAACCAGCGGTCGGCGGCCTCCTCGCGCCCGACGGGCGAGAGCACGCGCGGTCGTCCGAGCCCGAGCTCCCACTGCGCGACGCGGTCGGCCTCGGCGTCGTCGGTCTGCTCGTAGCCCTGCTCGAGGCGCTCGTCGGCCTCCTGGTAGGGCATCAGGTCGTCGGCCCCGACGTCGGAGGGCATCAGCCGCTCCGACCAGGGCTCCCAGTCGGGGGCGAGCAGCGCGCCGTCGCCGGGCAGCAGCACGGTCTCGCACACGGTGGCCTGCTTCGCGCGGGGAGCGCGGGCGAGGACGACGTTCCACACCCAGCCGCTGTAGCCGGGCATCGCGCACGCGAACACGTGCGTGACCAGTCGTTCCCCGCTCGCCTCGACGCGCAGGTGCTCGCCGACCTGACCGGGCTCGGTGACCTCGAGCAGCGCCTCGCGCGCGAGGTCGACGGCCGCGGCGCTCACGGCGTCGAGCTTCGGACGCGCGGTGCGCGCGCGGGGCCGCCGCGTGGCGGCGGGAGCGGCGGCGGTGGCCGGGGCGGCGGCGGGAGCGGCGCTCTCACCGGTCTCGGGTGTGTCGGTCTCAGCAGTCATCGGCATGCGGTGGGTGTCCTCAGGCCTCGAAGTTGTCGGCGACGGCTCGCAGCACGGTCGCGATCTTGTGGGAGTGGCCGGCGTCGGGGTAGCGCCCCTTGCGCAGGCCGTTCCCGGCGTCGTCCAGCAGACGGATCAGGTCCTCGACCATCCCGGCCATGTCGTCGGCCTTGGGCCGACGGGCACGGGTCAGCGAGGGTGCGGCCTCCAACAGGCGCAGCGACAGCACCTGCGGGCCGCGGCGGCCGTCGGCGATGTCGAACTCGACCTTGGTGCCCGGGCGCAGGGTCTCGGCGCCCTCGGGGAGGGTGGAGGCGTGCACGTACACGCTCTCGCCGGACTCGTCGTCCCGCACGAAGCCGAAGCCCTTCTCGGCGTCGTAGAACTTCACCTTGCCACGAGGCACGCGGATCCCTGTCCTTCACGGAGTCGTCTGGGTGATGATGGTCGGTCGCGTCATGCCTTCGCGGGCGGCCCCGGCGGGCGTAGCCCGGGGCGGTGTCTGCGGGCGCGGACGCGGCGCTCCAGTCTAACGCTCGCGCGGGCACGACCGCGCGGGGATTCTCCGCCGCGGTGAGGGGCGCCGCATCAGGCGCGCGGGCCCTCGCGGCGCCGCTCGGGCGGGATCTCGATCCGCGGCGGCGCGGCGGGCACTGCACTGCCTGCATCCGCCTCGTCCGCGGCGCGTCCGGCCGCGGCGCGCGCCTCGCGGGCCGCGTCGTCCGGGGCGAGGCCCATGATCTCGAGCGCCCCCTCGACGAGCATCGCCGTGAACCCCCAGACGAAGCGGTCCTGGCTGAGCGAGAACACGGGCCCGACGGCCCGACCGTCGAAGCTGCCCATGAAGCGGCAGGACGGGTCGGTGAGGGAGTCGGGGCCGATGAGCGGGAGGCGGACCACGCGCTCCACCTCCACGGGATCGCCGACGGCGAGGTCGGGACGACGGGGCGCCCAGGCGGCGACGGGGTGGACGACCTGCCCGCGCCAGGGCATGGGGATGGGCGCGAACTCCCCGAGCACGCGCACCTGCCCGGCGTCCAGGCCGATCTCCTCGCGCGCCTCGCGCAGGGCGGTCGCGCGGACGTCGGCGTCCTCCGCCTCGACCCCGCCACCGGGCAGGGCGAACTGGCCGGGCTGGGAGCGCATGCGGTGTCCGCGCTCCTCGACGACGAGCTCCGCCTCCTCCAGAGTGGTGCCGCTGAGCAGCAGGAGGACCGCGCTGCGCCGGGTGATCTCGCGCCCGGGGCCGGGGCTGCGGGGCGGGGCGAGAGTGCGGTCCCCCGCGCGAGCGCTCTCGGCGAGCGGGCGCAGGAAGCCCGGCAGCTCGGGCCGGTCCGGGGTTCCCGTCCCCGTCGTCCCTTCGCCCTCGGCGCCGCTCATGCGGCCACGCCGATCCGCGGGCAGAGGTCCGTGAGCGTACACTCCGTGCAGTGCGGCGACCGGGCGGTGCACACGCGCCGGCCGTGCAGGATCAGCCGCAGGGACAGGGCGGTGAGATCAATGGACTCCGCCCCCGCGTCGATCTCCCCTGCATCGGCCTCACCCGCATCGCCCTCACCCGCATCGGGGACGACGCCCTCCACGAGGGCGATGACATCGCGTTCGACGGCGCGGGCCTGCCGGGAGCGGGTCCAGCCCAGGCGGCCGGCCACCCTGGTCACGTGCGTGTCGACGGCGAGCAGGGAGCGGCCGAAATGCACGCCGCGCACCACGAACGCCGTCTTGCGGCCGACGCCCGGCAGCGCCTCGAGGGCGTCCTGGTCATCGGGCACCTCGCCCCCGTGGTCCGCGAGGAGCGCGCGGGCCAGGGCGATCACGCGTGCGGCGCGCGTGGGCCCCATGCCCAGGGACTTCAGCACCTGCTCGACCTCGGCGGGATCGGCCCCTGCGAGCCCCTCCGGTCCCGGCCAGCGCTCGAACAGCTCCGGGGTCACGGAGTTCACGCGCGCGTCGGTGGTCTGGGCGCTGAGGACCGTGGCGACGAGCAGCTCGAAGGCGTCGCGGAAGTCCAGTTCGGTGCGTGCCCGGGGGTACTCCGCGCGCAGCCGGGAGACGACCTCGCGGACGTCGGCCGGTCCGTCGGCCGATGAGACTCCCGACACTCGCTGCTCCTTCGTGGGCCCTCCGCGGCCCCTGCTCCCGGCACCCCGGGGGCCTCCGCGGGGCGGGCCGGATGCGCCGTGCGACGCACGGATCAGGTGAGCAAGCACGCATATCCGCGCCACATCGGTCACAATGGTTCCCATGACGACGGTCCCGGACCCGACGGGATCACCTAGATCAGGAGGTTCCGTGGACGAGAACATCGTACGTTCATCCCCGCTCTTCGCGGCGCTCGACGACGACGGCAAGCAGGCCGTGCTGGCCTCGATGTCGCAGGAGGACTACCACCGCGGCGCGGTGATCTTCCGCGAGGGCGACCAGGGCGACCGCCTGTTCATCATCGGCGCGGGCAAGGTCAAGGTCGGCCACGCCTCGGGCGACGGCCGCGAGAACCTCCTCGCGGTGCTCGGCCCGGGCGAGACCCTGGGCGAGCTCTCGCTGTTCGATCCCGCTCCGCGCAACGCCACCGCCACGGCGGTCGCCGAGTCCACGCTGTACTCCCTCACCCAGCAGGACCTGTACCGCGTGCTCTCGCAGCGCCCCGAGGTGGCCCGCCACCTGCTGGCCTCGCTCGCCCGTCGTCTGCGCAAGACCAACGAGTCGCTCGCCGATCTCGTCTTCGCGGACGTCCCCGGCCGCGTCGCCAAGAACCTGCTGGACCTCGCCCAGCGCTTCGGCCGCCAGACGGACGACGGCGTCATGGTCTCCCACGGCCTCACCCAGGAGGAGCTCGCCCAGCTCGTCGGCGCCTCCCGCGAGACCGTCAACAAGGCCCTCGCCGACTTCGCCTCGCGCGGCTGGATCCGCCTCGAGGCCCGCGCCGTGCTGCTGATCGACGTGGAGCGCCTGCGCCGCCGCGCACGCTGATCCCGCGCCGACCGCTCGACGCCCGCACCGCGGGCGTCGACGGCGAGACGAGGAGCGGGGCGTGATGATGACACCGGTCATCGTCGCGCCCCGCTCCTCGTGCGTGCCGAGGCCGTCTCCACGGCCCGCGGGCGGGAGCGGCGACCGGGCAGGGCGGGCCGCCGGCTGAGCGGCCCCCGGAACAGGCCTGCCGGTCGCGCTCAGCGGGTGCGGGCGATGTGGTCGAGGACCGCGCGCAGCGAGTCCTCGGCGGCGCCGCGCAGGGCCGGGTCGAGGCCCTCGCCGTAGACCGCGCGCAGCAGCCGGTCCATGCTCAGGGCGCCCGCGGCGCGGGCCTCCTTCACCTGGGCGATGCGCTCCTCGCGGTGGGCGATCATCGCCTCGATCGCGTCGATCGCCTCAAGCGGGTCGGTCGCGGGCGAGCCGTGCCCGGGGTGCAGGGAGGAGATGCGTCCGTCGATCGCCAGGGCGCGCAGGATCGCGAGGGACTGCATGTGCTCGGTGAGGCTGCCGTCGGGCGGGCTGATGACGGTCGAGGAGCCGTCGCCCAGCAGGGTGTCTCCGGTGAGCATGCGTCCGCCGTCGACCAGCAGGCCGAGGGAATCGGCGGTGTGCCCGGGCAGGTGGATGACATGGCCGACGACGCCGGCCTCGCTGATCAGGGAGGCCGGGGGCTTGCGCGCTCCGGCGACGGCGCGGGTGTCGGCGGCCCACAGTGCGACCTCGCAGCCGGTGCGGTTCTGCAGCTGGCGGCGCAGGGTGCCGGCGCCGTCGGTGTGGTCGGCGTGGCGGTGGGTGACGAGCACGCCCACGGGACGCGAGCCGCAGGCGCGGATGATCGCGGCCAGGTGCTGGGCGTCCAGCGGGCCCGGGTCCACGACCCAGGACTCCTCGCCGTCACGCAGCACATAGGTGTTGGTGCCCTGCAGCGTCATCAGCCCCGGGTTGTCGGCGCGGATGAGCTCGAGCGCGACGGGCGGGGCGTCGGGGTCCCTCTGGAAATCGTCCTGGCCGCCCGCGGGGGCGTCGTCCTCCATCAGGCGTCCGCGAGGGGGCGCTTCATGTAGGCGACGAGCGACTCGGGGTTCGGGCCGGGGATCACCTGCACGAGCTCCCAGCCGTCGGAGCCGTAGTTGTCCAGGATCTGCTTGGTCGCGTGGATCAGCAGGGGCACGGTGATGTACTCGAAACGCGTCACGGAGGTCATGCCCCGAGCCTACCGGCCCACCCTCGAGCCCTGTGCGGACGCTCGGCCGTCGCGCGTGGTCCGGACCGAGGTCCTGGCACAGGACCGAGGTCCTGGCACCGGGCCCGCGTCATGGCGCACGACGGGCGACGCGGCGGCGTGATGCAGCGCCTCGGCGACGGGATCGATTCACCCGCCCGCCGCACGGCGTGCGGTGCGGCCCAGCACGTCGTACCAGTCCTCGACGTCGGGATGCTGGCGCAGCAGCCTGCGCCGCTCGCGCTCCGTCATCCCGCCCCAGACGCCGAACTCGATCCTGTTGTCGAGCGCGTCGGCCAGGCATTCCATGCGCACCGGGCATCCCTGGCACGCGATCTTGATCTTCTGCTGGTCGGCCCCCTGCACGAAGAAGCCGTCCGGATCCAGCTGTGTGCACGCCCCCCGGGCGGCCCAGCTGCGATCATCCGTGCCGCGGATCCTGCTGATCGTCACGAATGTCCCCTCTCGAATCCTCGTCGATCCGTTCTGGTGCGTCAGCGTATCGAGATCGGCACAGGGGCGCCAATCCCACCTCCCGCGGACCCCCGCAGATCCGGTATGGGCGACGGACATGGGACGAGGCATCCGGGCGCATCCGGGGCATCCGAGGCGCCCAGGCACATACCTTGCCGGGACCGCCGCCCACGGATCTCGCTGGCGGCGCTCCTCTCCCCCGTCGGACGCACATCCTGCGCCGGGGCAGGATCCATGCACCCGTGAGCGCGGGGTGATATGCGCCGGCACGGCCGCGCCTCGTGGTCCGCGCCCGCCGTGGGCCGTACTGTGTTCCCATGGCTGACCGTGACTCCGCTCCGCTCGGGAACCTCAGCTCCGAGGCGACCTCCGCGCCGCCGACGGGCCCCGCCACCGTGCCCGGAGCCGCGCTGCGCGCCCTGATGCTGCTGCTGGGGATGCTCGCCGTCGCGGGCATCGCCGGCGTGCTGCTGGCCGCCTTCTTCCTGCCCGCGGTGTCGATGAGCTCCGCTGTCGCGAAGGACGGCGTGGACCTGTTCGACTCCCTCCCGGCGGAGCTCGAGACCCAGCCGCTGAACGAGGCCAGCCGAATCGAGGCGTCCGACGGGTCGCTGCTCGCGACGTTCTACAGCCAGAACCGCATCATGGTCCCGCTCGACGAGATCTCGCCGAACGTCCAGCACGCCGTCGTCGACATCGAGGACCACCGCTTCTACGAGCACGGCGGCATGGACTTCACGGGCACGGTCCGCGCCCTCGCGAACAATGCCGCCTCCGGCGCCACCCAGGGCGGCTCCACGCTCACCCAGCAGTACGTGAAGAACGCGCTGCTCATGGACGCCGAGCAGCGCAATGACAAGGCCGCGCAGGCGGAGGCGACCGAGCAGAGCTACGGCCGCAAGCTGCGCGAGGCGAAGCTCGCGATCTCCCTGGAGAAGCGCTGGAGCAAGGACGAGGTCCTCAACGCCTATCTCAACGTCGCCCAGTTCGGGCCCTCGCAGTACGGGGTGCAGACCGGCGCCCAGCACTACTTCTCGAAGGACGCCAAGGACCTGAACCCCGGTGAGGCGGCGCTGCTCGCGGGCATCACGAACTCGCCCAACGGCAACGACCCCGTCGCGAACCCGGAGGCCGCGAAGAAGCGGCGCAACGAGGTGCTCTCGGCGATGCTCCGCTACGACCACATCACCCAGAAGGAGTACGACAAGTACTCCAAGCAGTCGATCGACGACATGCTGAAGGTCAAGAACGTGAAGGCGGGCTGCGGCGACGCCGGCACCAACGGCTTCTTCTGCGACTACGTGACCCGGTCCCTGCTGAACGATCCGACCTTCGCGGACACCTACGAGGAGCGCCAGAAGCTCCTGTACGGGGGCGGCCTCACCATCAAGACGACCCTGGACTCCGACCTCCAGAAGGACGCGCAGAAGATCGTGGACCGCAAGGTCCCCCAGGACTCCGACAGCGGATTCGGCCACTCGATCGTGACCGTCGAGCCCGGCACGGGCAAGGTCCTGGTGATGGCCGAGAACCGCACCTTCGATCCCCACGCGGACGCCAGCGAGGGCGAGACCTCGCTGAACTACAACGTCCCGCAGGCGCTCGGCGGCTCGAGCGGCTTCCCCGTCGGCTCGACGTTCAAGCCGTACGTGCTCACCGACTGGCTCGAGCACGGCAAGTCGATCTACGACAAGGTCGGCACGGCCCGCCAGACCCTGAAGACCTTCCCCGCGCAGTGCCTGGACCGCGGGCGCTGGTACGAGACCCAGGGCTACAACCCGGACAACGCGGTCTCCGTGCCGCTGTCGGCCCAGGAGACGGTGCTGAACGCGACCAAGTTCTCCGTGAACACGGCCTACGCGAACATGGCCCGCCAGCTCGACCTGTGCGACATCGCCGAGCAGGCCCGGTCGCTGGGCGCGATCCCCGCGACCTACAACCCCTTCGACAAGTCCACCTGGGACATGTCGATCGAGGACATGTACGGCACCGAGCTCGCGCCCTCCGTGGTGGTCCTGGGCGAGCTGCGCATCTCGGCGCTCGACCAGGCCGCGGCCTACGCGACCTTCGCCGCCGAGGGCACCTACTGCAAGCCCACCGGCATCTCCGAGGTCATCGACCGCGACGGCAAGAAGATGAAGGACGTCGGCGCCGGTCAGTGCGAGCAGAAGATCGACAAGAAGACCGCCGACCAGGTCGCCTGGACCCTCGAGCAGGACCTCAAGGACCCGCGGGCGACGGGCAAGGGCAAGGTCATCCCGGGCCACGACGCGGGCGGCAAGACCGGTACCTCCGGTTCCCAGTTCCACACCTGGTACGTGGGCTTCACCCGGCAGATGTCGACCGCCGTGTGGTTCGGCAACCCCACGCGCAACGTCCGCCCCGGCGGGTTCTCCGTGGACGGCGAGTACCTCGAGCGGGGCAAGGTCTGGGGCAACACCGTGTCCCTGCCCACCTGGCAGGAGTTCATGATCAAGGCCCACAAGGGACTGCCCGACGAGAAGTTCCCGAAGCAGCCCGCCGGCGCCCCGAAGGACACCGATCCCGGCAACGGCGGCGGCGGCAAGGTCGACACGGGCGGCGCGGCCTCCGGCACCAATGACACCGGCGGAGCCGCAGGCGGCGATGGTGGGGACGCAGGTGGGGACGGCGGAGACCAGGACTCCGGCGACCAGGACACCGGCGACTGAGCGGGCGAGCGAGCATGACCCGCACCCGTTCCCGCGGCGCGGGCGCCGGACGCGTCGCGCTGGCCCTCGCCGGGGCCGGCGCGATCGCCGCCGCGGCCGCCCACGTCTGGTCCCGCCACATCGAGATCCACCGCTTCACCGTGCGCGAGCACGAGCTGCGGATTCTGCCTCCCGGCACGCGCCCCGTGCGCATCCTGCACCTCAGCGACGCGCATCTGATGCCCGACCAGGCCCGCAAGATCGCCTTCCTGCGCCATCTCGAGACGCTCAAGCCGCACCTGGTGATCGACACCGGCGACAACATCGCCTCCGCGGCCTCCATCCCCGCGCTCGCCGACGCGATCGATCCCCTGCTGCGCCGTCCGGGCGCGTTCGCGATGGGGTCGAACGACATGTTCGCTCCTCACCGCAAGAACCCGTTGCGCTACTTCCTGCGCGACCCTCGGCCCGAGGGATTCACAAAGCGCCACCGCGAGCCGGACCTGCCCCTCGACTCCCTGCGCAGCGCGCTCACCTCCCACGGCTGGAAGGACCTCACCAACACCCGCGCGAGCCTCCGCCTCACGGGGCTGCAAGTGGAATTCGTGGGCGTGGACGATCCGCACCTGGAGCGCGATGTGTTCCCTGGGCGGGACGCCGCGCCGGATGCAGGGGCCGACGGGTCGGGGCGGACGCCCGCCGCTGACGCCGCTCCGGCCGCCGCCACCGGGGCCGACGAAGCCTCGGCGACCGACGTCCCGGACGTCCCGCACCTGCGGATCGGTGTCGCCCACGCGCCGTACCAGCGGGTCCTCGACGCCTTCGTGGACGACGGAGCGCAGCTCATCTTCGCCGGCCACACCCATGGCGGCCAGCTGCGCGTGCCCGGGTTCGGCGCGCTGGTCACCAACTGCGACCTGCCGCGCGCCCAGGCTCGCGGCCTCTCCACGTGGCGCGGCGTGCCGCTCAACGTGAGCGGGGGGCTCGGCGCGAACCCCTACTCGAACTTCCGCTTCGCCAATCCGCCGGAGGCGACCTTGCTCACGTTGCGCCCTCAGCGGCGCTGAGAGGTCGCGACCACCGCGGGCGGCTTGGTATCGTTGCTCGTCGGAGAGCGGCGCTCGCGTCTGCTCGCCGAACACGACCTCGGGGTGTGGCGCAGCTTGGTAGCGCGCCTCGTTCGGGACGAGGAGGTCGCAGGTTCAAATCCTGTCACCCCGACCAGATGTCGAAGGGCTCCGCTGCGGCGGGGCCCTTCGTCATATCCGGGGACGTTCGGCGACTGACGCATCGGCAACGGATTCGGCATCACCGGCAGCACCGGTAGCACCGGCAGCACCGGCAGCACCCGAGGCGTCAGAGCCCCTCGAGCACTCCCGGGAAGCGCCGGCCGGGCGGCGAGCTGTCACGCGCCGGCGTATGGCGGACACCTCTGCCGTATATGGCAGAGATGTCCGCTATACGCCGTTCGCCGACACCAGTCCGACGCACTCCGAAAGGCCCTCTCACGCCCGCCGAACACCCTTGAATCACATCGGTGTGATTAACATATCGAATTCGGACATCGCCGGTACGACACGGCGAAAATCGCTGATTTAGTTAAAATCTTGGTAAAGGCCCTTGATAGCAGTCGCAAAGGCCCTGCGTGAAGGGCCTGGGTGGCCCCATACAGTGACCACGGTGCCTCTCCCCAGGCTCCGGTCGAGAAGTCGCTCCCGCCACCGTTCTCGACCACTTCCTCACTTCCCTGGGTGGCGGGCGCAGCGAACCCCTCGGGTGTCGCCTCACGGGTGTCGCTTCCCGCGGGCGGAACGCGAGCGGTGACTGTGCGGCGACAGAGAAAGCGACCTCATCCGATGTTCCGCTCCAGCGCCCCGCGCACGCATCGCGCCGCGGGCCCTGCCGTGATCGACTACCGGGGCCTCACGGCTCCCGTCGGTCGCACCGTCGGCGGTCTCGCCGTCGTCGGTGCCGTGACGGCCACGGCCTCCATGCAGGCCATGGGTTCCGCCGATGCAGCAACCACCCCCGCCCCCACTCACCCGGCCACCACCGCGCCGACCTCGCCCCTCGCGGGCGCGGCTGCCGCGACGGCCGCGAAGTCCCTGGCACCCGCCGCCTACTCGAACGTGAAGCTGCGCTACGGCGCACGCGGATCGGCCGTGTCGGAGCTGCAGCGCAGCCTCCGGTCCCACGGATCGGGCATCGCGGTCGACGGCGTCTTCGGATCGAAGACCCTGAGCGCCGTGAAGTCGTTCCAGCGCAGCGCCGGCATCGGCGTCGACGGGGTCGTCGGCCCCAAGACCTGGAACGCCCTCGGGTCGTCCGCGTCCACGGGATCCTCCTCGTCGAGCCACCCGAAGCTGCGCAGCGGCTCTCGCGGCTCGGCGGTCAGCACCCTGCAGAAGCAGCTGAACCAGCACGGTGCAGGCATCTCGGTCGACGGTGTCTTCGGGTCGAGGACCCTGAGCTCCGTGAAGGCCTTCCAGCGCGCGGCCGGCATCTCCGCCGACGGCGTGGTCGGACCCACCACCTGGTCGAAGCTGTCCTCGAGCAGCGTGTCCATCGGCGGGTCCGGCGGCTCCTCGAGCGGTTCCTTCAACGGGCAGGGCATCATCGCCAAGGCCCGCAGCGTGAAGGGCACCAAGTACACGTGGGGCGGCTCGAGCCCCTCCACCGGGTTCGACTGCTCGGGCCTGGTGAAGTACGCCTACAACGCGAACGGCATCACCGTGCCCCGCACGGCGAAGCAGCAGACGTTCGGAGGCCGGATCATCCCCCAGTCGCAGGCGAAGCCCGGCGACCTGGTGGCCTTCACCGGCAACGACTACGGGCACATCGGCATCTATGTGGGCAACAACCAGATCATCGATGCCTCGGGCTCGCAGCAGAAGGTCGTGGAGCGCACCATCTGGAGCGCACCGCACGTCTTCGTGACCTACCGCTGATCTGCGCAGGTCACCCGGACCACGTCATGCCTGCTCGGTGCTGAGCGCACCAACGGGAAGGAGCAGGACGGCGTGTGAGGAGCCCGGTCGGGGAACCGACCGGGCTCCTCTGCGTCCGGGGGCCGGGAGGAGACGGCCGCCGCCCCGTGGGCCCCGCTCGACGGGCCCGGCGCGTCGGCCCGACACGTCCGATCCGCGACGGAGTCTGTGACAGACTTGACCTGCACCACATCCCGGTCAAGGAGGATCCCTCGCATGTCCGATCCGATCAGCTTGGTCCCGCTCCCCCGCTCCGTCATCTGGTCCTCGGGGACATGGGAGACGACCGACCCGTGGGCCGGCCTGTCGGTCGGCATCTCGGAGGACCTCCCGCGCGCGGAGTACACGCTGTCGATCACGCCGTCGGGCGCGAACCTCACCGCCGGCAGCGAGGCCGCCCTGGCCGACGGCCGCAACACCTTCAACCAGATCGTGCTCACCGGCGAGACCTCGATCCCCTGCGTGACGATCAGCGACAGCCCGAAGTACGCATGGCGCGGCCTGCACCTGGACGTCTCGCGCCACTTCTTCGACATCGACACCCTGCACCTGTTCATCGACGCGATGGCGCTGCACCGCCTGAACGTGCTGCACCTGCACCTCACGGACGACCAGGGCTGGCGCGTGGAGATCAAGGGCTACCCGCGGCTCACGGAGGTCGGCTCGAAGCGTCCGCGCTCCCTCGAGGGTCACATGAGCGGCGACCCCGAGTCCTGGACCTTCGACGACACCCCCGTCGAGGGGTTCTACACGCAGGAAGAGCTGCGCGAGCTCGTGGGCTACGCGCAGAACCGCGGCGTGATGATCGTGCCGGAGATCGACCTGCCCGGCCACATGCAGGCGGCGATCGCGGCCTATCCCGAGCTCGGCAACTTCCCCGCCAGCCCCGTGCAGGTGCGCGAGGTCTGGGGGATCTCCGACCACGTGCTCGGCGTCTCCGACGAGGTCTTCGACTTCGTGCGCGACGTGCTCACGCAGGTCGCCGACATCTTCCCCGCGCCCTTCTTCCACATCGGCGGCGACGAGTGCCCGCGCGTCGAGTGGGAACAGTCGGCCGATGCCCGCACCCGCATGAACGAGTGGGGCCTCACCCGCGTCTCCGAGATCCAGGGGCGCTTCACGGACTTCGCCACCCAGGTGCTCGCCGAGAAGGGCAAGACCGTGGTCGCCTGGGACGAGGTCCTCGAGTCCCATGTGCCCGACGACGTGGTGGTCATGAACTGGCGCACGGAGGACGGCCTCGAGGAGTCCCTCGAGCGCGGCTTCCGCACCGTCGTCTCCACCTCGAAGGATCTCTACTTCGACTACGCCCAGGGGCCCCTGAAGAAGGAGCCGCTCGCGATCGGCGGGGACATCACCCTCAAGGACGTGTACACCGACCGCCTGCTGCCCAAGAAGCTCGACGACGAGAAGGCGGCTCTCGTCCAGGGCATCCAGGGCCAGCTGTGGACCGAGTACATCGCCACCCCTGAGCACCTGGGCTACATGGCCTTCCCGCGCGTGTGCGCGCTGGCCGAGCGCGCCTGGGGCTCGCCCGAGCAGTCCTTCGGCGAGTTCGAGGAGCGGCTGCGCGGCCATCTCCCCCGTCTCGACGCGCTCGGCGTCTCCTACCGTCCTCTGGACTGACCGAGAGCGGATGGCACGGCCATGAGCTCCTCGCACCGCGACGCGCACCCCTACGGTCGCTCGAACGACGACGTGCGTCGGCGCGACCAGCGCCGGCGCCGTCAGCGCCGCGTCCGGATCACCCAGCTGGTGGTCTTCTCGCTCGCGATGATCGGCATGATCTGCGCGCTCACCTTCGCCTTCACCCAGCTCACCGCCGATGACGACGTGGTGGCCGCCGGGCCCTCCGATGCCGGGGCCGACGTGGCCACGGGGAAGGACGGCGTGCACTGCCCGGACCCAGGTGCGAAGCCCGCGAAGCCGAAGAAGGTCGAGGTGAGTGTGCAGAACGGGACCTCCCGCAGGGGCCTCGCGGCATCGGTCACCGAGTCCCTCGCCGATCGCGGCTTCTCCACGGGGAAGGTCGGCAACACGAAGGCCGCCTCGGGCGCCGTGACGATCGTCTACGGGCCCGCGGGGTATCTCGAGGCCACCGCCGTGGCCGCGGAGTTCTCCAAGCCCACCCTGAAGCTCGATGACCGCGAGGACTCGACGGTCGACGTGCTCGTGGGCGGCGGCTTCAAGGACCTGGTCGACGAGGACGACGCCGCCGAGGCCCTCACGAAGGCCGTGAAGATGCCCCAGGGGTGCTCCGGGGACGCGAAGGACTCGTCGACCGAGGGCGCGGAGGGCTGACCGTCCGAGCGGACTGTGGGCCGAGCGGTCGGCGGGCCGACGGCCCGAGCGAGCAGGGCCGGGGCCGGCTCAGTCCTTCCAGGTGCGGCGGTCGGACTCCATGCGGGCGCCGATGAACAGCGAGATCACGCCGGCGAAGCCCATCAGGACGACGATCGTGAGGAACACGGCCGAGGTCGAGGTCGCGCTGGGCATGAGGCCCGAGAGCATCGTGTTGATCCCGGCGCTGGAATCGCCGCGCGGATCCGAGGCGCTCGCGAGCTGCGGGTCCACCTGCACGGAGACGTTCGCCCGGTACTGGACGCCCTCGCCGTCCTGCACGGTGTAGCTGATCGACGTGGTGCGCCCGCGGAAGCCGCGAGCGGGCGTGAACCGCAGCACGCCGTCGCTGCCCACCTGGTACTCCCCCTCCCCGGGGACCACCAGGTGCGTGCCCGAGTAGCGCTCGAGGTCGTCGAGGTTGGAGGCCTCCAGGGAGCTGATCCGCACCGTGGCGGGCGACAGCGGGTCCGAGGGGGCGCCGGCGGTGTCGTTCGCGAGCAGGTCCACCTGCACGGCCTTCCCGGGCGCCGTGCGCAGCTCGTCGTCGCGCAGCACTGCCCCGCTGTCGGTGACCAGCGCCGTGAGCGTCGCGCTCGAGCTCGTGGAGTCGGCGTACGAGCCGCTGCCGACGAGCTGCACGGTGCTGCGCAGACCGTTCTCGGCGTCGTCGTCCGGGTCGAAGGTGACCGCGCGCGCGTCGAGGTCGATCGCCCAGCTGCCCTGCCCGGGGATGGTGAGCTCGCGGCCGTTGGAGGAGACCTTCGCCCCGCTGGGCAGGTCGTCCTGCGCGAAGCGGAGGGAGTCGGCGCGCACGAAGCGGGCGTCGTCCATGGGCGCGAAGGTGATGGACGTTCCGGCGGTGCCCACCTGCGTCTGGTCGAGCATCGCCGGATAGCCGGGGGCGAGGGTCGCGACGCCCGCGGTGTTGCCCTCGGAGTCCTCACCGGTCAGCCCGATCGGGTCGGCCGCCTTCACCGAGTCCTCCGCAGGGGCGAAGCGCACGGACTGCTTCTTCCGGTCCAGCGTCCAGGTGCCCTGCCCCGCCACCACGGCGCGGGTGCCGGCGCTGTTGACCTTCACCCCGTCGCCGGCGGAGCCGCTGGTCGTGGGGTCCCCGTCGGTTCCGGTCGCGGCGTCCCCGTCGGTCCCGGTCGCGCCGTCCTCGGACCCGGCGTCGGTCGATCCGGTGCCGTCCGAGCCGCCGTCGCTCGCGCCCGTCGACCCGGCGTCCGCGTGGGTGAGCGGGACCAGGCGCAGCGTCGAGGACTCGACGTCCTCCTGGCCGTCGGCAACATCGAAATCGATGGGATCGCCGAAGGGTGCGGCGCGCACGAGGTCGGGCAGCACGGGCGTGGTCAGACTGATGATGCCGGTGGTCAGCACGGTGCCGTCGGCCGATTCGGCGACGTAGCGCATGGGCTCGGGCGAACGGCCCAGATGGCTCGAGGACGGCGTGAAGGTGAGCTCGGTGGCGTCCTCGGAGACCTGCCATTCGCCCTCGCCGACGGCGATCAGACGACGGCCGTCGCCCGAGAGGGTGCTGCCGGCGGGCATCGTGTCCAGCAGCAGGCGCACGCGCTCGGTGCCCGAGGGGCGCAGATCCCCCTTGAGGGACACGCGGATCTCCCCGCCGGCGGGCGCGGCGATGCCCGCATCGGCGACGGGACTCGGCTCGACGGGCAGGTCGGAGGGCAGGGAACGGATCCCGTTGGTCGCCTCGATGGTGAGCGCGATGGGGGCCGGATCCGTCTCGGACTCGGAGGCCGGGGTGAAGACGAGCTCCTCGCCCTGGATCGTCCACGTCCCCTCCCCCTCGACGGCGAGCGAGGTGCCGTCGGAGGCGAGGGTCATCTCGGACAGCTGCGCGTCCGAGGCGTCCGACGGGACCGCGAGGCGCACCGAGTCCAGGTTCAGCTCCGATTCGGCGTCGTCGTCGAGGAGGCTGGTCAGCGGGATGCGGTTGACGACGCCCGGCGCGACGGTGATGGTGTCGCGCGAGAGCGGCAGGTCGAAGGGGCCCTTCTCGCCGAGCGCGAGGGCCGCGGGCGCGGTGAGCGAGGTCAGCACGCCGAGCGCGAGGGTCAGCGCGAGGACGAGGAGGGACCGTGCGGGGGCCGGGCGCGGAGACCTGGACCGCGGGTTCCGCGAGCTGGCGTCCGGGCGGCGCGCGAGGGATCTGCGCGCAGGCGCGGGTGTCGCGCGCGCGAGCGGAGTGGTCGCATCCCTGCCTGGCACCCGGTCACGGTATCAGCCGAGGGTGCGCGGACCCGGGACGGACGGGGCACACAACTCAGTCGTCCTGCTTGCCACGGGAGACGAACGTCCGGAAGCGGGTCGGAACCCTCACGGCGCGCTGAGAGCGATCGGCGGCCACTTCGGCCGTGCGCGCAATCTTCGTTAGACGCTTCTCCAGCTGTGCCAGTCTGTTCTGGGTCGCGGCGACCTGCCCCTCTGCGATCTCCGCGCGGCGAGTCGCCTCGGCGAGCCGTTCCTCGGCCACACCGAGCCTCCGGGAAAGCTCCGCAGACTGCTCGTCACTGCGCTTCCGGTTCTTGGAAATGTCCTTGCGAACCGCAGAATGCGAGGTTTTCCTGGTACGTTCTCTCTCCTGGAGAACTGCGTGCCGCTGCGTAGAAGTCGCATTCTCTCCGAGCCAGGTCGGACGTACGACCGGAGGGAACGTCAGCTCCGTGATGGTCCGCTCATAAGATTCCAGAGCGCGCTCCTGACCTCGGTCATAAATGTGCTGGAAACCGTTCTCATGGATGAAGTCGCTCAGAACCTCGAACCGGTCAGCGTGCCCGCGGTTGAACTCGGTGAAGTCGGCATGATCGAAGAGCTCACGAACGGTTGTTGCGGCCCCTCCGTCCCCCCGGACCACATACGGAATCTGATGGTACCGAGCAAGCTCCGCGGTTCGTGAATCGTGCGCGAGCATCACACTCGGGGTACCCGCGAGCACCGCGGCGATATTGCCGTGCGCCCGCGCACCGAAGGAGAACGCGGCCTGACCCAGCCGTCTGATCCAAGGATATGCATCGATGTACATTTCGGCGCGCGCGGAGGTGAACTGGGGGTGAGACCTTTCAAGCGGCAAGCGCGGATCTGAGCCCACGTAAGGATCGGTCGCCCAGAGCATGAGCTCAAGAGTCCCATGCTCCTGGGCAATGTACGCAGAATCGTAGTTCTCTTCCGCGTCGGCGATGAGATCCGCACCGAAAGGGTCCCTGGTCTCGAGGTTGTAGACGATCGACGATCCGGACTCCAACGAGGGCGGCACCTCGACCCTGTGGCCAGGGCCGTGCAGCGCGAGAGATGGACAGCCGACGACCACGACGTCACGAAACCCCAGGGAGCGCAGATAGTCGGCACTCATCTCCCCTCGGACCGACAATGCGCTGGACCCATTGAGCACCGCTCTTGCAAAACGCTTGACAGTGGGCTCGATCGCCTTGAGCGCTGAGGGATCCCCGTCGAGCGGCAGCTGTGCACCCCCGGAGAGCATCATAAAGGGGATTTTCAGTCGTTCAAGAAATTCTGCGGTACGGAGCAGCTGCCCCTCGAACTCTGGCCTGAACGCGTTCGCAAGAGGGAGGACGAATCCGTCGTACTCGTCATTTACGGCATCAGCCATTTTCGCATTGATGCGATAGTGATTTGCGTCGACGATCGTGTCGTGCGTCGAGAACAGTTTGTGCGCTGCGGCACCGTAGACGAGGTTGCCGCTGTTAGTTCCAAGCAGATTTCTATCGAAGGTGCTGAACGGATCCGCAACCTCGAACGGAGTCTTTCCCAGTCGCATCAAGTAGCGTTTGGCCATAAGAGGACGAGACTCCTTCGTGCGCGGTCCGGGATCGATCGTCGATCACGTTGGGCCATGGGAAGGCCTCTCGTGCTCATCCTACTCGCGCCGTAGAGTGGAACCATGGATGACCATCCGCCGACACGTGACGTGGGACGTGACGTCGTTGGCACCCGTGAGCTCCTGCTCGAGGCAGTCTCCGTCGCTCTCGAGCCCATGGCCACATGGATGGCCGAGCAGCGCTGGTACTCCGCGAAGAGCGCCGGCCCTCCGACCCTGTCCGTACAGGGACTTGAGGTCATCGCCTCCCACGACGGTGATGATGCATCCAGCACGGACGATGAAGCTCTCGTCCTGGATCTCGTCGTCCGCGCTTCGACGCCTCCTCCTGGAGCGGACTCTGCCGACCCCTCGATCGCCACTGAATATCAAGTGCCACTGGTCGTACGCACGGACACGACATTCAGCGACACAGTCGAAGAGGATCCCGAAGGCCTCATCGCAATCATCGAGATCACCAGCGACGAGCTCGGGAGACGGGCGGCGAGTGCGGCAGGTGCAGCCATGCCGACGGGTGGTGCCCGCAGAAGCCCATGTGACCCCCAGGTTCGTCTGCGGATCGAGGACGCGTGCCGCACCGACCTCGGCAGGCGCGCCCTGATGGACGTGCTCACTGCAGGTCGTCCGCTCGTCGGCCCCGACCTCTCGCTGGACCCCGCACCGGTCCCCGGACGCACCGCCGCCCGCGTAGTCGCGACGCGCCTGCTCAGCGGCGAGCAGTCGAACTCCTCGATGATCTTCACGCTGGAGGACGCCGACCCAGTGATCCTCAAGCTCTTCCGCGTGCTCGCGCCGGGGGAGAACCCCGACGTGGTCCTGCAGGGCGCTCTCGACCGCGCCGGCTGCACGCGGATCGCCCCGATGATCGGATCCGTGCGGCTGCGCGTGGGGGCGGGGGGCGATGCGACCGCCGGGGAGGACGCCGACGGCAGCGCCGACGCGCTGCTCGCGCAGGGATTCCTGCCGGACGTCGAGGACGCCTGGCGGGTGGCGCTGCAGCAGGCCTCGGGCGGCGTCGACTTCCGGGCGGGCGCGCGCGACCTCGGCGCCGCGGTCGCCGAGGTGCACCGTCTGCTCGCCGCCGAGCTGCCGAGCGCACCGGCGACCCCGACGGACCGCACGCGCGTCCTCGACCAGATGCGCGCCCGTCTCGACGAGGTCGCCGCCCAGGTCCCGCAGGTCCTCCCCCATCGGGCCGCGCTGCGCGCGCTCATCGACGCCGCGGCCGACGCCGCCTGGCCGCCACTCCAGCGCATCCACGGCGACCTGCACCTGGGCCAGGTGCTCGCCGACCCCTCGCGCGGCTGGGTGCTGCTGGACTTCGAGGGCGAGCCGCTGCGCCCGCTCGCCGAGCGCGCGCTCCCCGACTGCCCGGTGCGGGACGTGGCGGGCATGCTGCGCAGCCTCGACTACGCGGGCGGAGCCGTGCTGCACGAGCACGGCGTGGACGCGTCGGCGTGGGTCGCGGAGTCCTCGCGCGCCTTCCTCGACGGCTACCTCGACGGCTACCTCGACGCCATGGGGATCTCCCACGAGGACGCGTCGTTCCTCGCGCTGCTGCGCGCCTTCGAGGCCGACAAGGCCGTCTACGAGGTGCTGTACGAGGCGCGGAACCGTCCGAGCTGGCTGCCGATCCCCCTCGGCGCGCTGGCCCGGCTCAGTTCTCGCTGAGCACCGAGGACTCGGGCGTCGCCGCGCCCACCGGCATCCCTGCGGGCGCGACGGAAGGGATCGACAGGGCGGCGGGCACGGCGTGCAGGCTCGGCGCCGGCCGCAGCACGCGCCGCACGGCCGACGGCGTGGTCGACACGTCGCCCTGCTCGACGCCGGGCAGGAACGGCGCACTGATCACGCGCAGGAGCAGGCGCGCACCGACGACGACCTCCGCGCGGTCCCCCTCAGGTCCCTCCCACACGCGGGTGCGCACGCCGCTGACCTCGCCGTCCTCGCTCACGGCGAGCCCGACGCCGCGCAGCGCACGGTCGGCGACGCGCAGCAGCGACGCGGGACTGGGCGAGGCAGGCGGCTCCGCGGTCGATCCGATCAGGGCGCTCACGTGCTGGATGGTGCGCACGCCCCGGTAGCGGGTGCCGGAGGCCCGGTCGCGACGGGGACGATGCTCGATGAGCTCGAGGCCCGGTCCGCTGGCGTGGGGTGCACTGCCGTGGGGTGCGCTGCCCTGGGGTGCGTGGCTGCGCGGTGCGCCATCGTGCCGGGGGGCGTCGTGCAGGGCGGTGCTGTGCGGCGCACCGTGCGCGCGCAGGGCGTCGACCACGACGGTGAGGATCTCGTGCACACGGCGGCGGGCCTCGGCGGGGCCGGTCGGGACGCGCTCGTGTGTAAGCGGCCTGCCCGTCATCGGCTCACCTCCACGCTGCGTCCTGCCCTGATGCCCGGGGCCTGATGCCCTGGTGTGCTGCGGCTCGGCCCACCGTATCCGTGCGACGCTCCTCGTCACGATGGGGAGAAGTCCCCATCGACAGGCCGTGCGAGACCTCTCCGGACCGTGCACGACATGACGGCGTCGGGCGTGCCCCTGTGGTCAGGATCCGTGCCGGACGGGGCCGGATCGGGCACGGAATCTGACCGCCGGCCCAGGCCGGTCGTGCAGCCGGGCAGACCGGCCGGGCTGGAGCCGGGCAGACCGGCCGGCCCCGCACGTAGCGGTGCAGACCTGCCGGGCGCCCGGCGGGCCGCCCATGCGGCCGCCCGGCGGGCTCAGTCGACGGGGACGAACTCGATCGGGCTGACCTGGGAGTAGCGGTCCTCGCGGATCGCGACCACGCCCACGCCGCCGATGAACGGGGCGAGGGCCTGGGGGTTCTTGCCGGGGTTGGCGAGGATGACCTGGAAGCCGAAGTGGCGGAAGGACTCCATCGCCGCGGTGATGAACTTGCCGGCGCCCTTGGAGAAGGCCTCGTCGATGATGATCGGCGCGTAGCGCGGGACGTCGATGCCGGTGCCGGCCAGCTGGTAGCGCAGCGCGGCCGCGAGGCAGAAGGTGGTCAGACGCTCGTTCTGGCCGCCCGAGAGCGGGCCGCCGGACTCGTGGGCGTGCACGACCTTCCCCTCGGCGTCGACCTCCTCGGCGTGGAAGTGCACGTGGCGGCGCACGTCCAGGATCGCCCGGGAGACCTGGTCGTCCTTGGTGCGGGCGTTGGAGATGAGCTCCATGAGGTGGCGCAGGGAGACGAAGCGCTCCTCGGCCCGGTCGCGGTCGCGGGTGATGTCGTTCTCGATGGTGCCGGCGACGGCGTCCTCGAGGGCCTTCTTGAACTCGTCGAGGGCGGCGAGATGCACGGGCCGCATGGACAGCTGCAGATAGCGCCCGGAGTGGAACTCCACCTGGGAGAGCAGGGCGTTGATGCGCTGGAGGCGCTTCTTGATCTCGGCGGGCTCCCGGGCGATCGCGGTGGCCAGGGCCTGGACGTCGCCGAGGGTGTTGCCGGTGAAGAACTCGAAGAAGCGGTCCTCGACCTCGGGGAGCTTCTCCTCCTCGATGCGCTGGAGGATCGCGAGGTGGTCCCCGGCGGCGTCCAGGGACACGTCGGTGTCGCCGGCCTCGGCGGGCCAGCGCCGGGAGAACTCGCGCATCGCGGTGCGCATGTCCTCCTCGGCGCGCGAGGTGCGCTTGGTGAGGTCCACGAGCTCTGCGTCCAGGGTCGCCGAGGCGTCCTTGGTGACCTGGTCGATCGTCGAGAGGACGATCGTGGGGGCGATCGCGTGGAAGCGCTCGGAGAGCTCCTCCTCGACCTCGGGGCTCAGGCTCCGCTCGCTCAGCCGCTCCTTCGCCTTCCCGAGGCGCTCGGCGGCGCGCTCGGCCTGCTCGCCCAGCTTGCCGGCGCCGCGGGCGACGTCCAGCAGCTCCTCGTCGGCGTCGGTGATGGACTGCTCGACGTCGTCGATCTGCCGGGCGAGGTCCGCGAGGGCCTCGGAGCCGGACTCGGCGGCGCGGACCATGTCCCGCAGGTTCGCGATGCGGCGGGCGACGGACGCGGCGTCGATGTCGTCCCACTCGACGGCGGCGAGCGCCTGCAGTGCGAACAGCCGCTCGCGTCGGTGCTCGGCCTCGGCCTCGACGTCCTTGCGTCGGGCCTGGGCCTCGAAGAGGGCCTGCTCGGCGCGGGTGCGCTCGCCCTCGAAGACCGCGCGCTTGCCGCGGTTGTCGAAGCCCAGCACCCACTGGGAGCGGTCGTTGATCGCGCGGTCGGTGTTCTTCTCGTGCCGGGACGCGGAGTGCTTGATCTGGCCCGAGCGCAGCACGGCGCGGTTCAGCCGCGTGAACTCCTCGAGGTCCTCCGCGCACACGTAGTCCATGCGGGCGGCGATCTCCCCGGAGAGCCAGGTGTGGAACTCGCCGTCCTTGACGTCGAGCTTCGCGGCCAGCGTCGTCGGGTCGATGCGCCGCGAGGGCCGGGTGAGGTCCGTGTTCACGCGGTTGTAGGAGATGCGTCGGCGCAGGCGCGTGCGGTCGATGACCCCGGCGACCTCGCGGTAGACGCGCTCGGGCACGAGGATCGAGCGGGCGAGGCCGCGCAGCGCCTGCTCGGCGGCGGCCGTCCACTCCTGCTCGCCGTCCTTGACCTGCAGGAGCTCGGCCGCGAAGGGCAGATCGGTGGGCGCCACCCCGACCTCGCGGGCGATCATGTCGCGCACGGCGACGTCCTCGGAGTGCAGGTTCGAGGCGCGGGAGGTCAGCGAGTTCAGCTCGGCGACGGTCTGCTGGAGCTCCTGCTGGAGCTCGCGGACCTTCGCCTCGGACTGCCAGCGGTTCTCGTCGGCGTTCTTCTCCTCGGTCTCGAGGGTCCGACGGAGATCGCCGACCTCGCGCTGGGTCGCCAGGAACAGGTCCTCGCTGACGGGGGTGCGCAGCTCGACGGTCGCGAGCTGCGCGGCGAACTCGGCGGCGCGCTCCTTGCGGCGCTCGCGCTCCACGTCCAGGCCCGCGATCTGCTGCTTCCAGTCGTCGATCTCGCCGCCGCCGGCGCGACGACGCTGCTCCTTGAGCTGCGCGAGGTCGGCGCGGGAGTCCGCGAGATCCTGGGTGAGGCGGCGCTGCTGCGCGCCGACGCGGTCGCGCTCGAGCTGCAGCCGCTCCTGCTCGTCCTGCAGGAGCCGCACCAGGTGCTGGGCGGCGTAGACGTCGATGTCGCTGCGGCGGTCCACGAGCTCCCCGCCGCGCTCGCGCATCTCCTTCCACGAGGTGTGCGCGTCGCGCAGGCCGCGCAGCAGATCGCGCTGCTCACGAGCGGTGACCAGGGCGTCGTAGACCTCGGAGAGGTTGTGGAAGTTCGTGAGCGCCTGATCCGCGAGCTCGAAGGTGCGAGGCTCGTCGAGCATGTAGTCGCGCAGCAGGGCGTTGACGTCGCCCAGCTCCTTGGCGCTCTGGATCTTGTGGAGAAGACCCAGGGCCTTCTCGTCGGGGATGCCCAGCAGCTGGCAGAACTTCGCCCGGTACTCGCGGAACTGCCGGAACGTCTCGGTGCCGGGATGGGCCGCCTCGAGGGCGCGACCCTCGATCTGGCTGGAGACGAACTGGCGCAGGTCCGTCGCGTCGAGCGCCTTCCGGGAGATGACGTACAGGCTCTTCACGTCGGAGTCCGAGGTGTGCCCGGCCTGCAGGAGCAGCAGGCGGGAGAGCTGCACGACGCCGCCCTGCCCGTCCGCGAAGCGCAGCGAGAGGACCGTGAGGGTGGTCTTCTCGCGCAGCACCTCCTGGTTGAACTCGCCGGTGGAGGCGTCGTAGTGCATCGCCCAGGCGCCGCGCACGTAGCTCGCGACGGTGCGGCGGTACTTCGAGCGCGCCGGGCCCGCGTCGGACGCGGCGGCGTTGAAGTGCAGGGTGCGCGGCGGGGTGAGCAGGGCGCTGATCGCGTCCAGCAGCGTGGACTTGCCGGTGCCCGGGCCGCCGGTCAGGAAGTAGCCGCGCGGGGAGATCTCCAGGTCATGGGTGCCGTGGAAGGTCCCCCAGTTCGAGACCTGCACGTGCACGAGGCGCCACTGCCCGGGATGCGGGTGCTCGGGGTCCGTCTGCGCGGCGTCGGCGCGGTCGCCGGTGTCCTCGGCGAGGCCGGGCAGGTCGAGGGTCGTTGCGTCGGATTCCACCCCAGAAGGGTACCGGGGCGGGCGGGGGTCGGGGGTGGGGTGGAGAAGCGGGGAGGACGGGACGGCGGCGGGTCGTGAGACGTTCGGTCGTCGACGGCGGGCGACGAGCGCGACGGCGGGTGCCCGTGTCAGCGCGTCCAGCCATGGCGGCGCAGCGCGTCGTCGACCCTGATCACCGCGCGCGAGCATCCCTCGTGCAGATCCGTCGCGACGGTGCGCACCTCGATCCAGCCTGCGCTCACGCGGCGCTCCGTGCGCTCGATGTCCCGCTCCTGCTGAGCACGCGTGAGGTGGCGCGGCCCTTCGTGCTCGAGGCACACCCGGTAGCGCGGCCAGGACAGATCCGGCTCGCCGAGGTCCACTCCCCCGTCGTGCGTGCGCGCGTTGAGCCGGGGCTCGGGCAGGCCGGCGTCCTCGAGAGCCAGACGGAGCCTCGTCTCCGCCGGGGAGTCGCTGCCCACGCGGGCCCGGTCGAGCGCGTCGCGCAGCGCGTGCACGCCCCGTCGTCCTCGACGCGCCTCGAGCGCTGCGGCGAGATCATCAAGGGACGCGTAGGGCTCGGTGCGTCCCTCGAGACGGGGTCGGGGCCGACGCACGAGGTGATCGGCGATCGACACGAGATCGCCGGACCTCAGCAGCAGGGCGAGATCACACCACGTGCTGATCCTCGTCGTGGCCCGAACCCCTCCGACGAGGATCGCGTCCTTCGCCTCCGCGTCCGAGCTCATATGCCACCGGATCAGGGCCGAGTCCTCGTGCTTGCGGGGGCTGGCCACGTGGACGGTCCAGCTGCGCACGGCCGTGAGCCCGCGCGGGATCGGCATCTCGAGCAGCTCCGCGGCGGTCTGTCCGCAGGCGAAGGCCGACGGGTCGTCGAAGCACAGCGCGCGCACGATCTGCGCGGCGCTCGCCCCGGTCCCCGCTCTCGCGTAGAGCCCGCGTGCCAGCGTTCGGATGTCCGAGGAGCGCAGGCGGGCCGCGCCGACCCCGGCGGCCCTCGCCTCCCGGGTGGTGAACACCGGCGGCAGATGCGCAGGCAGCGGCGCACTCGGCTTCGACATGGGCACCAGCGTCCCCGACTCGCACCCGGACGTCGGGAATCATCCACAATGCCCAGCTCACAGGACGCATCCCGGCCGACCGGACGGCCTGCGCAGCGCCCGGTCGACGCGGGCACGACGACACCGTCGCGCGACGGCGAAAAGTGGTCCCTGCGACGGCGAAAGGTGAGTTGTCGTCGTCATCGCCCGGTGAGAGGTGAGTTGTTGTCGTCAAACGGGCCTTTTGACGGCAACAACTCACCTCTCGGTGAGCGGAGGTGTCGAGGGGTGAAACCGCGTGGAGGCTCAGGGCGGGCTGATCGGCGGCCTGGCCTGCGACCAACTGGGTCCGGGCGTGCCGGTCCCCGGGCAGGCCGGCCCCCGTCCGCGCAGGTCATCCTGCCGAGTCGTTGTACTGGTCGAGGGCGGACTGCAGGCCCTTGACCGCCTTGGTCAGCCCCTCCTTCGGGCCGTCGCCCTGGAGGATGCCCTCCCAGGCCTCCTCCACGGCCTTGCGGGCCTGAGGCATGATGCCCGCGGTGCCGCCCTGGGTGGGGGTGCTGAGCTCGGTCTCGTCGAGCTGCTGGATGGCGACGTCGAACTGAGGGAAGTCCTTGCGCCACTTCGTGTCCTCGGGCTCGTCGAGCGCCTTCTTCGAGACGGGGAAGTAGCCGGTGCCCGTGTGCCAGGTGGCCTGGTTCGCGGGCTCGTTGCAGAACTGCACGAACTTCCAGGCGGCCTCCTTCTCCGCGTCCGAGTGCTTCTCCCCCACCACGTAGAGCGAGGCGCCGCCGATGACCGGGCCGTACTCGCTCTTCTCGATGCGCGGGTAGAAGCCGACGCCCAGCTCGAAGTCCTGCTCGTCGGCCGCTTCCTTCATACCTCCCAACGCGCCGGTCGATTCGAGGGTGATGCCGATCGTGCCGGACTTGAATGCGTCCTGCGCATCGGCCGGGGCGCGCCCCGTGTTGCCGGCGATGCCGTCGTCGACGAGCTTCTTCCACCAGGTGAGGAACTGGACGGCGGCGTCGTTGTCGAAGGCGAAGGCGCTCGCGCGCTCCTTGCCGCGACCGTTGTCGGGCGTGCAGTAGAGCTCTCCGGCCGTGGCGATGATCTGCTCGACGAACCAGCCGTAGATCGCGCCGTTGAAGCCGAACTCCGCCGGGCCGTCGTTCTTCTTCGACAGGGCCTTCGCGGCCTCGGCGACCTCGTCGAGGGTCTCGGGCGCCTTGTCGGGGTCGAGTCCGGCCTTCTCGAAGAGCTTCTTGTTGTAGTAGAGGACGGGCATCGAGGTGTTGAACGGCATCGACCAGAGCTTGTCGGCGACTGTGTAGTACCCGGCGATGTTGGGCTGGATGTCGGAGACGTCGTAGGAGTCGCGGTCGATGAACGACTGCATGGGCACCACGGTCCCGGAGTCGATCATGAACTGCAGGCCGAGGTCGTAGATCTGCACCAGGGCAGGGGTGCTGCCGGACTGCACGGCGGCCTTGTACTTGGTGATGCCGTCGTCGTACTCGCCCTGGTAGACGGGCTTGATCGTGATCTTCCCGGAGTTCTTCTCGTTGAACGCCTTGACGAGCTTCTCGAGGGTGTCGCCGTTGGTGCCGTCCATCGAGTGCCAGAAGGCGACGGTGGTCTCGCCGTCGGCCTTGTCGAGGGCGCCGGAGTCCGGAGCCTTCGCCTCGGAGCCTCCTCCGCCTCCCGAGCAGCCGGCGACAAGGGGCGCCGCGGCCGCCATCCCCGCCATCGAAGCCATGACTGTGCGCCGTCGGATCATCGTCGGGCCGCCTTTCGTTTCCGTGAGGTGCGGGATCGGTTCTGTGGGGGTGCGGGATGCTCGAGGGAGCGCGAGCAGGTGCGGGGATGTGCGCAGGTGTGTAGGTGTGCGCAGGTGCGGGGATGGGCGTCGTCCTCCGCGTCCGCGCCGCTCATTTGATCGCTCCGCCGGTGAGGCCGCGGACGATGAACCGCTGGCCGAAGATGAGCAGCAGCAGGGTCGGGACCACCGCGAGCACGGTGCCGGCGAGCACGAGGCCGGCGTTGAAGTTGTCGGCCGACTTGAGCTGGGTGATGCCGATCTGGATGGTCTGCATCTGCGGGGTCTGCGTGACCAGCAGGGGCCAGAAGTACATGTTCCATGCCATCAGGAAGGACCAGAATCCGAGCGCCATCAGCGTGGGCCGCGACAGCGGGATGAGGATCCGCAGGAGGAAGCGCGGGTTCGAGCAGCCGTCGATGCGGGCGGCGTCGAACAGCTCCGAGGGGAAGGACATGAACGCCTGGCGCAGGAGGAAGATCCCGAAGCCGTGCGCGAGGAACGGGAGCGTCAGCGCGGGCAGGGTGTTGATGAGGCCCGCGTCGGAGATGAAGAGGTAATTCGGGATGATGATCGCCTCGACCGGCACCATCATCGTGCTGAGCAGCAGGAAGAACCAGAAATTGCGCCAGCGCATCGGCAGGAACACGAGGGCGAAGCTCGCCATCACGCTCGTGATCATCTGGCCGACGGTGATAATGCCCGCCATCGCCACGGAGTTGCCCCACTGCCGCAGCAGCGGGATCGCGTCGAGGGCGTCCGCGAAGTTCTGCAGGACCGCACCGCTCCTCGGCCACAGCGCGGCCGGGTAGGCGTTGATGTCGCCGGGTCCCATGAGCGACCCGGCGAAGCCGAAGTACACGGGGAACCCGATGAGGACCAGGAAGATCAGCAGCACGACGTAGGTGCCGACCTTCGAGGCGAGGCCGCCGGAGGGGCGTCGGCGGCGCGCAGGGCCCGCCGGCGTGGTCGGCACCGGGCGAGCCGCGGACGACGTCGTGGTCGAGGAGTGCTCGTTCACTGGTAGAACACCTTCCTCTCGACGAGCCCGAACTGCAGGGCGGTGATCACGACGACGACGAGCAGCAGGACGATCGCCTGGGCGGAGGCGTATCCGAAGTTCGAGTTGCCGTAGGCGAAGGCCTGTTCGTAGATCGAGTAGACCAGGGTGGTGGTCGACCCCTGCGGCCCGCCGCGGGTGAGGATGTGGATCTGGCCGAAGCTCTGCAGGGAGTTGATGGTGCCGGTGACGAGCAGGAAGAAGATCTGCGGGGTGAGCAGCGGGATGATGATCGAGCGCTGCATGCGCAGCCCTCCGGCGCCATCCAGGCGGGCCGCCTCGATGATGTCGTCGGGCACGGAACCCAGGCCCGCCGAGAGCACCAGCAGGTTGTAGCCCATCTGCATCCACACGGTGGTGAGCGCGATCGAGATCAGCGCGATGTGGGGGTCGGTGATCCAGCCGACGCGGCCGATGCCGAACGTCCCCAGGATGCCGTTCAGCACGCCCGTGGCCTGGTTGAACATGACCGCGAAGATCACCGAGGCGGTCGCCACGGAGAACGCGAACGGTGAGGCGAAGGCGGTGCGGAAGAAGCGGATGCCGCGGATCCTCTGGTGCAGCAGCAGCGAGAGCATCAGCGAGATCGCGATCACCGGGACCACGGTGAGCACCACGAAGGCGATCGTGCGCAGCAGGACCGCATGGAACTCGGAGTCCTGCAGCAGCTTGAGGTAGTGCTCGGCGCCGACGAAGCCAGCAGGTCGGCCCAGAATGTCGTTGCCCTGGAAGGACAGCACGAACGAGCGCGCGAGCGGGAAGAACATGAAGACCGCGAAGACCGCGAGGGCCGGCACCAGGTAGAGCCAGGAGCTGTACTGACCCCGTCGTGAGGGTCTGCGGCGCGGGATCTCGGATGCGTCGGGGACGGTGGATGCGTCGGTCGACGTCGTGGTCATGCGACCCCTCCTCTCCTCGTCATCGAGGCGGTGGGCGGGCGGTCGCCCTCAAAGGCGCGACCGCGGGTGGGGAAGGTCAGGGAATGGCCCGCGCACAGGTGAACGGGAGGTGAACACGGTGATCCAGGTCACCGTAGCAGAGGGCGTGAGGCAAATGTCGGAGCCCGGCCTCGCCTCGCGTCACCGTGCCTGCGCCGCCGTCAGGGATGCGCGGCGCTCGTCCGAGGTCCGGTGCCTCGGGGTCGACGCCCCGGGCTCCCACCTCCGACCCTCTGCCGTCAGCGCCCCTCGTCCCCGTCCGCAGGGCCGATCGCGCCGTCCGCACTCTCTTCCTCGGCGTCGGTCGTGGACACGGCGGCGCCCCCGAAGGCGTCAGCGGCCCCCGCGTCGGGATCTTCCGCGGCGTGCCCGTCCTCCGTATCGGCGCCCTCGATGTCGACGTCGTCCGGACCGACATCCTCGGGGTCGACATCCTCCGCGTCGACATCGTCCGCGTCGACATCCTCGGGGTCGACGTCCTCGGGGGCATCGTCCTCGGGATCGGCGAGGCCGCCGGCCCCGGCCTCGCGGTAGAGCGCGATGAACTCGCGGGCGGTGTCGGGGCCGATCATCAGGCGCAGCACCGGGGAGACCTCGAAGGAGTCGCCCTGCTCCTCGAGCAGGCCCGCGCGCTGGATCTTGGTGATGGAGGCGCGCACCTCCTTGGCGAAGCCGGCCTCGTCGGTCGAGGTGGAGCGGCGGTAGGCGGCGAGCGCCTGTTGGATCTCCGCCTCGGAGACCACTGCGCGCTGGCCGCGCGAGGACTGGGTGAGCAGCATCTGGCGTAGCACCAGCAGCAGCACCGAGTCCAAGCGGTTCAGGCCGGAGAGGCGGCGCAGCAGCTTGGGGGCGTCGGGGTCGGCCTCGCTCTGGCGCAAGAAGGCGACCTGGGCGTCGTCGTCCAGGACCAGCTCGAGGAACATGTCTGCGAGCCGGGCCTCGATGGCCGCGCGATCCCGCAGCAGCTGGCCGTAGCGCTGGGGCTCACGCCGACCGTCGACGAAGGGCCCCTGCAGCAGGGCCACGAGGACGCGGCGGGACTCGTCGACGAGCGCCCCCAGGCCCGACGTGGTGGGCGCGTCCGGGTCGTCCGGGGAGGAGGCCGAGCCCGACGAGGTCGGGGAGGCCGCGGCGGCGGGCGAGGCGGGGGATGTCATGGGAGCCACGATCATCGAGGGTACCTGCGAGACTGGCCGTCATGGACGATCTCACCGTGGAGCGGGTGCTGCGCACCGTCGAGGCGATCCCCCGCGGGCGGGTCGCGAGCTACGGCCAGGTGGGCGACGTGTGCGGGGTGGGGCCGCGCCTGGTGGGTCGGATCATGAGCCAGTGGGGCTCGGGCGTGACGTGGTGGCGGGTGACGTCGGCCGACGGGGACCTGCCCGCAGTGCTCCTCGCGCGCGCCAGCGACGCGTGGGACGAGGAGGGTATCGCGCTGAAGCCCAATGGGCGCGGATGCCGGATCGCGCGGTACCGGGCCGATCACGAGCAGCTGCTCGCCGATGCGAAGCGCGCGTGGGCGGACCTGCCGGAGGAGTGAGCAGGGCGCGGAGGGAGAAGGCGGAGATGCAGATGCACTCGGCGGGGACGACCCGACATCGGTCACGCCTCGTTCGTCGGCAGTTCGCCCTGTTGTAACCTCAGGAACGGCCAGGCCGGGGCCCGACCGTCTTCCGCGCAGACCCGCGCGGCGAGCCCAGGGATCGAGCCCGCCGCCACCACCCGTTCATGACCGCGCGTTCCGAGGAGGCCCCGTGCACGTCGGGACGATGCTCCAGCGCACACTGAGCGCGGCCGCTCCCCTGTGGGAGCAGGCCTTCGCCGCATGGGCGTGGCGCCATGCCGTCGGGCCGCGTCCGGTGCATGTCGAGGTCGAGGGCGCGGGGATCGGCGGGACCGAGGCCAACCGGAGCAACGGGGCCCGCGGGACCGACGTGCTCCCCGCCTCCCCGCGTCCCCATCTGCTCGGGGCCGACGGGGACGCCGCGATCGATCTGGGCGAGATCGGTGCCGAGGGACGCACCGTGAACCTCGCCGACCCCTCCACCCCCGCCTGGCTGTGGGTCGAGGGCCTCAGGGCTGCGAGCGCCGGGAACGAATCCACAGCGACTGCAGGCGTCGGGGCCGCGGGTGTCGGGGCCGGATACGGCGTGCGCTGGTGGGTCGACGAGCAGGTCGAGCTGCCGCGCGTGAGCGCCGTCGTCCCCACCTTCCGCCGCGAGAACGATGCGACCGCGCAGGCCCACGCCTTCGCCGCCATGCCGTTCGTCGCCCGCGTCCTCGTGATCGACCAGGGCGGCACGCTCGCCGGGCACGTCCCCTTCGCCGAGCTCGTGCAGGAGAGCAGCGCCCGCGATGCCGCCGCGCGCATCGAGCTGATCGAGCAGCCGAACCTGGGCGGCTCCGGCGGGTACGCGCGCGGCATGCTCGCCGCGCTCGAGGACCCGACCCAGGCCATCTTCCTCTCCGACGACGACGCCCTGATCTCCGAGGAGTCCCTGCGCCGACTGCTGACCTTCCAGGCCCTCGCCGAGGCACCGACGATCCTGGGCACCGGGCTGCTGAACGCCGACTCCCCCGTCGGCGCCCCCACCCTGCTCACCGAGGCCGAGCACGTCGAGCGCACGACCTTCTTCTGGCGTCCGGCCGACGGCATGCACGGGCCGCTCGACCTCGCCGGCACCACGCCCGCCGACTGGGACGCCCTACTGCCGCGCACGTCCGCGGACTACACGGGCTGGTGGGGCACGCTGCTCCCTCCCGGCGCCGTCGGGACGCTGGGGCTCCCCGCGCCCTTCTTCCTGAAGTGGGACGACGCGGAGTACGGGCTGCGCGCGAGCGCGAGCGGCTATTCGACGATGGTGCTGCCGGGCGCCTCGGTCACGCATCCCTCCTGGGACGCGTACCGCACGCAGATGAGCTGGAGCGCGCGGATCCTGCACCGCAACCGTCTGGCGACCGCCGCCGCGCATCGCGCCGGCCGCGGGGTGCTCGCCGATTCCCTCGCCCACCAGCTCAAGCACGTGCTGTCCGGCCTGCACCTCACCGCGCGCCTGTGGGACGAGGGCGCACGAGCGGCGCTCGCGGGGCCCGAGGCATGGCTCGGCCGGGATCTGGGCACCGCGAGGGCCGACGGCCAGGCGGTGGTCGACGCCTGGCGCGAGCGCCAGCGCCCCCGCACCGAGAGCCTCGAGCCGACGCGCACCACCCCGTTCTCCCTGCCCGCCGGGGCCCTGCGGGCGCTCGCGCGCGTGCTCTCCCCCGTCCGCGCTCCGCGCAGCGTGCTCGAGATCCCCGCGGACGAGGTGTCCTGGCGCACCGTGCTCGGGGCCGACGCCGTGATCATCACCTCCGCACAGGGCGAGAGGATCGACGCCTTCGCGATCGAGGGGCACGATGATCGGTCCCTGCTCCTGCGGGTGCTGCGCACGCACGTGCGCCTGGCCCTGCGCTGGGGTCGGCTGCGCCGCCGGTACGCGCGCGCCCTGCCGCGCTGGACCACGGCGGGCGCCTGGCGGGAGATCCTGGAGCGGGCGGACACCGAGCACCAGAGCACCGACCATCAGAGCACCGAGGAGCGCACGGACGAGAGCGCTGACGCGAGCCCGGAAGGAGGCCGCTGATGGCCGCACGCGGCAACTCCCTCAAGCGGCGCCTGCGCAGCACCGGCGGCAAGCTCCTGCGCCGCTTCCGCCTGCTGCCCGGGGGCGTGCCCGACGGCCTGGGCGATGACGACCGTCTGGGCGAGACCGTCCTCGAGGGCGACGTCATCCTCTACTTCCCCGACACCCTGGAGAGCCTCTACCAGCTCGACGACTGGTTCGGGCCGCTGCGCGAGCTGCACCGCCAACGGGGCGTGACCATCGTGTGCATGGACTCGCGGGTCGCCGCGGCGCTGCGCGAGAAGGTGGAGATGACGGTCATCACCGTCGCCCGCGACGCGACGCTGGACGCACTGATCCTGCGCAGCGACACCAAGCTCATCCTCTACGTGAACTACAACCCGCTGAACACGGCGCCGCTGCGCAGCCGCTCGGCGCTGCACGTCTCGCTGCTGCACGGCGACTCCGACAAGGGCGTGTCCGTCTCCAACCAGATCAAGGCCTACGACTTCTCCTTCGTGGCCGGGCAGGCGGCGATCGACCGCCTCGAGCGCTACTCGACCCTGTTCGACGCGCGCACCCGCTGCATCCCCGTCGGCCGGCCCAGCCTGGACACGGACCGCGTGCCCGCCTCGTCGCGCCCCGAGGGCGCTCCCCGCACCGTGCTCTATGCGCCGACGTGGGAGGGCGGGCAGGCGAGCGTCGCCTACTCCTCGCTGCTCACCCAGTCGGAGATGATCGTGCGCTCCCTGGTCGCCGCCGGCCTGCAGGTCATCTACCGGCCGCACCCGCTGACGGGCGTGCGCGTGCCCGCCTTCGGTGAGGCCGACGCCCAGCTGCGCGAGCTGCTCGCCGAGCGCGGGCAGGAGGTCGCCGAGCGCCACGGCATCCAGCAGGACTTCGCCCGCGCCGACCTCATGATCTGCGACATCTCCGCCGTCGCGACCGACTGGCTGGCCACCGGCAAGCCGCTGATCGTCACCGAGCCCGCACGCGCCGAGGGTGGACCCCGCGAGGCCACCACGCGCCTCCTGCAGACCGCCCCGCGCCTCACCGAGGAGCAGGCCCCGCGCGCGGGCGAGCTCGCCCTCGAGCAGATCACTGAGGACCCCCAGCGCGAGCAGCGCCGCGAGCTCACCGAGTACTACCTGGGCGACACCAGCCCGGGTGCCTCCCTCACGCGCTTCCTGGATGCCTGCACCGACCTCACCGTGCTGCGCGATCAGCTGTGGGCGTCGATCCAGGAGGAGGGTCAGTACGGTGCAGCCGGCGATCCCGCTGCCGACCACGGGGGGCGGGCGGCGCCCGGGGGCTCGGTCTGAGAACATCGGCGCCGCCGGCCCGGCGATACGATGACCGGGTCCCTCCGGGCAGCATGGAGAGGATCACTCCGTGTCGGCCGACACCGCGTTCCTCGCTCGTCACCGAGTACGATCGCGGCGACGTGAGCCCGGGTCCGTCATCACGACGGCGCCGGGTCGCCTGCACGGATCCGGTCGCCCTCCGCGATGAGATGCGGCAGTCGACCGAGCAGGATGAGAGGAAGACACCGACCGTGGAACCCATCACCGCGAGCCCCGCCCGGCAGTGTCCCGACGGGAGTCGCCCGTGAGCGTCGCGATCCGCAACGGAGCAGGCTCCAAACGCAGCAATCTCGGCATCATCCGAGAGCTCGTCGACACCCGCAAGACGCTCTGGGTGCTCATCCGCCGCGATCTGAAGCTGCGCTACGCCGGCTCGATGCTGGGCTGGGTGTGGACGGTCCTCGAGCCACTGATGATGAGCTCGATCTACTGGTTCGTCTTCACGGTGATCTTCCACCGCAGCGTGGGCAACGATCCGTACATCATCTTCCTGCTGGCCGGGCTGCTGCCCTGGTTCTGGTTCACCAACGGGCTCACGCAGGGTGCGGACGCACTGGTCTCGCAGAGACGCCTGCTGGCCTCGACCGCGCTTCCACGCCAGATCTGGGTGCTGAGATCCGTGGGTGCGAAGGGCTGCGAGTTCCTCTTCTCGGTCCCCGTGTTCCTGCTGTTCCTCATCTTCTACCACCCGCAGTACAACTGGCAGCTGCTGTACATTCCCCTGGGCCTCGTGCTCGAGCTGATACTCCTGGTGGGGCTGGGCTTCCTGCTCTCGCCGATCATGGTGCTCGTGCGCGACCTGAAGCCGATCATCCGGCTCATCACGCGCGTCATGTTCTACGCCTCCCCGGTGATCTACGGCTACCACGACGTCGCCTCACTGAAGGTGCCCGAGTTCGTGAAGGTGCTGTACGGGCTGAACCCCGTGACCGGCATCCTCGAGTGCTTCCGCTCCGGCTTCTTCGATCAGCCGGCCGCCGGGCACGTGATCCTGAGCGCGACCATCGTGTCCGTGCTAGTGCTCTTCCTCGGCTGGTTCGTCTTCAAGCGCCTCGAGTCCACGGTCCTGAAGGAGATCTGATGGCCCGCACACAGCGCAGCGAGGAGCCCCGCAGGCTCGCGACCGCTCCTCGCCACGTCCGACGCGGCCCCGCCCCGGCCTCGTCCCGCCCCGAGTCCGTTTCACGCACCCGCCGCGGCACCGTCGCCGGCGCTGCGAGTGAGCCGGGCGCGGCATCCGACATCGCGGCGGCACAGCCGATCCCTCCCGACGAGGCACCCGACACCTCCCCCGGCGCTCTCGGTTCGGGCTCCTCGCCCGAGGTCTCGGCCGACTCCGCGGAATCGCCGAATGCGGAGGAGAAGGCCGCCCCGGCCCCGGCCGCGGAGACGAAGCCCACCGACCAGGAGGCCGCGCCGGAGAAGGCCTCTTCGGCCAAGGCATCCTCGTCGGAGCAGACATCCGCCGCCGCGACGACCGCGGACCGTCCGGAGGTGCCTGTCGACGCGGACCCGGCTTCCGCCGACGGCGCGCAGGGCCCCGTCATCTCCCTGCGTGACGTGGGCGTCGAGTTCTCACGCACGCGCAAGGACATCGGCCTGCGCGACCTGCTGTTCCGCCGCGACACGGGTCCCAGCCGGGATGCGTTCTGGCCGCTGCGCAACGTCACCTTCGACATCGCCCAGGGCGACGCGGTGGGAGTCATCGGCCGCAACGGCCAGGGCAAGTCGACTCTGCTCAAGCTCGTCGCGGGCGTGCTCCTGCCCGACGAGGGCGAGGTGGCCGTGCGCCAGGGCGTCGCCCCGCTCATCGAGATCACCGGCGGCTTCTCTCCGGATCTCACCGGCAAGGAGAACGTGTATCTCGCGGCGGGCCTGCACGGCATGCCCAAGGAGCTCATCGACGAGAAGTACGACGAGATCGTCGACTTCGCAGAGATGAAGGACTTCATGGACACGCCGTTCCGCCACTACTCCTCGGGCATGAAGGTGCGTCTCGCATTCAGCGTGATCTCGCAGCTCGAGGAGCCCATCCTGCTAGTGGACGAGGTCCTCGCAGTGGGCGACAAGGTCTTCAAGAAGAAGTGCTACGACCGGATCGACTCGATGCTCGCCGAGGGCCGCACGATGTTCCTGGTCTCACACTCCAACAGCGATCTGAAGAGGTTCTGCACCCGCGGCCTCTATCTTCGGGAGGGCGCTCTGCGGGCCGACGGCCCGATCAAGGACGTCCTCAAGCAGTACGACGAGCAGGGTTAGCAGCACGCGCTGCACCGCACGACCAAAGGAATTCGACACCGATGGCCCAGACCGATCACGCCCCGCAGACCGAGGCGAGCAACCCCTCTGCCGTCGCACACAAGATGGTGATGCCGTGGCAGCGGATGGCGGGTCTGCGCCGCCGCCTCACCCAGACGATCTTCGCGATCGCGCCCCTGGTGCTGCTCGCCATCGGTGTGCACCCGGCGATCGCGGCCATCCCCGCGGTCTACCCGTTCTTCATCCTCATCCGCCGCGGGTACAGGCGGCTGCGCAAGCGCGTGGGCCGCACGGCCCTGGGCGGCGAGCACGGCATCCGCCTGCTGCTGGGGCTGCTGCCGCTCGGGATCTGCTGGGCGCTTGGCACGACGGGTCCCGTCGGCTGGATCACCGCCGTCCTGCTCGCCCTGGTGCCGCTCTCGGAGCCCGTGGTAACCCGTGTGGCACCCGGCCGCAAGCTGCGCGTCGCGAACCTGCCCGGCATCCCCGACCACCGCGGCGCCGCGTTCCCGGTCAATGTCGTCCTGGTCGTCGACCTCTCGCTCACCGCGCTCGCCTCGCTGCTGCTGCTCGTGCACGTGCCCGCCGGCGCCCTGCTGCCGTTGCCGCTGATCGCCCTCGCCGTGGCGGGCTACCACGCTCTGGACTCCTTCCGGCGCGTGCGGGATTCGGTGAACGCCGATAACAACCTCTATGCCGCCGTCGAGGCGTACGCCCCGAAGTTCGTCCTCTATTACGGCGTCCCCGCCGGCTCCGCCTACCAGGTGGGCATGTGGATCGAGTACCTCGAGCGGATCGGCGAGCCCTTCATCGTGGTGCTGCGCAAGACCTCTGCGTTCCGCGAGATCAAGCGCCTGACCGACGCCCCCGTGGTAGTGCGCACGAACATCTGGCAGCTGGACGACGTCATCACCCCGTCGATCACGACCGCCTTCTACGTCAACAACTCGGCGCCGAACGTGCACCTGGTGCGCTACCCGCAGATCACCCACGTGCAGCTGCTGCACGGCGACAGCGACAAGGCCTCGAGCTTCAACCCGGTCACCGCGCTCTACGACAAGATCTTCGTGGCGGGCCAGGCCGCCATCGACCGCTACGAGAACAACGGCGTGGAGATCCCGAAGGAGAAGTTCACGATCGTCGGCCGCCCGCAGGTGGAGACCGTCGAGCAGCAGGGCCCGGAGAACATGCCCGTGCGCACGGTGCTGTACGCCCCCACCTGGGAGGGCCACTACGCGGACACGAACTACGGCTCGCTGCCGGTGGGGCCGCAGATCATCCGCAACCTGCTGGAGCGCGGGATCACGGTCGTGTTCCGTCCCCACCCCTTCAGCTACCGCAACCCCGAGGCCTCCCGGAACATCAGCGAGATCAAGCGCCTGATGCGCGAGGACCGCGAGACCAGCGGCCGCGAGCACCTGTGGGGTCGCGCCGCGGAGAAGCACCTGGACGCCTTCGGATGCTTCAATGCCGCCGACGCGATGATCTCCGACGTCTCTTCCGTGGTCCCGGACTTCCTGTACTCCGGCAAGCCCTACGGCCTGGTGACGATGTCGTACACGGTCGCGGAGTTCGAGCGGATGTTCCCGCTCGCACGCTCGGCCTACGTGATCCCGAAGGACCTCTCGAACCTCGACGAGATGCTCGACCAACTGCTGGTCAGCGACCCGAAGGCCGACGCCCGCAAGCAGACGCGCGTGGACTACCTGGGGCCGTTCCCGGCGGAGAACTACGCCGACGCCTTCGTGAGCGCCGCGCGCAACGTCGTGCTGCACGATCGCAAGCCGGTGCTCGCCCTGCAGGCAGCGACGGGCGATGCCGACGAGGGCTCGCAGGAGGCCCGTCTGTCGAGCCACGGAGCAGCCGACGAGGGCGAGGTCGGCGACGACCGCTCCTCCGAGGACGGCTACGGCGCCGACAGCGCCGACGAGGACGAGGACTGATATCGGGCGGGAGCCGTCAGCCGCGCATCAGCGGTCCGACGGCCCCCGCCGTGCTCGATGCAGGGCCCTGCGGAGGCGCCCGGTGCCGCGTGCGCCGGGCGCCTCCTGCGGGTCCGGGTCTCCCGTCCCCGTCCCTCGGAGCCCCTCCGATCGACCCGCGGCGGGATGCTCTGCCGCCTCGGTCCCGGGCCTCGTGCCGATCGCTCCCCGCAGCGTCCTGCCATGGAGGGCGCGGGTGTCCAGGTCGCTCGCGAGATCCACGGCGCCGGTCCCGGCGTCGTTGATCAGCGCCAGGTGCAGCGTCTCGCCGGGGGCGACCAGGGTCAGCGGGAGCCGGAGGCTCAGCACGCTGGCACTGGACTGCCGGGCTTCGAGCTCGCGCAGACGGCGCCCCTGGGCGTCCCGGATCTCGCCGCGGGCGGGCACGGGCCGGTGCAGCGTCACCACGGCGATCGCCGACTCCTCCCCCTGATCGGAGAGGAGCGCGACGACGGTGCCCAGGGGGCCGGCCGACGGATGGAGACGGAACCCGATGTCCAACGAGAGGTTCGTAGCCTTCTGGGTGAAGTAGACGACTCCGTGCGGAGTACCCTCCGGGTCCACGAGCTCGGCTGTGGAGGTGGGCACCCCTTCCTGACGGCGTCCGCCCAGGCGCGTGGCGATGTCCTTGTCCCCCGCCCGCTGGATGATCCAGAGATCCCAGACGCCGACGGCGAGATCGTGCGTGGGCAGGGCGACCTCGATGCGAGACCCTGCGCCCTCCGGGGAGGTGATGGCTCGACTCCGGTCCACCGAGTATTCGAGGCGATCCCCCGACTCGCGGCATCGCGCGGAGAGGACCACTTCCGGGGCGGGCGTGGAGGAGTCGCCCACGAGCACGTCCACCTGCACGTGGACGGTGTCGCCCTGGACCGACCACTCGCGCAGCTCGGCGCGGCCCTTCGGTGCGGGGGCGTGCAGGCGCTGGGTGTCGATGTGCGCTGCGAGGTCCGCAGGAAGGTCGAGCGAGACGCCTTCGCTGTCGAGACGGAGCAGTCGAGAGGAACGGGTCGCCTCGATCTCCCACGCGATGAACCGTCGGAGAGTGTCCAAGTCGCCGGAGAGGGCGATCTCCGTCTTGGTGCGCAGGATGTCCTTCTGGTGGACGGCGAGAGCGGGGGACCACACCGGTCCGAGGACCTGCTGGATACGCTCGACGACGTAGCGCTGGTCTGCCTCGGTTCCCTTGAGGAAGCGGGCATCGAGCGGCTTGCCGAGCGACCAGGTCACGGCGCGCCACATGACGGCGTCCCGCAGCCGGCCGGGCTCCGTCTCCTCGAGGACGACCTCGGTGAGACGGGCGAAGGCGTCCACGAGCTCGGCCGGGCCCCTGACGGTGCGGGTGACGTTGCCTCCGTCGGCACGCCGGCGCAGCAGATAATAGTCGCGGTCGGCGAGGATGCTGATGGTGGACGCCGTGAGGTAGGCCCGGGCGACCAGCAGCTGGTCCTCGGCGACCTTGACGTCGGTGCGGAAGCGCATCGCGTGCTGCTCGATCAGCTCGCGCCGGAAGAGCTTCCAGGGACCGAGCGTCCTGAACACGTTGTCCTCGAGGAGTTCCACGTGCAGACGGGTGCTCGCGAACGTCGCACCGCGCGCCGAGCGTCCATCGATGCCCCGCACCTGACCGAGGACGACATCGGACCCCTCACGGTCCGCGACGGCGGTCATGTCGCGAAGTGCTCCGTCGGTGAGCTCGTCATCGGCGTCCAGGAAGAACACATAGCGGCCGCGGGCGACGTCGAGACCGGCATTGCGGGGTGCTCCTGGCCCGCCCGAGTTGGCCTGGTGCAGGACGCGAATGGACGGGAAGCGAGCGGCGTAGCCGTCCAGGAGCTCGCTGGATCCGTCGGTCGAACCGTCGTCGACGGCGATGACTTCGATCTGGTCTCCTGCCAGGCCCTGCCTCTGCGTCGAGTCCAGGGCCTGCGCCAGGTACTCCCCGGCGTTGTAGACAGCCATGATGACGGAGACGACCGTCTCTCCCATTGGTGACCCCCTCTGATCTCCGACGAGCGCTCCCCCGAGCACCCGACACGAGGACGATAGTCCGAGAGCCTGCGTGTTCCGGTCGCGCGCGCCCCACGATCCCGGAGAACTGCGTCACCACGCCGGTCGGTGGCTCTCTCCTCCGCCATGACCTCAGCGCCCTCGAGGGCGTCGGCGGGCTCTTCGTCTCCGTCCGCGCCCTCTACCTCGGTGTCCACGGCGTCCTTGGCGCTCGGGCTGCCGATGAGCATGAATCGCGCCAGCCCGTATCGCGTGATGCCGCCGACGCCCCGAGGGCGTCGCGGGACCACCTTCCGCTGGCGATGCACGATGATCATCAACGGGACGAGCGGCATGAACGCGACCGCCGCCGAGTGCGGATAGATGACCGCAAAGATCAACGCGATCAGGACCAAAACTTTCACGAGGGTCGGCCAGAACTGGACGATCTTCGAAATCGACTTTTGATTGAAGGTTTTCGTTCCGAGAACAGCCCCTCTTCAAAAACACGCCATAGCCAGTTCACGTGCGCGTCACGTCGCACATACACGGCCACAGCCACCGAAATCGCGCCCCTTCGATCACACGATGTTCGGAGCCCCCAGCGGATCGGCGCGCCCCATGCGCCCGTCCAGCAGTCGACACCCTATCCGGATCTCGGGCAATCCAGGATTTTCGCGGCAAAATTTGCAGCCACGCTCCGCAGACACTGGGGCCGCCGCTGTCGCCGCGCTCGATGCCCCGGTGCTCGACCGATCGACCGCACCTCTCACCCGCCGAAGACACTCCCGTCCCGCGCACGGGAAGCCCAGTCACTTGATTTCTGGACAGTTCACGCTATGGTTACCCTACATTCCGGCGCGCGGCGGGGACGCGCCGAGTTCATGGATTGCGATTTTTCGTGAGAACCATATTCATCATTCTTCACGCTCTCGGGTATGCCGGACGCTCGAGCGCAGCATTGGACCAATGCCGCATCTTCTTGTCGATGGGTCTTCGACCTGTGATCGTGACGTTCCGCTACGAACCCAGGTGGGACGCTGAGCTCTCGTCCCGGTCAGGGGACATCGACCTGCCCGAAGGTGCCAGCGCGGTCAACATCTACAGGTCGATGCGCCTCCCGATGACCGGGGATCCGCACCGGAACTGGTCGCGCTCCGAGGACGAAGACGCGACAGGCCTCTCCGTCAGCGAGACCACCCGGGGTGAGTCGACGCGTCTGGACTACTTCGACCACCGCGGACGCGTCGTGAAGCATCGTGAACTGCTTGCAGACGAGCCTGTGCGCACCGTCTTCTACCGCGACGGGAAGCCGACCGTACGTCGTGAATACGAGGACACCGGCGCTTGCGGGCGCGAACTCACCCTGGACCCCGACACCGGCAGACCCACTGAGGAGCGGTACTTCACCCCAGACGGCTTCTGCTACGTGACCCGCCACCTGGACCCCGCCACCGGCAGGCAGTTCGGGGTGTTCTGCCATGACCGTCACACTGGCGCGACCACCCGCTACGCCCACAACATCCCGTGGCACGCCGCCTGGCTCCAACAGCTCCTCGAGGGCGCCCAGCCGCGCCCTCTCGCCATCGCCCAGCACCCCACGGCGATGCGCAAGCTGCTGGACACGGATCCATCGCTCTCGAGCAGACTGTTCCTGAGCCACGTCAATCTTTTCCAGGAGCCCTTCACGCTCGGCTCGCCACTGCGCGAGGACTACGTGAAAACCTTCGAGCGCGTGGCGGAGATGCCCGTGGTGGCCACGCTCACGGAACGCCAAGCCTCGGATTTCCGTACGACCTTCGGATCCGAGAGCTGCGATCCGGTGGTGATTCCCAACGTCATCCGTGACCGCCGCTCGTCCCGACGCATCGCGAAGGTTCCGGGCCGCGTCAGTGTTGTGAGCCGACTGCACCCCGAGCAGAAGCGCATCGATGACCTGCTGCGCGCCTGGGTCTCCGTGCTGCGAGAAGTTCCCACGGCCCACCTAGAGATCGGCGGTGATGGCGCGGCCCGTCGGAGCTTGGAGAAGCTCGCGGAGGACCTCGGCATCGTGAAGAGCGTGACGTTCCACGGGTGGGTGAACGACGGAGCGGACCTCATGGCCAGCAGCATCGCCACTGTGTCGACCGGGCGATCCGAGGGATTCGGCCTGTCCATCGGAGAATCGCTCGCCGCCCACACCCCCGCTGTCGCGTACGACATCAACTACGGCCCTTCCGACCTCATCCGGGACGGGATCGATGGGCTACTGATCCCCGATGGCGACATCGACGCACTCGCGCGGGGACTCGTCGATCTGCTCAGCCATGCCCACCGCTCTGCCCGCAGGGGACGCCGAGGAGCCAAGCGCATGGCGGATGACTACTCGCCTGAAGCGATACGGCCCCGATGGCAACACGCTTTTGCGCTCGCCGACAAGAGGAGCTGATCAAGATGGCGAGCTTCGCGCGCCGTGTCGTCTCCACGAGCCAAGAACCCCTGCCACCAGTCGGCGGGCACCAGCCGATGCCCCAACGACCCCGCCGCGAGCACGAGGGCAACGATCACGGCCCATCCCGGCAAGATCGCGCTGCACAGGATCGGGGCGATCGACACGAGGTTCAGCGGGTACACCAGCCAGTACGGATAGCGATCGTCTTCGGCCACGGCCCCGGGAGGTTCACCGCCGTGCGCCGCAGTCGCAGGTAGCGGGTGCGGACCAGACGCTCCCCCCTCGAGGGCGACCATCGCGAGGAACGTGGCGATCACCCAGAACGGAGAGAGAGCCGCGATCAGCACGGACTGGGTCAGGGAGCCGGCGAGCAGGATGTACCGCCCGATCACGTAGCGCCCCGCGCCTCCGACCCCGTGCTCACGGAGTCGTCGACGGAAGATCACCTGCAGCTGACGGATCACCACGACGAGCAGCGGAGCAACGAGCGCCGGGGCCACGAGCCAGGAACCCGGGAACAGGACGGACACGAGGACCGCTGCGAAGCACAGCGCATTGACCAGCAGCGACCAGAAGTTCCAGTTGGTGAGCCTCTTGCCCACGTTCATGCGGCGCAGTCTTCCCACGTGGGCTCGTTCTCCTCGACCGATGACGTTCAGGTGGAAGCAGGCGAACGCCCAGGCTTCATGGAGGAATAGTCGCGACGCGGATGTCGCGAGCTCTGTTACGCGGGCAACGCTCGCCCATCGATCCTGATCACACGGGGATCAGTGTCACCACAAACCGGGCATTTCGCTGTTCTTCGGGAATTGCGCGATCTCGATGTCGCGCATCATCGCTCCTCCGAAGCCCCGCGTGCCCCTCGGAAAGCGCCCCACGTCACACGCCGCCGTCGTGGTCCACGTGGACCGAGGGCGCGTGCACACATCATGCGTGGGTTAGCAGGCTCCGCGCTTCGAGTCTTGTATGGTTACGAGCACCTGTCCGGGAGGTGAACTCCCGGCTGACCGACGTAGCGGTCGCGTGACCACGCCGGAGCGGCAACCCCGCAGCGGAGCGGAGCGCGACACCGACTGCACGAAGGAACCCATCCATGTATTCACTGATCCTGCTGAACGGAGGGATCGGGGCTCGCATCGGCGCCAACCAGCCGAAGCAGCTGCTGAAACTCCGCGGCATCCCGATCCTGGTCTACGCGCTGATCATGGCGAACCGGGTCGAGAAGATCGACCAGATCGTCCTGAACTACCCGCCGGAGTGGAAGGAAGAGGTCGAGGAGGTCCTCCGGGACTACGCGATCTCCACCCCGGTCACGCTCGTCGAGGCCGGCGACTCCCGCCACTCCTCCGTCGCCGCGATGCTCCCCCACTGCACCAACGACGACGTGATCATCCACGAGGCCGCGCGCCCGCTGGTGACGAAGAGGAACTTCGAGGACCTCATCGAGTCCGAGCACAGCAATGTCTCGCTGATGACCCCGATCTCCTTCACCGTGGCACCCGTCGACCCCGAGACCCACGAGGTCACGGGCTCACTGGAGCGCGACCAGCTGCGCAACGTGCAGCTGCCGCAGAAGTTCTCCAAGGCCGATCTGCAGGACGCCCACGCCAAGGCCGAGCAGGACCACAAGGTCTACACGGAGGATGCGACCCTCGTCGCGGTCACCGGGCACCCCGTCCACTTCATCGACGGCTCCGACGTGAACTTCAAGGTCACCACGCCCACTGATCTGCGCATGGCGGGCTTCCTCCTGCGCCCGGAGGAGGAAGACGATGACTAAGACTGCTCTCGTCACCGGTGCTTCGCGCGGGATCGGTCTCGAGACCACCCGCCGCTTCCTGCACAACAGCGAGGACATCACCACCGTGGTGATGTTCGCCCGCAAGTCCGACGACTTCGACGCCGCCGTCGAGGAGCTGCGCTCCTCGAGCCCCGTCGGCCGCAAGATCATCACCCGCTACGTGGACGTGGGCGACCGCGACTCGCTGCACGAGGCCCTCGAGTCCGTGCACGGCGAGGTCGGCAACATCGACATCCTCGTCAACAACGCGGGCTACACGAACCCGGTCCCGCTGCAGCAGGCGGAGATCGAGGACTTCGAGAAGACGATGAGCGTGAACGTCTACGCGCCGTTCCTCATCGTGAAGTGGCTGCTGAACCACGGCAACGTGTTCAAGCTGATCGTCAACATCGCCTCGACCGCCGGCATCAACGGGCGCTCGGGCTGGCTCACGTACTCGGCCTCCAAGGCGGCCGTGATCAACATGAGCCAGGTGATGCGCGAGGAGCTCGCGATCTACGGCACCCGCGTGGTCTGCCTCTCCCCCGGCCGCACCGCGACCGCCCTGCGCCGCACCCTGGCGCCGGAGGAGGACCCGTCCACGATCATGCAGCCCGAGCACGTCGCGCGGGTCATCGAGACCCTCGCCTCGCCCGTCGGCCGCTTCATCGACTCGGAGAACATCGTCGTGCGGCAGTGACGACTCCGCGTCAACCCGGCGCGTGGCCGTCCGCAGGACGGATCCTGTCAGGCCAGTGCTGAGAGAAGGACCCCACGAGCTTCGGCTCGTGGGGTCCTTCTGCTTCCGGGGTCGCCTCGACGAAGCGGTCACGGCACGGCGACAGGGCGGATCTCCCTGACGGCGGAGTCCCGGAAGCGCGGGCCGACTGGACCCGATTCGGCAGCCGATGTGGCGCCCACCACATATATCTGGTGGAATGCACAGCACGGCAGTGACTGCCGCGCACGTCCTCCCGGCCCGGAAGAACGGGTCAGATCGAAGGAGAAGCACATGGGTAACCTGCCCGGCTGGGTCATCCCGGTCATCATCCTCGTCATCGTGGTCCTCGCGATCCTGATCATCGTGGGGGTCGTCAGCTCCCGGCGTCGGCGCGCCCGCCAGGAGGAGTTCGACCGCCAGCGGGCTGCCGAACTCCGGACGGAGGCGCAGAAGGACCAGGTCGAGGTCAAGGAGCGCGAGATCCAGGCGCGCGAGACGGAGCTCGATGCCGACAAGGCCAAGGTCGAGGCCGAGCGCCGCGACCAGACCGCGCAGGAGCAGCGTCAGGATGCCGACAGGGCGCGCGCCGACGTGGACGACCGGCTCCGCCAGGCCGATGAGCTCGACCCCGATGTCGACGCCAAGGCATCGGGCGGCCGACAGCGCTCCGACGCGCCCCTCGACGAGAGGACCAATCGGGACGCCGGCGACACCGAGCCGCGGGCCCGCGAACGCGGAGCTCCCGGGCACGGTGCCGGTGTCGCCGCCGGAGCCGGTGTGGCAGGCGCAGGAGCTGCCGGTGCAGGAGCTGCCGCCTCGCACGAGGAGCACGTCGACCGCACGGACCACACGGACCGCACGGACCGCACGGACCGCACGGACCGCACGGACCAGAGTGCCGGGGCCGACGGAGCCACGGCGCGGCAGGATGCGGTCCCGCAGGAACGGGTCGAGGATCGTCCGCGCGACGCGCGCACGGTCGACGCCGCTCCTCGTGAGGCGACCGTGAATCCGGCCGGCACCCGCGACGAGCACGCGTACCGTCCGGACGCGCACTCGGAGAACGCACCGCAGCCCGGAGCGCACGCGGAGCACGCGGCCCAGCCGGATGCGCGCAGCGAGAGGTCGACGCAGCCCGCACCGCGGGAGGCGAGCGCGGCCCAGCCGAGCACGGCCCAGCCGGGCGCGGCCCCTCGCGATCAGCGGATCCCCGAGGAGGCGCCGGAGACCGCCGAGTCCGCCGACGGGCATCGGCCGCAGGGCCGTCACGAGGACGACACGCGCGGTGCTCATCGCGCACCCGCCGAGGACGGCCATGCCGCGCCCGTCGAGAGCGGCCATGCCGCACCAGCCGAGGGCGGCCGTGCCGCAGCGGCCGGTGGCGCAGGAGCCGCAGCGGGCGCCGGCGTCGCCGCCGGTGCGCACTCCCGTGATGCCCAGGCCGCGCAGGATCAGCGCGCAGCGCAGACCCCGCAGAGCCTGCAGGACTCCGGGGCCCCGCAGAACACGGGAGCCGGTCGCGTGCAGGCCGGCGAAGACCGCGCCGAGGCCAGACCGCATGCCCGCGGGGTCGATGACGCCGCACACCGAGAGGATGCTCCCGCCGGGACGCATCGCGAACCGCTGCCCGGTGAGCAGACCGAGGGCCGCCACCAAGATGCTCGACCGGTGGACGGCGGCGCGTCGCGCGAGGGCTCGCTCATCGCGGACGATGGAGCAGCACGTCGGGCGCAGCCGGTGCAGGACGGTGCGGCTGCTCCGGCGACCGGCACGTCACGCGACGCCGGCCGACAGCCCGGAGTCGCCGACGGCCACGTGCTGAGCGAGGACGAGATCGACGCCAGGGCGACCGCGAGCGGCCCGGGCACCGATCGGACGAACGCCGCGCCCACCGCGGGCGATACCGCACCCCGGTCGGGTGAGGCGTACGAGGATCCGCGCGGCGCGGCGACCCCCGTGGAGAGCCCGAGGGCGTACGACGGCCGGGCACCGCGGCCCGTGGACGAGGCCGACGACCGGGCGCCTCGCCCCGTCGGCGAGGCCGACGGACGCACGCCGCGGCCTGAGACCGACGCCGACACCGACACCGACACCGACACCGACGCGGAGGGGCGCACGTCGCGCCCCGTCGACGACTCGGACCCGTTCAGCGTGTCCGAGAGCCATGTGCGCAGGGCGCGTCGTCCGCGCGAGGGCGAGCTCGACGACGGGATCGAGGACACCGAGCGGGGTCTGTGACCCCAGCTCCGCACGACGGAGGGCGGGGGCGGTCTCATCCGAGGCCTCCCCCGCCCTCCGTCGTCCGCCCTCCGTCGTCGGTCCCGGGCGCCGAGGATTAGACTCGTGGGAATGATGCCGCTCGAGCCCCTCTTCGCCTTCTACGGGATCTCCGCGCTGGTGCTGATCCTGCTCGTCGTGGTCGGCGTCGTCATCGGACGGCGCTTCCGCCGTCACGACGAGGAGGAGAGCCGCCGTGAGCGCGAGCGCGCCGCCGCCTCGCCCGTCAGCCCGCCGGAGGACCAGTCGCGCCGCTGAGCGCGCACCGCGACCCGATCAGTCGCCGGCCAGCACCCAGTCCTGTGCCAGCATCGCTGCTCCCCTCGCCGCCGCCAGGTCGTGGTCAGGGCATGAGTTCACGGTGAGCCCGACGGTCATGTCGGGGAGGACGCGCGCGAACAGCGCCTCGCGCACCCCCGCCGTCAGATGCTGACCGACCGTGGCGAGCCGCCCACCGAGCACGATCCTCTCGGGCGCGATCGCCGTGGCGACACCCACGAGCGCCTGGCCGATGTCCCTGCCGGCCTGCCGGATCGCGCTCACCACGGCAGGATCCGCCGCGGCGGCGAGCTCCCAGAAGCGCTCGTGCTCGGGGATCTCCACCCCGGCCTCGCGCAGCCCCTCGACGATCGGCCCGAGGGCGGCGATCGTTCCCAGGCACCCCTCGTTCCCGCACGTGCACGGGATGCCCGCTGCGCGCGGCACGGGCACGTGGCCGAGCTCCCCGGCGAGCCCGCGCATCCCACGGCGCAGTCGCCCGTCGATCACCGTGCCGGCCCCGATCCCCTGGGCGACCTTCACGAAGATCACCGCCTCCGCGGGGTCGTCGCGACCGCCGCGCGCGGCCGTTCCCATCGCCATCAGGTTGGCGTCGTTCTCCGCGAGCACGGGCAGTCCGAGCGCCTCGCCGAAGGTGTCCACGATGTCCAGGGCGAACCAGCCCGGCTCGGAGACGGGGTTGATCGCCCGTCGGCGCTGGTCCACCGGGCTCGCCATGCCGATCACGCACAGCGCGATGTCCTCCGCGGCCGCCGAGACGCTGGTGCGCAGGTCCGCGAGGGTCTCGTCGGCCGTGCGCGCGGCCGCCTCCGGACCCTGCGAGAGGTCGACGGGCACGCGTCGCGACGCGATCACGTCCCCGTGGAGGGTCACCAGGGACGCGTCGAGCTGATCCCGCCCGAAGTGGGCGACATGGACCAGGCGCTGGTCGACGCGCAGCGAGAACCGGGCGCTGGGACGCCCCAGCCCGCCCCGCTCCGCGGGCTCCTCCCGGACCCACCCCGCCTCCACGAGCTCGTCGAGCCGCTGGGCGATGGTGTTGCGAGCCCAGCCCGTGGCCGCGGCGAGCTCCGCCTTCGACCGCACCGGTGCGGAGAACAGTTCACGGAGGACGGCCCGATGCTCGGGGCGCAGGCTGCTGGTGGGCATCCGTGGACGGTATCCGTCGGCCCTCACTTCTGGCAATCTCGACGGAACTCGGTCGGTCCGCGACGTGGTCCCGGAGGGCTCAGCGCACCCGACGGATGGGCAGCACCACGAGCGCGCCGATCACCGCGACGATCGCGGCGACCCACAGCATGAGCGTGTAGTTCTGCGCTCCCGGGCTCCCCACCTGCAGGAGCCAGAGCCCGAGGGCAGGAGCGAGGGACTGGGGGATCATGTTCGCGATGTTCACGACCCCCAGGTCCTTGCCGGCCCGCTCGGGATCCGGGAGCACGTCGACCACGAGCGCGGTGTCGACGGCCGAGTACACGCCGTAGGCGAGCCCCATGATCAGCTCCGCGACGTAGAACTGCTCGATCGTCCCGGCGTGGGCGAGGACCAGGGTGCCGATGCCGAACAGCAGCGTCGAGCCCGCCACGAAGACCTTGCGGCGCCGCAGCCGGTCCGAGAGCCAGCCGGAGACCGCCGCCGCGGCGAGCAGCGCGATCGTGTACAGCAGCACGCCGAAGGCGACGGTCGCGGTGGCCTCGACGAGGCCCAGGTCCATCCGGTCCTGCATGTACAGCAGGCGGTAGGTGGTGAACATGAACATCGCGAGCGTGATCAGCAGCCGCGACCACCAGGCGAGGCCGAAGTCGGGGTGGCGCAGCGGGTTGGTCCAGAACGTCCCGAGGAACCTGCCGACCGACATGCGCGGCGCGCGCTCCGCGGGCAGTTCATCGCGTGCGACGAGCGCGTAGACGATCACCAGCGCGATCGCGAGGAACCCGGGCACCACGAACAGCACGGGGAGGTTGCCCACGAAGTAGGTGGCCAGATAGGTGCCCGCGAGCACCGAGAGGTTCTGGGCGAGCGCGATCACGCTGGAGCCCCGGCCGCGCTGCAGATGCGGGACGTTGTCGGCGAAGCTCGCGATCAGCGGGGCCACGGTCGCGTTGGCCGTGATCTGGGCGAGCAGCCAGGCGATCATCAGCTGGCCGAGGCCGGGCGCGAGGGCGACCCAGACCAGCGAGAGCATGAGGCCGACGGCCCCGGCGAGCAGCCACGGCCGGCGCCTCCCCCAGCGGGTCCGGGTCCGGTCCGAGAGGGCGCCCGCGAGCGGATTCGCGAGCAGGGCGCCGATCGCGCCCAGCGGCATGACGGCGCCGATGATCGCCGCCGGATTGTCCGGGGAGAGCGCCTGGGCCTTGACCTGCATGCTCACCACGGCCGGCGAGAAGATGGCCAGGGTGATACCGAACTGGGCGAGCCCCAGGGCGAGCATGTAGCTGCGTCTCACGGGCGCCAGCGGGGCGGGCGCGCCGATGACGGGCGGCGCCCCCGCCGAGAGCGATCCGGTGGGTTCCATCGTGTGCACGACCTCTCCTTCGAGGTGCAGGGGGCGGGTTCTCCCGCCGGAGGGGGCCGCGCAACGCGGCCGGGATGCTCGGGGTCAGACGGCGACGGGGCCCGGGACGCGGGCGTCGATGAACTCGCGGCCCTGGATCATGGCCGCCACGGGGTCCGGCACGGCGTCGAGCTCGAGCAGGCGCACCTCGGGTGACAGGGACTTCGCGTAGACGTCGGCGAAGCCCTCCCAGTCCACGGCTCCCGTGCCGAGCGGGGTCATGTACTCGCGGTGGGCGAGGTGGACGTCGCCGTCGATGGGGAGGTACGGGGTCATCGGCCCGGTCGCGTCCTTCCAGTGCGCGATGGCGACGCGCTCCGCGTGGCGCCCGACGACCTGCACCGGGTCGCCGCCGGCGAGGGTGAGGTGAGCGGTGTCGGGGCAGAAGAACACGTAGTACGGATCGAGGGCGCCCAGGATCGCGTCCACGTCGCGCGGGGTGCTGAACACGGAGTGCGCCTCGGTGTGGATCGCCGTGCGCACGCCGAGCTCGAGCGTCGCCGCTCCCACGCGGTGCGCGACGTCGGCGAAGTCCCGGACGAAGTCGAGATCCACGAAGCGACGGGCCGGGTCGTCCCAGCTGCTGCGCATCGGAGGGCCGACGACGAGGGTGTCGGCGCCCGCCTCCTGGGCGAAGCGTGCGTCGACCACGGCGTCCTGGACGATCTGCTCGACGCTCCGGCCTCCCCCGACCCAGTCCAGGCCCAGATGGAAGACGCTGGTGAATCCGAGCCCGTGGGCCTCGGCGGCCTCGCGCAGCCTCTCCGCGCTGCCGAAGGCCTCCAGCGCGCTCTCGCGGTGGGTGGGGCCGAAGGTGGTCTCCATCAGCTCGATGCCCGCGGCCGAGAGCCCCTCGAAGATGCTCTCCCAGATCCGCCGGGGGTCCCGCCGGCGGATCTCCATCACGTCCTCGAACGTCTCGACCCCCCAGAACGTCGGGTCGTAGAAGGTGATGAGGTCGACGCCATAGCGGGTCATGGGGGCTCCTGTGCTCGGTGACTGCTTCGTCCTGGGCACAGTTCTACGACACCGACATTAGTCACGTCAAGATTGATATTACTTCTGTCAGGATTGATTGATGCATGAGGCGCGCTTGCGAGCCCCGAGACCGCGTGACCCCGACCACAGAACGCGCCGGGGAAGTGAATCCGGACTGCAGGCGGGATATGCCGTACTCATGACAGATCCGGACACCGCATCCACGGGTGCCTCGGCGCGTCCCTCCACGCCGCTGCCGCACCCCGACCCGATCCCCGAGGGGCTCAAGATCGGCGCCGGCTACACCTGGCGCGTGCTGATCATCGGGCTGGGCGTCGTCGCGGTCGCACTCGGAGCCGTGTGGCTCTCCGAGATCGTGATCCCCTTCATGGTGGGCCTGCTGCTCTCGGCGCTCCTGGTGCCGGTCTCCGCGTTCCTGCAGCGCCACCACTGGCCCAAGTGGGTCGCGATCATCACCGCCTGGGTGGTGGTGTTCGCCGTGATCGTGGGGCTCGTGATCCTGGTGACCAGCCAGATCCGCAGCCAGCTGCCATCGATCCAGAAGCAGGCCATCGACGCGCTGGGCCAGGCCGAGTCCCTGCTGGCGACCCATCCCTTCGGGATCACCGAGTCCGACGTCGACGGCTACGTCACCAAGGCCACCGAGTGGCTGCAGAAGCACGCCTCGGAGATCGGCGCGGGCGCCGCCGAGGCCGGCTCGAGCGTCGCCCACGTGCTCGAGGGCCTGTTCATCGTCATCTTCGTGACGCTGTTCGCCCTCATCGACGGCAAGCACATCTGGATCTGGACCTCGCGCCTGTTCCCGCGCGCTGCGCAGCCGCGGATCCTCGCGGCGGGCGCCGCCGGCTGGCACACCCTGACCAGCTTCATCCGCATCCAACTCGTCGTCGCCGCGACCGACGCCGTGTTCATCGGCATCGGCGCCGCGATCCTGGGCGTCCCGCTCGCGATCCCGATCGCCGTCGTCGTCTTCTTCGGCGCCTTCGTGCCGGTGGTCGGCGCGATCGTGGGCGGCGCCGTCGCCGTGGGCCTCGCGCTCGTCTTCAACGGCTGGGTGCACGCGCTGATCATGCTCGCGATCGTGGTGGGCGTGCAGCAGATCGAATCCCACGTCCTGCACCCCATGCTCACCGGCACCGCCGTGAAGGTGCACCCGCTGGGCGTCGTGCTCGGCGTCGTCACGGGCACCGCGGTCGCCGGGATCGCCGGCGCGTTCTTCGCCGTGCCGTTCATCGCCACGGTCAACTCGATGATCGTCGCCGCCCGCCGCTGGCAGCCGGGCACGCCCGTCGACGACGTGCCCGCGATGCTCGGCGTGCCGGATGTCCCCAGGGACGCCGATGACGGGGGCGACGACGACGATGGCCACCGCAGTGCCGGCGGGGACGAGGTCGCCGCCGCGGACGACGGGGACGACGACACCCCGGGCACACCCGAGACGCCCGCCGGCCCCTCCGCACCCGCTCGCTGATGGCGTCGAGGGAACAGGACGCCCACCAGGGAACCGGCACCAGGTCGTCCCGCGCCGACCTCGTCCTCGAGGGCGGCGGCGTGAAGGGCATCGCCCTCGCAGGGGCGATCGAAGTGCTCGAGGAGCGCGGGTATCGCTTCGGCCGTGTCGCGGGCTCCTCCGCGGGAGCGATCGCCGGGGCGCTGGTCGCGGCCGACGTCCCCGCCGCCGATCTGGTGGGTCTCCTGCGCGAGATCGACTACGAGAAGTTCTGCGACGGCCCCTGGTGGACGCGTCCGCTGGTGGGCAAGGCCGTCGCGATCCTCGTGCGCAAGGGCGTGCATCGCGGGAGGTACGCGGGAACGTGGCTCGCCGAGCAGCTGGCCGAGCACGCGCGGCCCGCCGATGCCTCCCGTCCGTTCACCTTCGCCGATCTCCCCTACCAGGACCCCGAGGGCGAGGCGCCCGACCGGCCCGTCGGGGACAGAGAGTCCTCCGAGGACGCTGCCGCGTCCCGCCTGGTCGTCACCGCCTCCGACGTCACCGCGGGGCGGCTCCGGCTGCTGCCCCGCGACGCCGGCAAGTACGGCATGACCGCCGCCGACCTCCCCGTCGCCGAGGCCGTGCGCGCCTCGACCGCGATGCCCTTCTTCTTCCGGCCCGTGCGATGGGCGACCTCGCAGGGGCGGCGCGCATACCTCGTGGACGGCGGGATGCTCTCGAACTTCCCCGTCGGCGTCTTCGATCGGGCCGACGGCGCACTCCCGCGCTGGCCCACGTTCGGCATCAAGCTCTCGGCCCGTCCGCCCGCCGACCCGGCCCCGGTGAATCGCATCCGCGGCGCGCTGTCGTACGCGCTCGCCCTGCTGGACACCCTCATCGGGGCCCGAGATCGCATGCACATCGACGACCCGCACGTGCAGGCCCGCACGATCTTCGTCGACACGAGCTTCGTGAAGCCCACCCAGTTCGACCTCACGGACGAGGACCGCGAGAAGCTCTACCGCACGGGCAGGCAGGCCGCGATCGACTTCCTCGACGGGACGGCGACCCGCGAGGGCTGGGACTTCGCGCGCTATGTCCGGACGTACCGCGCGGGCGCGGCGGGCTGAGAGCACCCGCGGGGCGAGGACCGAACGCCACGGCCGCGCTCGGCCTGTTCGGTCCGGCGTGGGCCCGTCAGCCCCATGGAGTCCTCGCTCTCCACCTCCAGCGATCGCACGGACTACGCTGAGGCCATGGCCATGATCTCCAGCAGCGGTCTCGCACACGTCCGATTGACGGTCACCGACATCGGCCGATCGAAGGCCTTCTACGATCGCGTGTTCGGTTGGCCGGTTGCCATCGACGCCTCGGCGCAGGCGGGCGACGCGAACGTGCGGCGATCTCAGCAGCAGTATTACGGCGGAGTGGTCTACCAGACCCCGCAGGGCACGCTGTTCGGGTTGCGGCCGGTCGGGGAGAACGCATTCGACCCCGATGTGACTGGCCTGGACCACCTGAGCTTCGCCGTGGAATCCCGTGAGGAATTGGAGCGCGCTGCGCGCGCGCTCTCCGAGGCCGGGATCACGCACGGCGACGTGACCGACCTGGCCGACGCGGGGCTCGCCATCCTGTCCTTCCAGGACCCCGATGACATCAACGTGGAGCTGTCCGCGCCACTCGGCTGACCCGTTCCCCCTCAGCCGAGAGCAGGCACCGTGATGCGCACCCCCTCGCTCATCGCCGACTCGTGCGCGCAGATGCCCGGCAGGTCCATTCGGCGGCGCGCACGCTGTCGATCCGAGACCGTCGGTCCTCCGTGATCGCGGCGAGGAACTCGTCGACCAGGTACGGGTTCGACCCTCCGTGCCCGGCGCCGATCCTCACCGGTTCGCCCATGCCGGGAAGCTGGACCACGGTCTCGTGGACGAACTGGCGAAGCTCCGCGCTCAGGGAGCCCCGTTGATCGGGTGGATCGATCTCCTCGACCGCTGTCCGGTTCCCGCGTCCGCCCTGGGCGGGTCCGGTCATCGTATGCACCAGCATCGGTCCTTCCTGGTGGGTCGGCCATTCCAGACCCATGCGACTGCCGTAGAGCCAGAAACCCTCGATGTACTCGCGAGCCGTGCGGAAGAAGGACATCTGCACCTCGGCGAGGGCGTCACAGTTCCTGAGCCGGAAGGCGCCGATCTCTGTCGGATAGGGGTTGTCGAAGCCGCCGGCGGCGCGCGTGGCCTCGTCGAGGTGCACGGACCCCTCGGCGCTCACGCTCTCGACGCTGGTGCCCAGCAGCGCGAGCGCCGGGGACAGAGCGTGCGTCAGGTAGTGCATCGGGGGGAAGCCCTGCCAGTAGCTCGGGAATCCGTCGAGGTTCTGGATGTGCACACCGCGATAGAACGTCACGTCCCCGAGTGCCCCCTCGCGGTGCAGGGCAGCCGCCCAGCGGAATTCGCGCCCGTAGACCGATGTCTCCATCATCATGCAGCGCCTGCCGGTGCGCCGTTCGGAGGCGATGATCGACGACGGGGTCCTCGACGCGACCGTCGATGTCACCACCACCGAGCTCGAGCCGGCCGTCGTGGATCGGTGTCTCACGGAGGGCTCCTGGCTTGCGGCCCCGTCTGGTGAACAGGCGCCCTCGGGTGGGCGGTCGCACCCCCCGGGGCCGGGCGGGCTGCCGCCTCTGTGAAGCGGACGCCGTGGAACGGCGCGCTCCCACGGGACGTCTGCGGGTGACGAAGGCGCGCACACGCAGGGCTGCGGGATACGGTGGCTCGGCCGACGCGCGCGGCGCGCCGACGCCTCACCCCCGCATCGAAGGAGCCGCAGCGTGCAGACGCTCTACCATTCCGGCCGCATCCTCACCATGGTCGACCGCGACGACGCCCCCGAGGCGGTCCTCGTCGAGGACGGCCTGATCACCGGCGTCGGCACTCTCGCCGACCTCCGCGAGCGTGCAGACGAACCCGCCGAAGTGGACCTCGCAGGCCGCACCCTGATGCCGTCCTTCGTCGACTCCCACGGCCACCTGCTGGGCCACGGCCGGCTCGCCGCACTGGTCGACCTCGAGGACGCCCGCAGCATCGACGAGGTGGTCGCGGCACTCCGCGAGCGCCTCGCCGCGCGCGAGGCGGGCGACGATTCACCGCTGGTCGGCGCGAAGTACGACCCGACGCAGCTGGCCGAGGGGCGCCACCCCACGCGCGACGACCTCGACCGGGTCTCCACCGAGATCCCCGTCCTCGCCATGCATCGCAGCATGCACGTGGGCGCGGCGAACTCCGTCCTCGTCGAGGCCGCAGGGATCACCGCCGAGACCCCCGATCCCGAGGGCGGGCGCTTCGGTCGTCGGCCCGACGGCACGCCCGACGGTTTCGCCGAGGAGCATTCTGCGCTCGGCGCCCTGTTCACGGCGATCGACCCGGAGGGCGGCGCGGGCGGCATCTTCGGCGGCGGCGACGCCGCGGACGCACTGTGCCTGGCCACCGAGGACTACCTGCGCCATGGGATCACGACCGCACAGGAGGGCGCTGCCTCCCCCGAGGCGGTGGCGGACCTCGCCGCCGCGGCCCGCGCGGGCCGGCTGCCGCTGGACCTCGTGGTCTACCCGGTAGCGGCCTGGGGCGCTCCGGCCCGCGAGCAGTTCGCCGAGTTCGCCGGCGATTACACGGGTCGTCTGCGCCTGGGCGGGTACAAGCTGATCCTCGACGGCTCCCCGCAGGCGCGCTCGGCCTGGATGAGCGAGCCCTACGAGCCTGTCCCCGGCGACGAGGACCCCGGCTGCGCCTACGCCGCCCACTCCGACGAGCAGGTGCTCGCCTGGACCCGCGAGCTCGCGGCCGACGGCGTCCAGCTCATCGCCCACTGCAACGGGGACGCCGCTGCCCAGCAGTGGATCGACACGGTGTCGCAGGTGAGCGCGGAGAACCCCGCGCTGCTGGCCGAGCGCCCGGTGATGATCCACGCCCAGACCGTGCGCGACGACCAGCTCGAGCAGATGGCGCGCCTGGGCATGATCGCCTCGATCTTCAGCGTGCACACGTACTTCTGGGGAGATGCGCACCTGCGCAACTTCGGCCTCCGCCGCGGGCGCCGCGTCTCCCCCGCCCGCTCGGCGCTGGACCGCGGCGTGCGCGTGACCCTGCACCAGGACTCCCCCGTCACGCCCCCGGACATGCTGCTGAGCGTGTGGGCGGCCGTGAACCGGATCAGCCGCGAGGGCACGCCCGTCGGCCCCGAGGAGCGCATCTCGACGTGGGAGGCGCTGCGCGCGGTCACGGCCGACGCCGCCTACCAGTACGGCGAGGAGGAGACGAAGGGCCGGATCCGCGAAGGGATGCGGGCCGACCTCGTGATCCTCTCGGCCGCCCCCCTCGCGACCGCGCCGCAGGATCTGCGGGACATCGAGGTGCTCACCACTGTCAAGGACGGCGAGGTCGTGTACTCGGCGTGAGCGCCGGGCGCCGGGCGCTGGGCGCCGGGCGCCGGGCACAGGGCGGCGGGCGCAGGGCGGGCGCTCGACGGCCCGCCCGCCAGCGGGCTCACCCCGGCCCGCCCGTCGGCCCCGGGGTCTCAGGGCTCCGGGTGGAGGATGACCTCCTCGAGCTCCTCCTCGGGGGCGGCCATGAGCCGTCGGTGGCGGACGGCGAGGAAGAGCGCGCCGAGCACCACCCACACGGCGAGCGCGACGAGCGGCTGGGTGCCCAGGCGCCCTGGGGAGCCCGGGACGAACAGCAGCAGCAGGAAGCCCAGCGACAGCAGCGCGCCCAGCAGGGAGATCGCGCGGTAGACGGGGCGGGCGCGGCCGAAGGCGTCGTGCTCCCCCGCTCGCGCGGGGTGGGCCAGCTTGAACGCGGCCAGGCACGTGTACCCGTAGGCGATGGTCACGCCCACCGAGGTCATGTCCACGATCCACTGGAGCGCGGAGCGCCCGAAGAACGGCGCCAGCAGGCACAGGGCGCTCGTGAACACGATCGCGACCACGGGCGTGCGGTGCCGGCTCTCGACGCGGCCGAAGAACGCCGGCAGCATCTTCGCCCTGCCCATCGCCATCAGCACGCGCGAGGACGAGACCGTGAAGCCGTTCAGTCCGGTCGCCACGCCCATCAGCACCGCGATCACCATGAGGCCCTTGCCGAGCGGGCCCATGATCCCGGCGATCACCTCGGCCGTGGGCCAGGCGGCGTCGGGGTGGGTGTCGCCGTTCGGGCCCAGCGCGACGGAGCTCGAGAAGATCATCGCGAGGTAGACCAGGCCCGCCGTGCCGATCGCGGCGAGGATGAGGAAGAGCGCCTTGCGGGGCGAGAAGTCGAACTCGCCGGCCGCCTGCGGCACGTTGTCGAAGCCCACGAACGCCCACGGCGCGAAGGCAACCATCACGGCGATCGCCGGCAGCGGCGAGGAGCCCTCCGGGAAGGCCGGGTAGAGCGCGAAGCCGTGCTGGACGCCGTGGAGCAGCGCGCCCAGCAGGATCGCGACGACCGCGATGATCAGCACCACGCAGGCGATGAACTGGAAGCGCCCGGACAGGGCCGTGCCCATCGCGTTCATGAAGCCCGTGGCGACGATCGCGAGGGCCGCGATGATCACCTCGGGCAGGTAGATGTCCCAGCCCGCCACCGTGTACAGGTGCACCTGCTCCATGACGGAGGGCAGCAGCATGCGGAACACGAGCGCGACGGCCGTCGCGTTCAGGGCGACGATGCACGCGTAGGCGAGCGCCAGGAACCAGCCGACCACGAACGCGTGGCGGCGCCCGAACTCCTGCAGCACGAAGGCGAGCTCGCCTCCGGTCACGGGCAGCACGCGGATGATCATCCCGTAGCTGATGCCGATGATGCCGATCAGCACAGCGCCGATCGTGAAGCCCAGGAGCGCGCCGGCGGTGCCGCCGTCCTGCAGCCAGTCCACGGGCAGCATGAACGCGCCCCAGCCCACGGCCGAGCCGAGCGCGATCGCGAACACCCAGGAGGGCTTGAGCGTGGACTGCAGGGAGCGCGTGTTCTCGTCGGCGCCGGCCGGGGCGGATGTCCCGGCGGCGGAGGAACCGGTGGTCGACGAGGGGGCGGAGGGTCTCTCCGACATGGGAAGCCTTTCGATGGCGACTGATCGGTCGACAGCGTCGTCGCTGCACAGCTTCGTCGCGCGGGCGGAGCCGGGGAGCCATGATGCCACCGGCGGGGATCGCGCCGTCACGGATGCGGCGTCCGAGGAACGTCCGTCATCCCACACGTCTCCGCTCGCCTCGTGCCCGTCCCCACGGCTCGACCCTGGGGGCGCGGCCCGGCGCATGGCCTCTGCGCGTGGCCCCTGCACGCGGCCCCTGCGCGCGGCCCAGGCGCGCGGAGAGGCCGTACTCTGACCTCGACAGCCCCGCCCCGTCGTCTCCGACGGGGCGGCGGAGCCTAGGAGCAGGACGGAGCGGGACATGGCCGGGAACCCCGACGAGACAGCAGAGCCGATCGAGGGCACCGGACGCATCCGCGCCATCGGCGAGCGCCTGATCCTGCCGCTGCCCGCCGAGGCCAGCGCCCGGCTGCGCACGCGCGGACAGAACGCCGTGACCGCGGTGCTCGACGGTCATCCCTTCGACCTCGTCGTCGAGCCCGACGGCGCGAAGGGGCACTGGATCGCCCTGGACGCGGAGATGCTCGAGGTGCTGGGCCGGGGAGATGGCGACGAGGTCGTGTTCTCGCTCACGCCGTCGGCCGCATGGCCCGAGCCGTCGGTCCCCGAGGATCTCGGCGAGGCGCTCGCGGGCGCCGACGACGTCGGCGGGGTCTGGGAGGACATCACGCCCATGGCCCGGTGGGAATGGGTGCGCTGGGTCGGCGCGACCAAGAACCCCTCCACCCGGGCGCGCCGCGTGGAGGTGTCCCTCGACAAGATGCGCCACGGCAAGCGCCGCCCCTGCTGCTTCGATCTCGCCTCGTGCACCGACCCCGAGGTCTCCAAGAGCGGGAAGCTGCTCGGGCTCGACTGAGGGACTGGTGCCTGCGTGACCGCCGGCGGCCCGGGCAGGCCCGTCGGCCGACTCACTCCACCGGGACGTCGTCCAGGAAGTAGTAGGCGGGCACCTTGGCCGCGTAGTCGTTGCCGTCCAGTTCGCGCCAGCCCACGACCTCCGTCGACCCCTCGCGCTCCTGCGCGAACTGCGTGGCCAGGAACATCAGACCGATCACCGAGGCCAGTCCCTGGCGGGCGGGCTCCTCGCGCAGCACGTCGCCGATCGAGGCCTGCCCGGCGAGCGAGCGCACGCGGTTCACGGAGCCGGTGAGGCCCACGGTGTCGATGTCGTTGGTGCGCACCAGGTCCTGGAGCACCTCGACGCTGAGCGTCGTCGCATCGTGCACCTCGGCCTCCACCGGGGCGCCGGGATCCGTCGGATCCTTCAAGCGGTGCTGGGAGACCGAGGACATCCGCACCCGCGCGACCCGCAGGTCCAGCGAGAACGGAAAGCGCGTGGAGACCTCGTCCTTCTGCGCGAGCGCGAGGCCCTGGGCCTCCTGCAGCAGGTCCAGCAGCACGCGGTGCTGGCGGAAGTCCTGGGAGCGCACGAACCGCGCGAGCGAGCGGTACAGCTCGGTCTTGACGTCGAGCACCTCCTGCGCGGGCTCGTAGAGGTCGCTGAATACGTTCGCGAGCATCTCGCGGTCGTCGCGCGTGAGGTGCTGGGTGAAGTCGCGCTCGAGCAGACGGTCCACGACGTCCTGCGCCCGACGGGTCTGGGCGGGGTCGTTGAGCATCCGGAAGAAGGCGGTGAAGGTGCGGCCCACCTGGGACTGGCCCAGCAGGTCGTCGCCCGCGAGCAGCTGCTCGAGGATCTCGCCGCGCGAGGCCTCCGGGGAGAGGATCTGCTCGCGCAGGTGGAGGTCGACGGCGCGCAGGTCCTCGCGGTACTGCAGGAAGTCGCCCGAGAGCTCGGAGGCGATCTGCAGGATGTCGCGCAGGCGGTCGGCGGAGGTACCGGCATCGGGTAGCAGGAGCTCCCCCTCGGAGAGGTCGCGGATCTCCTGCTCGATCGCCGCGCGCCGACGCTGCAGGTCCGCGAGCCGCACGTCGCGGTCGGTCTCCGTCTCCTGCGCGAGGCGGTCGAACTGCTGGAGCACCAGCTGCAGGCGCGACTCGGTGGTCGTGGGCCGGTGCACATCGAGGGAGGCGATGAACTGGACCGCGTCGATCGTCGCCGGGGACGGCTCGAACATCGTCTCCAGGTGCTGCGGGTCGTCGCGCCGGGTCAGATAGCCCTCGCGGACCCACGAGTCCACGTACTCCGGGGCGGTGCGGCCCTGGCCGTCCTCGTGCAGCAGGTCCAGGTGGGTCTCGACGCGCGCCACGAGGTCGCTGCGTCCCAGGCGACGGCTGCCGCCGGGGAAGACCGTCTGCAGGATCGCGAGCACCGCCGGCGCCTTGGTCGCGCTCAGCAGGCGCCACGTCGAGAGGCGCCGCAGCTGCTCATAGGCGTCCTTGCGCGCGGAGACCGTCTGCGGGCGATCGGTCGCGGACCCGAGGAGCGGGGCGGACGCGGGAGCGCCCTCGGCGAAGGAGCCCGGGGCATCGTCACGGGTCGACGCGGGCTCCGGGTGCTGCGGCTGGGGCTCGGACGTGGTCACGGCCGACGAGTCTACTGGGGAGGGTGGGGGCGGCGCGGGGCGGGGCGGACGGCGCTCCGTCACGCGGCACCCTCGGCGCCCCGTGCCACCGAGAAGTGAGAAGTTGCTGTCATAACCGCCTCTTCAGGACGACTTCTCACTTCTCGCGGTTCTGATGGGGGCGAGCTGCTCGCGCCTGTGGCGCGATCGGGCCGAGCCGGGAAGCGGCGGCATCAGGGTGCGCGCCACCACTTCTCCCCCTGGTCCACTGCGAGCCCCGTGGCGCGGAGTCGCGCGACGAGGCGGTCGTACTCGGCGTCCAGGGCGTCGGCTTCCTCCGGATCAGGGTCATGCGCGCCCGTCTCATCGTCGTAGGCGATCTGCATCGCAGTCGACCATCGCCGCAGCGCTTGCGACAGCGGTGGGGAGATGACGGCCTCGGGGTCGGGGAGATCGAGATCATCGTCGCCCTCCGGCCAGTCCAGGATCAGCACGTAGTCCCAGTCGACCAGGAGGGGCCCAGGCATGCCTGCGAGCTGCGACAGATCGTCGCGCTCAGGCGCACCGGTGTGCCCGGGCAGGTCGTCGCGCCCAGGACGATCGACGTGCTCGGGCACGCCGTCGATGCGACGTCCCGGGCGCTCGTGGTCCGCGGAGCCCATACTCTTCCCCTCACCTCGATCCTCACCGTCAGCTCAGCTCAGCTCAGCTCAGCTCAGCTCAGCTCAGCTCAGCTCAGACTAGGTCCCGCTCGCTGCGAGCGAGTGGCCACGACCGCCCCGGCCGTACGCGAGCCGCACGAAGTCGTTGCCAAGAGGGCCCATGGCAACCACTTCGTACTTCTCGCGGGCCGCCGAGGCCGCGGGAGCCGGATACTCCCCTCCTCCCGGTTTCCCCTCACCCTGGCCGCCTCGAGCACCCCGTCACGTGAACGCTCACGAATCTGTAGGCTGATCCCAGCGCCACCGTCGGCCACCTGCGCCCGGTCCGACGCGAATACCCCATCTGACCTGGAGGAATCCTCACGATGACCACCGCCGCTCCCGTGACCGCCCCGACCGATCGCTGGTGGGAGGCCCTGCCTACCGGCAGCGGGCGCCTGCGCGGTCGGGCGCACCTGCACTCCGACGCCCCGGAGCTCAGTCTCGACGGCACGTGGGACGTGCGCTTCGGGTCCCGCGCCGACGGCTCGGACCTGGGCGACCCGACGACGATCGAGGTGCCGGGACTGTGGCAACTGCAGGGCCACGGCGCCCCGCAGTACACGAACGTCGTCTACCCGATCCCCGTCGACGTCCCGCACGTGCCCGACGAGAACCCCACGGCCCACTACTCGCGCGCGCTCGCGGTGCCCGCCGACTGGGAGCGGCAACTCGCCGAGGGCGCCCGCGCGATCCTGCGCTTCCAGGGTGTGGACTCGGCGGCGAAGGTCTGGATCGACGGGACCGAGGTGGGCGTGACCGCAGGCTCCCGCCTCACCCAGGAGTTCGACGTCACCGACCTGCTGCGCGCGGGCGCCACCCACCTGCTCGAGGTGCGCGTGGTCCAGTGGAGCGTCAACACGTACCTCGAGGACCAGGACATGTGGTGGGCCTCCGGGATCTTCCGCAGCCTGGACCTGCTGCTGCGACCCGTCAGCGGCATCCACGACCTCGTCACCCGCGTCGACTTCGACCCGTCCACCGGCCGCGGCACGCTCAGCGCCCGTGCGACCGGGATCGACGGCGCGCTGCTCGAGGGCGCCGTGGTGCGCATCCCCGCCCTCGACGTCGAGGCCCCGGCCGACGGCACCAGCTTCGACGTCGGCCCCGTCGACCCCTGGAGCGCCGAGGTGCCCGCCCTCTACGACGCGACGGTGACGGCCGCAGCCGGCGCCGGCGGCGCCGGCGCTGCCGGTCGCGTCGCGGGCGCATCCGGCGGCGCCGCGGCCGAGACGGTCTCCCTGCGCGTCGGCTTCCGGCGCGTCGAGATCGACGGCGAGATCTTCCGCGTCAACGGCGAGCGCGTCGAGATCCGCGGCGTGAACCGGCACGAGGTCGACCGGCTCGTCGGCCGCACGCAGCATCCGGGCAACCAGGATCTCGACGCGGCGCTCATGAAGCAGCACAACATCAACGCGGTGCGCACCTCGCACTACCCGCCCCACCAGCGGTTCCTCGAGGTGTGCGACGAGGTCGGGCTGTACGTGGTCGACGAGGGCGACTTCGAGGCGCACGGTTTCCACGCGGACACCACCGGTGAGGATTCCACGGGCGCCGCCAAGCGCCCGGCCGACGACCCGCAGTTCACGGAGTCCCTGCTCGAGCGCACCGACCGCTTCGTGCGCCGCGACCTCAACCACCCGTCAATCGTCATCTGGTCGATCGGGAACGAGGCGTCGACGGGGCGGAACACGACCGCGATGATCCAGCGCGTCCGCGAGGTCGACCCCACGCGTCCGGTCATCTACGAGCAGGACTACCGGGCGCTGGACGCGGACTTCTTCTCGCTCATGTACCCCAGCCACGAGCAGTCCCGCCAGATCGGCGAGCGCGCACTGGATGCGGAGAACAGGAAGCAGCTGGTCGGCATGCTGCGCCACCTCGGCGTGGATGCGGCCGACGACGCCTTCGACGACGTCCCGGCGCTCACCAAGCCGTTCCTGTGGATCGAGTTCGCGCACGCGATGGGCAACGGCGCCGGCTCCCTCAAGGAATACTTCGACCTGGTCCACGAGTACCCCGCGATCCAGGGCGGTTTCATCTGGGAGTGGATCGACCACGCCCTGGCCACGACCGACGCGGACGGCCGTGCGATCGACGGCTACGGCGGCGACTTCGGCGAGCGCCTGCACGACGCGAACTTCGTGGCCGACGGCCTCGTGCTGCCCGACCGCAGCCCCTCCCCCACGCTGCTCGACGCCAAGCACCACTTCTCTCCCGTGGGGCTCGAGATCCTCGAGGGGGCGACGGGCGGTGAGTCAGGCGCCCGCGCGGCGCGGGTGACGAACCGCTACGCGTTCCGCACCCTCGACCATCTGCGCGCGGAGGTCTCGCTCGATGCGCAGGAGACCTGGCAGGAGCTCGCGCTGCCGGACCTCGCACCCGGGGCGTCGGCCGATGTGCCCCTGCCTGCGGGCGACGGGCCCACGGTGACCGTGCGCCTGCTGACCCGCGAGGAGGAGGGGCCGGTCCCGACAGGACACCTCGTGGTCGCCGCAGACCACGTGGATCGCGCCGCGCTCTCCGCGCAGCAGGAGGGCCTGGGCGAGCTCGTCGCGCCGATCCCTCCGGATGCGGCCGTGGGCCGTGACAGCTGGCGCGTGGGCCCGGCGGTCCTCGACGACCTGGGCCGCCTGGTGAAGGTCGGCTCGGTCGACGTCTCTCACGCGGGCGTCGACCTGTACCGGGCTCCCGTGGACAACGAGCGCGCCTTCACGTCCGTGGCGCTCGAGACGCGGTGGAAGCGGATCGGTCTGGACGTGGCCCGACTGCGACTGGTCTCGGCCGAGGTCGAGGGCGGTGTGCTCGTGCTGCGCAAGCGTCTGGGTCTGGACGGGTCGAGCCTGGGCGCCGACGTCACCGAGCGCTGGTCCAGCGACGGCGAGCGCGTCGGGGTGCAGGTGGACGTGGCGCCCTCGGCCCACTGGCCGGAGGACCTGCCGCTGCCCCGCGTGGGCTGGACGTTCGCGGTCCCCGATGACCTCGACGATGTCCAGTACACGGGCTACGGGCCGCACGAGTCCTACCCGGACACCGGCGGCGGCACGACCTTCGCGACCTACCGCTCCTCCGTCACCGACCTCCAGACCCGCTACGTGATGCCGCAGGAGAACGGCAACCGGGCGGGCGTGGTGCGAGCGGCTGTCCGCGGCGATGGGCACGGGGTGGACGTCATCGCCCCCGAGGGCCTGGGACTGGCGGTGCGCCCGTGGTCGACGGCCGAGCTCGACGCGAAGGCCCACGACGCCGCCCTCGAATCCGACGGCCTCACCTGGGTGACCCTGTCCGCGGCGCTGCACGGTGTGGGCTCCGCGGCCTGCGGCCCCGAGCCGCTGCCGCAGTACGTGCTGGGCGCCGCCCCCGTGAGCTTCCGATTCGAGCTCGCCGCGCGCTGACCCGCGAGCAGTCCGGTTGCCCGATGCCGGATCGCGAGCAGCAGGCTCGCCGGCAGGAGGATCGCCCGCAACCGCCGTGCCCGCAAAGGGTTGTCCGGCACCCTGTGGACTTGGCGTAGCAGGAGGTCGGGTCACGTGTCATATATGCCGTGACCCGACCTCCTGCTACGTGTGCTGCTCGCCCCCGGCGGAGAGCCGGTCCGGCGCGGTGATCGCGGGGACGATGCGCGCGGGGCGCGATCGACATGTCCGCGCAGGTCGATCGAGGCCGGGGCGACGTGACCTGCCCGATAGGCTGGAACCACACGAGGGCCGACCAGAGCAGGGAGAACAGCACATGTCGCAGGGCTACGGGCAGCCGGATCCGCAGGAGAACCAGCCGGGGTACGGGCAGGCCCCCGACAGGCAGCAGGGATACGGCGAGCATGGGGGCGGCCAGCAGGCCGCCCAGCCGTACGACCCGTACCGCAGCACGTCGGAGCAGAGCGCTGCACAGTCGGGCTGGCCGCAGCAGGGGGCTCAGCAGTCAGGCTGGCCGCAGCAGGGCGAGCCGCAGCCGGGCTGGCCCCAGCAGAGCGCCGCATCAGCGAACGCTCCCCAGCCGGGCACGGGCGAGCCGAACACGGGTCGGCCGGACGCTGGCCTTCCGAGCGCGACCGAGCAGCCCTCCCCGTGGGGGCAGCCCGCGCAGTCACAGCCCTCCCCCGCGCCGCAGCCGTTCGGCGCCCCGCCGCAGCAGCCGTCGCCCTACGCCGCTCCTCAGCCGACTGCGCAGGGCGGCCCCTACGCTCCGGGGAATGCCTCGATGCCCGTCTATGCACCGGCGGGAACGCCGGATCGCAGCCGGCTGACGCGCACCTTCGCGATCATCGTCATCACCCTCGGCGCTCTGTTCCTGCTGATCCGTTCGATCGCCATCATCGTGACCACCGCCGGCGGGTACTCCGCCGGGTACCAGGGCTCCGAGGCGGGGGTCGCCGGCTTCGCCGTGGGCGGCGTGCTGCTCGTGATCCTCAACGTCATCGTGGGCGTCGCCCTGCTCGCAGCCGCCGTCTACTTCCTGGTGGTCGGCCCGCAGCGGGTGCGGATCGGTGGCGGACTGGTCCTCGCTCCGCTCGTGTGCGGCGTCGTGACGCGACTGATCGTCTCGGCGATCGCTCAGGCCGCACTGCAGTCCGCTCTCCACGACGGGAGCTTCGACGCCGCGCGGGGAATGCTCGTGGTGATGGTGATCGTCGAGGTGATCCGCCACGTCGTCGAGGGCGCGTTCGTGATCGTCGGTGGGATCGTCGTGCTCCGCGCCTCGAAGAAGCGCTGACCTCGGCGCACAGTCCGCATCGCAGCCGCGCAGCTAGCAGCCGGCCTCTGCGGGACAGCTCACCGCGCCTCGCCGTAGTACGCGCCCGTGCGCTCCTCGCGCAGGACCTCGAAGTCGCCGCTCGCGATCGACGCGCGGATCTCGTCGACCAGGCGCACCACGAACCGCTCGTTGTGGATGGTGCAGAGCGTCGCCGAGAGGATCTCCTTGGCGCGGAACAGGTGGTGGATGTACGCGGCGGTGTAGTGCGTGCACGTGAAGCAGTCGCAGGTCTCGTCGATCGGCGCGAACTGGCGCTTGTACCGCGAGCCGGTGAGGTTCACCCGGCCCGTGCGCGTGTAGACGGCGCTGTTGCGGGCGACCCGTGAGGGCGAGACGCAGTCGAAGGTGTCGGCGCCGGCGGCCACGGCGATGAACAGGTCGTCGACCTCGCTGATCCCCAGCAGGTGCCGGGGGCGGTCCTCGGGCAGCTCGTCGGTCACCCAGCCGACGATCGTGCCCAGGTTCTCCTTCTCGAGCGCCCCGCCGATGCCGAAGCCGTCGAAGACCTGGTCGTCGACCTCCATCGCTCCGAGGTCGCGGGAGGCCTGCCGGCGCAGGTCCTCGTACTGGGCCCCCTGGATGACGCCCCACAGCTGCTGGTACGGCTTGGTGTCCCGCTCGATGGTCAGGCGGCGGTGCTCGGCGAGGCAGCGGATCGCCCACAGCCGCGTCCGCTCGAGCGCCTGCTCCTGGTAGGGGCGGGAGTTCATGAGCGTGGTGAGCTCGTCGAAGGCGAACATGATGTCGGCGCCGAGCCCGTGCTGGATCTGCATGGAGATCTCGGGCGTGAACCGGTGGACGTCGCCGTTGATGAAGGAGCGGAAGGTGACGCCGTCGTCGTCGACGTGCGCGAGACGCTCCTTGCCCTCGGCGACGGCGTCGTCCTCGCCGCTCGCGGTGCGGGCCTTCTCCCCTCCGGAGAACTCGCTGGAGAGGACCTTCTTGAAGCCCGCACCCAGGCTCATCACCTGGAAGCCGCCCGAGTCGGTGTACGTGGGGCCGGGCCAGTTCATGAAGGCGCCCAGGCCGCCGGCCTCGTCGACCAGGTCGTGGCCGGGCTGGAGGTAGAGGTGGTAGGCGTTGGCGAGGACCGCCTGCGCGCCGAGGTCCGCGACGGCCTGCGGGAGCACGGCCTTCACGGTCGCCTTGGTGCCCACTGGCACGAACGCCGGGGTCGCGATGTCGCCGTGCGGGGTGCGGATCACCCCGGCGCGGGCCTTCTCGCCGTGGCGCGCGGTGATCGCGAAGCCTGAGGTATTAGTTGCGCCATCAACTGGTGCGAGCGGAGATTCTGAAGTCCCGACAATATCCGGGGGCATGGGGCTGTCCTGCACCGCACCAGTGTGGCATGGTGAGACCGCCCTCCTGGCGCGTGCCGAAACGGGCTCTGGTTTCCCAGGCCCCCCCGGCGAGGCTCTCAGCTCACCCTCGAAGAGTGCGCACACTCCTGCATGTGATCGGCGCGTTCGCGACCGCACTCGCGACGCTCGTGGTCCGGTGCAACCGCCCGTTGTCGTGTCTCGGTGTCGTCCGGTCACCGCCGCGTCCCTGCTCGCCGGGCCTCGCTCGTGCTCTTCGCGATCGTCGCCCAGTGCTCTCTTGTCGCGGGTGTGGTGTGGTCTCTGGCGACGCCTGTGGTCGCGACCCGATCGCGGGTGCGCTCGTCCTCCAGACGGGCAGGATCGCAGTGCGCGCTGACGATAGGATCTGGGCGCTCGCCTCCGCATGCACGCCGCGACGGATGGGCGCGCTGACGAAGGGGGACGGATGTCGGACGACGACGCGCGGCCGGCACCGCGCGCCCACGGCCGTCGCCGCGGCACCCCTCGTGACGAGACACCACCTGGCCTCGAGGAGAGGCCTGGGGCCGATGGCCCCCTCTCCGAACCGGTCGCACAGGATGCGCCGACGGATCCGGGCGCCGCCGCACAGAGCGCGACGACTCCCCCGCCAGGTCCCCACCACGGCCGACGCGCCCGACGCCTCGAGGAGCCGCCGCTCGAGACACCCGCCTCCCCTGACGCGGAGCCTCCCGCCGGCGCGTCCGCGGAGCCCTCCGCCGAGACGGCACCCGCTCGCACCGACTACGCGCACGTCCACCCCGAGTCCCTGGACGCCTGGCTCGAACCCGGCGACGCCACGGCCGACCTCGGGTACCCCGTCGAGTTCGAGGGGACCGCAGACGACGTCCCCGCTGCCGACGTCCCAGCGAACGACGTGCCCGTGGAGGACGACGCGGTCCCGGAGGACGATGTAACGTCGACCGACGATGCGCCCGCGGCGGACGACACCGCCGAGATTCCGCGGACGGACCCGCGTGCCGTCGCGCCCGTCGACGAGGCCCACGACGCCCGGACCACGGCTCCCCGCACCGAGTCGACCGTGCACGACGAGCGGCCGCTCCCCTCTCACGCCGATCTCGACCGCGCCACCCGCGGACGCATGCATCCGGCACCCGCGGCGCCCGCGGCACCCGGACCGCCCTCGGCATCGTCGTCACGTCGGCCGTCCGAGTTTGCGCCCGCCGACCCGTTGGCCGATGCGCCCGGCCCCACCGCACCGACGGCCGACGCGACCCCCGCCCCGTCGCCCCGCCGGTCGGAGCCGGCTCTCTCGGTGCCGTTCCGGGTCGAGATCCACGGGCTGCGGGCGATCGCGATCCTGCTGGTCGCGGTGTACCACATCTGGTTCGGGAGGGTCTCCGGCGGCGTCGACGTCTTCCTGTTCATCTCGGCCTTCCTGCTCACGGGCTCGTTCGCGCGGCGCCTGGAGTCCGGGCGTCCGCTCGCCGTGCCCCGCTACTGGCTGAAGACGTTCAAGCGTCTGCTGCCGCCCGCGGTCGTCACGATCCTGGGCTCGCTGATCCTCGCGTTCACGGTGCTGCCGCCGACGATCTGGGCGACCGTGCAGCGCCAGGCGTGGGCGAGCGCACTGTACGTCCAGAACTACGTGCTGGCGGCGGACAGCGTCGACTACTACGCGCACGACGCCGCGGCCGCCTCCCCGCTGCAGCACTTCTGGTCGATGTCAATCCAGGGCCAGATCTTCCTCGTCTGGCCGCTGCTGTTCGCGCTCGGCACCCTGCTGATGCGCCGCCTGCCGGTGCTCCGCGCCCACCCGCGCCGACTGATGGCGGGCATGTTCTCGCTGGTCATCGTGGTCTCGCTCGTGTGGTCGATCCTCTCCACCGCGTCGAGCCAGACCTTCGCCTACTTCGACACCGCGGCGCGGCTGTGGGAGTTCGCGCTCGGCTCGCTGCTGGGCCTGATGCTGCCGCGGATCGACCGGGCGACGGGCGCGACGACCTCGGCCGCGACCCCTCCGCGCTTCGCGGCGGCGCGCGCGGTGATCGGCTGGGTCGGCCTCGCGGCGCTGCTCTCGTGCGGGGCGCTGCTGGACGTGCAGGGCATGTTCCCCGGCTGGATCGCGATCTGGCCGCTCGCCGCGGCGGGCCTGGTCATCCTCGCCGGGCGCTCGGGCCGCGCCTGGGGCGCCGACGCGTTCCTCTCGCTGCGCCCGGTCGCCTTCCTCGGGTCGATCGCCTACGCCCTGTACCTCGTGCACTGGCCGCTGCTCATCGGCTGGCTCGCCCTCACCGGGCAGGAGCGCGCCGGGGCGCTCGACGGCGCCGGGGTGCTCGCCGTGTCCCTGCTGATCGCGTGGCTGCTCACGCGTCTCGTCGACACCCCCGTGCGCCGTTCGGCCTGGCTCGATGCGCGGCCGCGCAGGACCCTCGCGGCGGTCGCGGTGAGCCTCGTGGTGGTGCTCGTCGGCTCCCAGGCCGTCTTCCCCGCCGTCGGCGAGCGCTCGCTCACCGTCGCCCAGGGCTCGCAGGATGCCGACGCCGACGCCGGAGCAAGCGACGGCGGCGGCCCTGCCGCGCCGGCAGCCCCGAACCCGGGCGCGCAGTGGACCGTGGACCCCATGACCGACGGCTTCAGCGCCACCATCCCCTCGCCCGACGTCGTCACGAAGCCCTCCGAGCACACCTACGCCGAGGACTGCCAGAAGGAGCTGGGCCTCCCGGACACCGTGACCTGCCGATATACCCCCGCGCCCGACGGCGACCCCGACCTCACGGTCGCGCTTGCGGGCGACTCCCACGCCGGCCAGTACACGGGCGCGATCCAGCAGATCGCGAAGGAGAGGAACTGGGCGGTCTACTACATCGGCCACAGCGGCTGCACCTTCACCACGGACCCGGCGACCAACCAGTGCGAGGACGTCAACACCTCCTGGGAGACCCTCATCGACGGCGTCGACCCGGACGTGCTGATCACGATGGGCACCCGCACCTCGTTCGACGGCGGTTCGGACACCGAATCCGACCGCGAGAACCTCGACAGCGCGCTCCCGCTGACCACCGAGCGGGGCATCCCCGTGCTGCTGCTGCGGGACAATCCGCGCTGGCCCAAGAAGGAGGAGTCCGGCAACCGCTTCGACTGCTCCTTCGACGTGCTGCGCGAGGGCGGCGACGCGGCCCAGGCCGACGCCGAGTGCGGCGACGACATGAAGAACCGGATGGATGCCGAGAACCCGTCGGCCTACCGGGCGAGCGACGACCCGTACGCGCCGATCCGCATCGCCGACCCCGCGACCGACGTGCTGTGCCCGAAGGGGCGCTGCTCGCCGATCATCGGCAACGTGTTCGTCTACCGCGACAGCTACCACCTCACCGATGCCTTCTCCCGCACCATGGACGACTGGTTCGAGAAGCAGATCGACGCGACGCTTGCGATGAAGGGCCCCGACGCGGAGGCCCCGCAGACCGAGCCGTCCGACGCCGGCTGATCCGGGCCGACGGGGCCGGACCGACGAGACGGGACCGGACGGGACGGGCCGAAGCCGCCGTCGCGGCCCCGGCCGCTGTGGAACGATGAGCCCATGACCTCCGCACCTGCCGAATCCGCCGTCCACCCCACCGCCGAGGCCCGCGATTTCGCGACCGACCTGGGCTCCTTCGTCACCGCCTCCCCCTCGAGCTTCCACGCCGTGCGCGAGGCGGCCCGGCGCCTCGAGGTCGCGGGGTTCACGGCGCTGGACGAGCGGGAGCAGTGGAGCGGGGACGCGGTGCGCGGGAACCGCTTCGTGCTGCGCGACGGCTCGCTCATCGCCTGGTCCGCGCCCGCGGAGGCGTCGGACGGGACGGCCTTCCGGATCGTCGGCTCGCACACCGACTCCCCGGCGCTCAAGGTGAAGCCCGACCCGCAGCTCGCTGCGGAGACGATCGCGCAGGTGGGCGTCGAGGTCTACGGCGGGGCGCTGTTGAACTCCTGGCTGGATCGCGAACTGCGCCTGGCCGGGCGGCTGGTGCTGCGCGGCGGCCGCGAGGTGCTGGTCGCGACCGGCCCGCTGCTGCGGGTCCCGCAGCTCGCCGTGCACCTGGACCGCGGGGTGAACGCCGACGGCCTCACGCTGAACCCGCAGAAGCACATGCAGCCGATCCTCGGCCTGGGCGAGGTCGACGTGCTGGGCCTGCTCGCCGAGCGCGCGGGCGTGCAGCGCGCGGAGATCCTGGGGACCGACGTGGTCACCGCGGATTCCCAGGCGCCCGGCTTCTTCGGCGCCCACGAGGAGTTCCTGGCCTCGGGCCGCCTGGACAACCTCTCCTCCGTGCACGCCGAGGTCGAGGCGCTCGTGCGGCTCGCGGGCGGCACGGGGTCCGGCACCGACGCGGGGGCCGGCTCCGGCTCGGGAGCCCGCTCAGGAACGGCCGACGGCGAGCGTCCGATCGCCCTCATGGTCGCCAACGACCACGAGGAGGTGGGTTCGGCGTCCCGCTCGGGCGCCGCCGGGCCGTTCCTCGAGGACGTGCTGGTGCGCGTGCACGCGGCGCTCGGCGGGGACGAGGCCTCGCGGCGCCGGGCTCTCGCGGGCTCGATGGTGCTCTCGGCCGACGCCGGCCACGCCGCCCACCCGAACTACCCCGAGCGCCACGACCCCGTGAACCGTCCGCGCCTGGGCGCCGGGCCGATCCTCAAGATCAACGCCAACCAGCGCTACGCGACCGACGCCGTGGGCACCGCCGCGCTCACCGAGGCCTGCGAGCGCGCGGGCGTGCCGCTGCAGGCGTTCGTCTCGAACAACGCGATGCCCTGCGGCTCCACCATCGGCCCGATCACCGCGACCAGGCTGGGCATGACCACGATCGACGTGGGCATCACCCTGCTCTCGATGCACTCGGCCCGCGAGATGTGCGCCGTCGCCGACCCGCTGCACCTCTCACGGGCGTGCGAGGAGTTCCTGCGGGGCTGACGCCTCGCCGTCGGATCCCGGGCGCGAACCGGTCGCCCACCCCGTGTGGGGCCTGCACCGGGCGAATCGAGCAAAAGGGTGGACCTTCCGATCGGTCGGTCGATGGCTCCTGAACGCGGCCCCGCCGTAGTCTGACCGGCATGCCTGCGCAGCGGAGCGCCAGCGCTCCTTCGCTCGTCCGGTCCGTCACCACCTTCAGCCTGTTCCTGTTCATCCTCGGCGATGTGCTGGGAGCGGGCGTGTACGTGCTCGCGGGCGAGATCGCCGCGATCTCCGGCGGCGCCCTGTGGGTCCCCTTGGTGGTCGCGCTCGTGCTCGCGCTGCTGACCGCTTCCTCGTACGCGGAGCTCGCGACGAAGTACCCGCGGGCCGGCGGATCGTCCCACTACGCGACCCGCGCCTTCGGCCCCTTCGTCGGCTTCCTCGTCGGGTTCTGCATGCTCGCCGCCGGGATCGTCTCGGTGGGCACGCTCGCCCTGGGCTTCGCCGGGGACTACCTGCGCACCTTCGTCACGCTGCCCACGATGCTCGTCGTGGTCGTGTTCCTTGCGCTGCTGGCCGTGCTCAACGCACGGGGGATCTCCGAGTCGATGTGGGTGAACCGCGTCGCGACGCTCATCGAGGTCTCCGGCCTGCTGCTGGTGATCGTGCTCGGGGCGATCGTGCTGCTGCGCGGGAACGGGGAGTTCTCCCGCCTGACCACGCTGGGAACGCCCGAGAACGGCCCGGTCGCCGCCGTCCTCGCGGGCAGCGTGCTCGCCTTCTACTCCTACGTGGGCTTCGAGACCAGCGTGAACATCGCCGAGGAGACCAAGGACCCCGCCCGCTCCTATCCGCGCGCTCTGTTCGGCGCCCTGATCACCGCGGGGGTCGTGTACGCCCTGATCGGTGTGGTCGCCTCCGCTGTGGTGCCCACCGACGAGCTCGCCGGCTCCTCCGCCCCGCTCGCGCGCGTGATCTCCGCCGCCGGCATCGTGCCGCCCGTGGTGTTCAGCGCGATCGCGCTGGTCGCCGTGGCCAACGGGGCACTGCTGACGGGCATCATGTCCTCGCGCCTCACCTATGGCATGGCCGCCGACGGCCTGCTGCCGGGCTTCCTGGGGCGGCTGCTGCCGGGCCGGCGCACGCCCTGGGTCGCGATCGTCGTGACCACGGCGCTGTCCGTCCTCCTCGCTCTGACGGGCACCGTGGAGGTGCTCGCGGGGACGATGGTCCTGCTCCTTCTGGTCGTGTTCCTCGCCGTCAATGCATCGGTGCTCGTGCTGCGCAGGGACCGGGTCGAGCACGCCCACTTCCGGGTGCCGATCGTGCTGCCCGTCGGCGGGCTCATCTCATGCCTGCTGCTGCTCACGCAGGTGGAGGGCCAGGTGTGGCGCAGGGGGCTGCCTCTGCTCGCCGTCGCCGCCGTCCTCGCCGCACTCGCCGCCTGGCGTCGGCGCCGCGCCGGCACCTCAGTGCGCTGAGCCGCCCGAGACGGACGAGCCGTCCGGCCCTCGTGAGCCCGCCGAGGCGGTCGAGCCTGCCGACCGATCGGGGGTCCCGACGCGATCGAAGGGGCTGCGATCCACGCGCAGCGCGCGCGGTGCGACCTGGCCGTGGACGTCCCCGAGCACGCGCAGCTGGTGATGGGCGCTGCCCTCGAGGTCGCTGAGCACCTCGGGGTCGACCCCGAGACCAGCCGCATGCGCGCGCAGCGTCTCCCACAGCCCCAGCTTCGCGAGCACGGCGCCGCGCAGGAGCTCCAGCTCCAGCAGCGGTGTCATCGGCGAGCGCTCCCGCGGCCGTCCGTTGGTCTTCAGGCGGCCGATGCGCTCTCCGCACCAGGTCACCGCTTGCCGATACCGCATCGGCGGCAGGGCGAGCAGGCGGATGAGGTCCCGCACGAAGCGGTGCTCCGCACGCAGGCGTTCCGCCACCTCCGCCAGCTCGGGGAAGAACGAGGTGTCCGCGAAGTCGTCGCGCATCCGCTCGGCCCGGGCGAGGCCTGCCGACGCCCCGCTGAGATGATCCGCCAGGTACAGCGCAAGCAGGTGGCGGTCGATCGGGGCGGTGTCCGCAGAGCCCGCCTGCTCCCGTGCCACCTCGGCGACCGCGGCGCGCCCCGGCACGAGCGCCAGCGCGCCCGCCGCGCGGGGACGCAGCGGGGACGACGCCGCGCCGTGGCCCTCGACCATGCCCACCAGGAGCTCTCCCAGTGCGTCCGCGGCGGTGTGTCGTGCCCGCCAGCCCAGCACCTCGCGCGCGCGGGAGGCGTCCATCAGCGGTGCGGACATGGCCATGTCCAGCCAGCCCTCGTCGGCCGCGATCGCCCCGGCACGGTGCGCTGCAGCGAGCGCCGCGCGCAGGACGCCCGTCGGCACGGGGACGGAGCCGCGGGCGCCCAGGAGGCCGACCAGGTCGTCGGCCCGGAGGACCTCGGGGGCGCAGATGTTGAAGGCGCCCGGCGCGCGGCGCACGGCCACCTCCGCGTACGCCTCGGCCACGTCGGCCGCGTGCACCGCCTGGAACCGCAGTCCCGCCGGGAGGGGGAGCAGGGGCGGGCCGCCCCACCGCAGAGCCTGCACAGGGATGTGGGAGCCCAGGAAGTACCGCTGGATCGAGGAGGCGGCATCGTCCTGGAAGATCAGGGCGGGCCGCAGGCGGGAGACGACCAGCTCGGGGTGCGCGGAGGCGACCTCGTCGAGAACGTCCTCCTGGGCCGCCTTGTCGACGCTGTAGTGGGAGGTGCGGATCCCGAGCGCAGGCCACGTCTCGTCCCTGAGGTCGTCGTCCCCCGCCGGCACGGGCGCATAGGCTCCCACCGAGGAGGCGGCGATGAGGTGGCCCACCCCCGCGAGGCGGGCGGCCCGGGCGACGTTCCGGGTGCCCTCGACGTTGACGCGCCGCAGCAGGTCGCGACGGGAGTTGGGCTGCAGGAGCCACGCGAGGTGGACGACGGTGTCGATGCTGTCGAAGGCGCGGACGAGCTGCTCCACTGCCCGCTCCGGCGCACTGGCGGCGCCGATATCGATCGCCTCCCAGTGCGCCGCATCGTACGGCTCCGCGGAGGGATCGGGCAGACGGCGCGCGATGCCCCGGATCTCCGTGACCTCGGGACGACGCCGGAGAGCACGCAGAACCGCGGTACCGACGTTCCCTGTGGCTCCTACGACGGCGATGCGCATGGTGGTCCTCCTCGTCTGGGGCGGTGGGCGTCTCAGGACGCCCCGTGGCGCCGGGCCTCGGCAGCGGCCTGCCGCGCCCCGAGGAAGGGCTGGCCGTGCCCCGGCAGCACGTGACGGGCGTCGGTCTCGGCGATCGCCTCGAGCGACCGAAGGGCGAGTCCGCTGTCCGCCGTGGCCGCGCCCGCCACGATCCGCGGTCCGCGCAGCCCGGTGTAGGGGTCGAGCGTCACGAGGGCGTCCCCGGTGATCACGGCGTCGCGATCAGGCAGGTGCAGGGCGACGTGCCCGAGCGTGTGGCCGGGGGTCGCGATCACCCGCGGTGCACCGGGGACGTCCAGGTCGTCCCCCGGGGCGAAGGTGCCGGTGAGCTCGACGCCCCGCACGCATGCGGCTCCAGCCGCGAGCATCCCGCCGAGCAGGGGCACAGCGCGGGGGTGCCGGATCGGGTAGAGCACCCGGGGGTTCTCGTGCGCGTATCGATAGGGATGCGCTGCGAGCTCCCGCTCCTGCGGAGGCGCGAGCACCGGGAGCCCCAGCCGGTCGACGAGGCGGCGGGCCGTGCCCACATGGTCGAAGTGCGCGTGGGTCAGCACCAGCGCACGCAGGTCCTCGGGCCGGTACCCGAGCTCCCGGACAGCTCGTCCGAGCCGGTTCCAGACGCCCGGCAGGCCAGCATCCACGAGGGTCAGTCCTCCTGCCCCCTCGATCAGCCAGCAGTTCACGTGACCGTGCTGGAGCAGATGTATGCCATCCGCGACATCGACGCTGAGCATGGAGTCCTCCTCGCCTCGAGCGTTCCTGCGACGGTACGTCCGCACGGGTCTCCTCGCATTCCGGTCGGAGCGGGGCTTGCCGACGACTGTGCACATGAGCTATGGAGCCGGCGCGGCCGGGAGTGACGCACCCGCAAGACCGCGCGCACCGCTCAGCCGCTCCGCCTATCGCCGTCGCCTCCGCTTTCGCCCCGGGATTCCCTGCTGCTCTGGTCGTCCGACTCCTGATCGAACAGGCGGCGGCGCTCGTCATAACGGCGGCTGAACGTGGCGCTGCGCACCGCGGACTCGTCGTCGAAGTTCGCGCCGAGGGAGCCGGCCAGCGCTCCCATGGAAGCGCTGAGCCACGCGAGCTTGACGTACTCCATCGCGCCGGCCGGGTGCAGCAGCTCGTTGTGCAGGTAGACGGGGTCCAGGACCGTGACGCTCAGCAGCAGCATGAGCACGGCCAGGACGATGTACAGCATGGCGACGCTGAAGCCCACGGTGAGGACGGTCGCGGCATTGTCCAGGCGTCTCTCCGAGCTCCTCCGGCTGGGGCTCGCGGAGTTCCACAGCCGATTGCGCACGATCAACCAGACGGTGAGGATCGCGCCGGCGAGGAGAGCGATCACGCCCAGTCGCCACAGCGACAAGGGGTCCGCCACAGGTGCCAGCGTTCCGTAGAAGACGCCGAACGCGCCCGCACCGACCGCGGCGGCGATGCATCCGGTGAGTGCGGGAAGCAGGCGCCCGGGCCGGTTGCTGCGCACCATGCCGCCCAGCAGCCGCACGGTGCGCAGCCGTCCTTCCAGGACCACGGTCGTGAGGCCCGATCTGTCCGGCGAGGGCATGACGCGCCGATGGCCGGCACCGAGTGCCTCCTCGAGCGTGCCCTCTCCGTGTCGCTGGTCGCTCTGGAGGATGGCAAGGATCAGCCCGACGAGGAGATCTCGCGTCCGCGCAGCGAGAGGCAGACCACCCATGGCCGGCACCGTCACCTGCGCGCAGCGTTCCGCGTGGGCCGCCTCGGCGAGCAGGGGGCGCCCGTCCACGAAGTCCGGCAAGTCCGACAGGTACACGACGCAGTCCCACTCGTGGCGCCTGCGAAGTGCCGGCGCCCGTTCGGCGAGGTGGACCGATCCGTCCGGGGAGAGCGGGAGGGTCTCCCGGCCGACCTCGACGTCGGTCTCCTCACCGAGGCACTGGGACACGCGCGCCGCGACGGCGTCGGCGATGCGCGAAGCGATGGTCTCCGGCGCCCCCAGGTCAGCGAGCAGCCCGATCTTCCGCGTACGAGATCTCATCCCGGCTCCTCTCGTGGCAGGGCGGCCGTGGGGCGCGCACGTTCGGGCCTACCGATCGGACGGCCGCTGCCGTGCCGGCGCACGCCCGGTCCGCGTGTCACCGCGCCAGCGGTCGAGCACTTCCTGCACGCGCACGAGCTCGGCCTGTCTGTCGCCGACGAGCAGGTCCAGCACGGCGTCCTTGTGCTCGGGGCGCTCGTCGGCGACGGCGTCCGTGACCACGTCGGCCCGCAGCCCGTTGGCATACGCGTCGCGCGCAGTCTGTGCGATGCAGGCGTGCGTCGAGACGCCCGCGATCACCACTCGCCGCGCATCGAGGTTCCGCATGCGCAGGAGCAGGTCGGTGCCGAACCAGGCGCTGTCGCGGGTCTTCTCGACCCGTGTCATCCCGGTCGTGTCCAGCTCGTGGACCACCTCGGTCCCGGGGTCGCCGTGGAACAGGAACCCCTGGTCATCGTCGATCATGTTCAGCGTCCACGTGGAGCGATCCCTGCTGTGCTCGGTCGTCACGAGCAGGATCGGGACCTCTGCCGTACGCGCCGCTTCGGCGAGCGCGGTCACCGATTCCACGATGCCCGCTCGCGCGTCGGCCAGCCCGGAGGCCTCGAGAAAGGCCTCCTGCAGATCGACCAGCAGCAGTGCGTCGCTCATGCCATCGACGATACGCCGCCACTGCACACGCATCCCCTCCCGCCTCCCGTTCGTGGCCAGTGCCGGCCGCGCGGTGCAGGCTGCATCATGACGGCGCCTTCGAGCCCTGCCCGTCGCTGCGGAAGGCCTGATCGGTCGGAATCTCCGAGACCGGAGCGATGACGACGTCGTGGACCTTCCAGTCGACGTCCCGCAGCGCTCGGCGCAGATCCTCGCACTTCTTGCCGGTCACGTCCGACCCTTCGGCGGGCACCACGAAGACCTCGACGTGGAAGACGTGCCCCTCGTCCCGCACTCGGCTCACCGCGTCGGCGACCCAGCCCGCCTCCCGCGCCTTCTGCTCGATGTCCCCTATGAGCGGGTGGGGCTCCTTGTCGTCGAAGGTCCGCGCTTCGGCGTCCGTGAGACCCCGGATGGACGAGCGCAAGTTCTTCAGGCCGTCATGGAGGATCGAGACGGAGACGACGAGGGCGGCCACGGAGTCGGCCCACCACAGACCGGCGCCGATGCCGAGCACCCCGACCACGGTGGCGAGGGCCGAGGTCCAGTTGGCCTTGTTCATGTCGGCGTCGGCGTACAGCACCTTGTCGTGCAGCGGCTCGGCGAGCTTCATCTTCGCGCGGCCGATGAAGATGGGCGGAATGTTGGTGACCACCATGACCGCGATCATCAGCCAGCCCGCCCAGAAGGCGTGCCCGAGCACGACGGTCAGCCCCACCGGCGGCCGCTCGACGGTGATGAGCGTGCTCAACGAGTCGACCACCAGGAACACGCCCATACCGAGCAGCGCCGCGGCGGAGACGACGTGCGCGACGCCGATGGAGCGGTGATGGCCGTAGGGATGGCCGCGGTCGGAGCGTTTGCTGATCAGGTGCGCGGCGACGAGGAAGGCGATCGGCGGCAGAAGGGACATCGAGTCCTCGAGCCACGCGGCCTTCATCGCCTGCGACTGCCCGGAGACGAGCGCGACCATGGTCACGGTCACCGCGAGGAAGACGAGGGAGAACCATTCGAGGCGAATGGCGCGGGCGAGCACGCGCTCCTGCTCTTCCGGGAGGGCGTCGCGCCCCGACGGGGAGACCTCCTCGGGGGCGGGCTCGCCGCGCCTGCTCTCGTTCACAGCTCCCCCGTCCTCTTCGCGAGGAAGCGCTCGAGCGAGACCTGCAGGGCGTTCTCGCCCGGCCTGACACCGATCACCATCTTCTGCTTCGATCCATCCTCCGCCCTGACCACCTGGTAAGGACGCGTCGGGGAGATCTTGTCGGACCACGGCGTGTCCGCCGTGAGGCCGCCGATCACGAGATCGAGCTCGTTGTTCTTCATCGTCCGGGCGAGCTCGTTCATGCCTCCGGTGGTCCACTCGACGGTCGCGTCGATGCTCGCTGCATAGTCCGCGATGATGTCCGCTTCGAGGCCACCGACACTGCCGTCATCTGCGATCTCGGTCCATGGGGGGTTCTCCGCGGCGCCGACGAAGAGCCGACCGCCCTCCGCGCGCTCCAAGGTGCCCTGCGAGTCACGGGGCACCGCGTCCGCGCAGCCGGCGGTCGCCAGCACGGCCGAGACGGAGAGCATGAGCGCGGAACGTCTCGTGAGTGTCCGCGACATTGCGAGTCCTCCTCGGGGTCATGCCGTCGTGCGGGAACCCTATATCGTGGGAATCCTCGTGCCGAGCCCGCAGCGCCCGGCGGCCAGGAGCAGAGAGCGGAGGCGAGAACCCAGTGCGGACTCCCCTCCCCCGCGGAGAACTCAGCGAGGTCGTCATGCGCGCTCTGCGGTCCGGAGACACGAGTCCGACTGCGGCCGATGCCCCACCGCCGACCAGCCCTGAGGATGCGCAGATCGCCCTGTGGTCGCTCTTCGCTCTCCACCATCTCGGGTTCGACGACGTCGACGACCGCCTGGAGTGGGACCCCGTGCTCATCTCCCTGCGACGCGAGCTCGAGCACGATTTCGAGCGGTCGCTGCGCGAACGTGCTCCGGCGTTTCCCGAGCCCGATGACTTCGCCGCGGACCTCTTCTCCTTCATCGCGGACCATGACGGCCCCTCGGTCGCCGCCTGGCTGCGCAGCTCCGGTACGACCGAGCACATGCGTGAGTTCCTCCGCCACCGATCGATCTACACGCTGAAGGAATCGGACCACACGATGTGGACGATTCCTCGCCTGTCGCACCGCGTGAAAGCGGCCGTCGTGGAGCTCCAGTACGACGAGTACGGCGCCGGGGACCCGCGGCGGCTGCACGCGCACCTCTTCGCCAGAGGACTCGAGGAGAGCGGTCTGTCCTCCGACTACGGAGCCTTCGTCGACGAGGCGCCGCTCGAGGTGCTTGAGCAGGACAACGCGATGAGCATGCTCGGCCTCAACCGCCGCCTGCGAGCGGCTTCCCTCGGCTTCCTCGCGGCCTTCGAGGCGACCAGCTCGGGTCCGTCGCGCAAGATCGCAGGCGGTCTCGAGCGACTCGGATTCGGCTCCGAAGTGATCGCCTACTACACCGAGCACGTCGAGGCCGATGCGGTCCACGAGCAGCTCGCGGTGCGGAACATCTGCGGGACCCTCGTCGAGGAGTCCCCCGACCAGTACGAGAACATCTTCTTCGGAGCGTGGATCTGCCTGGATATGGATGACCGGTACGCGCGGCGCATGCTCTCACAGTGGGCGCCGTGACCCCGGGCGCGGAGGAACACGTCCCGCCCGACGTGGTGCTCTGCCCCGGAGGGCCGATGCTCCTGCGCGGAGATCACGTGATCCGCGACGCCGAGGGGAACGAGCACGAGACACGGCGACCAGTCAGCGCCGTATGTATGTGCGGCGGATCAGCCATCAAACCCTGGTGCGACGGCACGCACAAAGCCATCGAGAAGAGGCGAGGACAGCGCACCTCCCGATGAGAGGCCGGTCTGCTTCCATTCTCGGCACGCCACTGCCGACGAAGCCCCTCGGGCGCATCGCTTGTCTTGGTGCTCCAGTCGCTCGCTGCCACCCGTGAACACCTCCGAAGCCAAGGCGTTGCGACCACTAGTTGAGCCCGCCCTGGAGCCCCTGTACGAGTGCACGATGCAACCGGCCGCTTCGCCGCGTCTGGAAACGACGTTGCCCTGAAGCGCCTGGCTGTCCTTGCCCCAAAAGGCGCCTGCAGTGATGCCGCGGAGGTCGGTCGCGCTACGGTGGAGTATGGGATCGAAACAGATGAAGAGTCTCGCGACCGGGCTCGTCCTCGGCATCGGGGTCGCCGCGGCGACCGTCACCGGACGCAAGACCGTGAGCAACCTCAGGACCAGCAGGAGTCACCCCTGGCGGCATCGCCTGTTGGATCTGGGGTCAGCGTTCGTTCAGCGGAAACGCCCGCCAGACGCGATGAGCACGTACCTCGATGGCCTGCACATGTACGCAGACGACACCGGGCGTCAGGTCCACGCGGCTCATTTCTGCATTCACTTGGAACATGATCTGCACCAGTGCGTCATCTTCGACAGAAACTCCCCTGACGCACGCCTGATCGGCATCGAATACATCATCAGCGAAGAGCGGTTCCGGGCCCTGCCTGAGGAGGAGAAGAAGCTCTGGCACAGCCATCACTACGAGGTAAAGTCCGGAATCTTGACCGCGCCCGGCGTTCCGAAGATCGCCGAGCACGCGTACTTCGAGGACCTGGTGAAAACCTACGGCAAGACGTTCCACACGTGGCAGTACGATATCCACGACTTTCCCTACGGTGCCCCGCAGTTGATGATGGGGTTCACTGCAGACGGCCAGGTGCTGGAATCGCTGGTCCACGAGCGAGACCGTGAAGTGGGCGTATCGACCAAGCGCAACCGTGAGCATCGCGAAAACATCCCGGTGCCAGCAGTGGCTGAGGGCGCAAATTCTTGGGAGAGTGGACGCGTCATGCAAACGACTCTGCAGGAGACCTCCGTCCAGCGGTAGGGGCTGATGCGCGATCACCCGAGGTTTCAGGCGAACGGCATCGGGCCGAGGAGTCCGGGCGCTTCGAGTCGCTGACGGGGGCCGCGCAATCGTAAGGGGCCCCGCTGGCGGTGAGGTCCGACCGTACGGGCATTCATCCTTGCCCAGGCCAGAAGTGGAGGCCGAAGCGGGAAGCGCGGATAGGAAGCGGCAGGTCATGCTTCGGGCGAGGGCATCTTTTTGAGGTTCTTGATGGCCGGGCCTTCCAGCACGGTGCCGTCGGCGGAGAAGCGGGAAGCGTGCAGCGGGCAATCCCAGGAGCACTCGGCGTCGTTCCACCTCAGCACGCCGCCCATGTGGGTGCACACGGCCGAGACCCGGCGTGTGTCCCCGTCTACTGTCGAGACGGCCACCGGTCGGCCGTGCTCGCGGCCCACCAGGCCTCGGCCCTCCGCGGGCGGTTGCTTGGGCAGGGGCTTGCGTACGGCGTCCACCCAGCCGGTAGCCATGTTCACGCCGACTTCGGTGCCGTCCTTCGCTCCGGTCAGCAGGTCCGACGGAGTGGTGATCCGGTGCCCCAGGGTCTTGGCCCAGGGGAGGTTGCCGTCGAGGATCTGGGAGGTGATGGCCAGCGCGGCGGCCACGCCGGTCGCCAGCCCCCGCTTGTTGTACCCGGTGGCCAGGTACATGTGGCCTCCTCCCCGCGGTAGCCGGCCGATGAACGGGATGTAGTTGGTCGAGCGGTAGTCCTGGGCGGACCACGTATGGGTGCGCTCGGCGCCGGGATAGTGCTGCTGGGCCCAGGATTCAAGGTCCTCGACGGCCCCTCGCGGCGAGTACGCGCGGCCGACCGCGTGGTCGTTGCCGCCGATCAGTAGCTGTTCTTCGTCAGGCAGGGGGACGCCGCGCAGGGTCCGGGTGGGTGAGTCCGCGCTGATGTACATCCCCTTGGGGATGGCCGTCCCGGCCGGTACGCGGTAGGTCAGGCCATATGAGCGGTTGCCGCTGAGCTTGGCGAAGTAGGCGCCGCGGTCCAGGATCGGGGTGCCGGTGGCCAGCACCAGACGGTCCCCGCGGACACTCCCGTGGTCGGTATGGACCTCCACCGGTGAACGGTAGCCCGCGCCGGTCACGCGCACCCCTTCGATGAGCTCGCCTCCGCGCTCGTGCAGTTCGGCGGCCAGCGCGCCGAGGACGTCCATGGAGTTGATCTGGGCCTGGCCGGCCAGGGCGATCGCCCCGCTGACGTTGAAGGGCAGCTCAGTCTCCCGAGCCCAGGTGACCGGCAGCCCGGCGGTGGCGCACGCCTGCTGCTCCTGGCGGACCATCTGCACGCCCTGCGCGGTGGTGGCGTAGGTGTAGGCGCTGCGGCGTTGATAGTCGATGCCCTTCTCGTCAAGGTAGCGCAGCAGCCAGGCCTGCCCTTCGCGGTTGGCATCGACGTAGGCGCGCAGCACGGTGTCGGGCTGGTGTCTGCTGATCTGGGAGAGCACAGTGCCCTGCAGCAGCGACACCTTCCCGGTCGTGTTGCCGGTGGTCACCGCACCGGCCGAGCGAGCCTCCAGAACGGCCACGTGCTGCCCAGCGCGAGCAAGCAGCACCGCGGTGGTCAGCCCGGTCAATCCGGCGCCGACGACGACCGTGTCGTACTCGGCACCGGGGGTGAAGCCGCCGCCCGTAGCGGAGGGAAGCTGAGAGGTATCACGCCAGACCGATAACATGGTTCCGCCTTCCGAGGGCGTCTTCCGAGACGCGGTCGCGCCCCGTCGCTTCCGCCCATCGTGCAGGCAGCAGCCAGGGATGTCCACGATCGGAGGACGTCGAGCAACCGGACGGCCGGGGGTCTGCGGCGATCCCGGCTCCGCCCGTTAGCGAGGGCCACGGTGGCAGCCAGGCCCGGCACACGGGTCAGCACCACGGACGGGGCCGGTGCGGCCGCCCATGGGCGCGATGCCCACCGGCCGCCGGAAGAGGCAAGACTCGCCTGCCGCATCAAAGCTGTCCCGCTGGGGCATTTCTCCATCGACACTCTGCGCGGGACCCGGTCACGGTTCCCAGCAGGGTGCCGCGCAGCAGCCCTGCCTCGTCGAAGTTCAGCCCGAACCGTCCGCACATCGCAGCCTCCTCATCGGGTGTGCCCGAGCGAAGCCCGCACGGCGAAGCGCCCGCATCCCGACCTCACGGACAGGCGGGGCGCTTCGTCGTCTCCTGAATGAGTCAGCGGCGGCGGCCTGTGGCCAGGCCATAGATGACCATGACAATCAGTGCGCCGATGACAGAGAGCACGATCGTCCACACGCTCCACGGGTCCGAGAAGACGCCGCTGACACCCTTGGACCCGAAGAGCCCGCCGATGAAGCCACCAACGAGCGCGCCCACGACCCCCAGGACGATGGTCGTGCCGATCCCCATACCCTGCTTACCGGGCATGATCGCCCTGGCGATCACGCCGATGATGGCTCCGATGATGAGCCACGAGATGAGAGCTCCGATGAATCCCATGATGAACACTCCTAGTACATGTGGGCGAAAGGAGGGGAAGTGTCTACCTCCCGCTCCGGTGCTCGCCGACCATATGGCGCATGGCCCAGAGATGCGCAGGCCAGTGAGACCCGATCGCTGTCCGGCCTGCCATGTCGACGTGAAAGCACTGGTAACAGCGTCTCCAGCTCGTGACGGGAATCGCCCTGACCTACCGGTCAGCTCGAGCCCGAACCCGCCCGCCAGCGCAACCGGTGACCTACCGTGGCCACTGGCGGCAGGGGAGCCCTCCGGTGCAGGGGCTGTCCGCCTCGAGCGGGGTCGTCGCTCCGCTCGACCGGCGCCCCCATCCCCCTCGGGAGATGGGGGCGCTCTCCGTTCCAGACACGACCTTCGCAGGTCTCAGCGAACACCTCACCCGCCAACCGACGGCTCCAGCACGACCTTGATGCAGCCGTCGTGCTTGCGACGGAACAGCTCGTAGCCGGCCGGGGCCTCCTCGAGCGGCAGGCGGTGGGTGACGAGGTCCGCCGTGCCCAGGGGGTCGTCCGGATCCTCGACGAGGGGCAGCAGATCCTGGGTCCAGCTGCGCACGTTGCACTGGCCCATCCGCACGGTGAGCTGCTTGTCGAACATCGTCAGCAGCGGCATGGGCGTCGCGGTCCCGCCGTACACGCCGCTGAGCGACAGCGTCCCGCCGCGCCGCACGAGATCGATGGCCGCGTCCAAGGCTGCGGTGCGGTCCACTCCCGCGTGCTCCATCACCGGTCTGCCGAGTGCTCCGGGGAGCCTGCCCACGAGGTTCTGCGCGATCCCGGCCACCGGGTTCCCGTGGGCCTCCATGCCGACCGCGTCGATCACGGCGTCCGGGCCCTCCCCCGAGGTCGCCTCTCGGATCGCCGCGATCGCGTCGGCGCCCTGGTCGAGCACCTCGATGCCGTGCCGGGCCGCCATCTCCCTGCGCTCGGGCACCGGGTCGACGCCGAACACCCGCGCACCCTCGCGCCGGGCGATCCGCGCGGCGAACTGGCCGACGGGCCCGAGCCCGAGGACTGCCACCGATCCCCCGTCGGGAACATCGGCGTACCGCACGCCCTGCCAGGCGGTGGGGAGGATGTCCGAGAGGAACAGATAGCGCTCGTCGGGAAGTTCGCTGCCGACACGCATCAGACCCGAGTCGGCGTGGGGGACGCGCAGGAGCTCGGCCTGCCCACCGGGGACCTGCCCGTACAGCTTCGAGTAGCCGAGCAGTGCAGCGCCCGATCCGTACTCGCGCACCTGCGTCGTCTCGCACTGGGACTGCAGCCCTCTGAGGCACATGCTGCATCGCCCGCAGGCGATGTTGAAGGGGACCACGACGCGATCCCCCACCCCCACGTGGGTGACGTCCTTCCCGGTCTCGACCACGACGCCCATGGGCTCGTGACCGATGACATCGCCCCTGCTCATGTACGGGCCGAGGACGTCGTACAGGTGCAGATCGGATCCGCAGATCGCAGTGGAGGTGATGCGCACGATCGCGTCCGCGTCCTGTTCGATCACGGGGTCGGGCACCGTCTCGACGGTGACGCGCCCGGGTGCCTGCCAGGTGAGTGCTCTCATGGTGTCTTCTCCTCGTTGTTGGTCCTCATGGTGCCGCTCACAGGCTCGAGCCCTCCTCGGGCTCCTCGGCGGCTCCGGCGGCTGGGCCGAATCGCTCCCACACGCGGTGGGCGCTCAGGAACTCCTGCGCATGGCGGACCGCCTCCTCGCCGTCGAGCCCGACGATGACACCCGCGCTGCCCGCGTACCCGGCTCCCGACGGGTCCGCCTCCGAGGCCCGGCCGGCGGACCCGAGCGCGTCGATGACCTGAGCGCCGTCGGCCCATGCGGCCACCACCTTGCTGTGCCTCCACGCCTCCTGGGCGAGCAGCACGACGCGAGGATCGATGTTCTCGACCGTGCCCGATCCGGCCTTCGCATCGCGCGCGATCGTCGCATCAGCGGCGGGCGCGGGTGCGCCGGCGAAGGCGACGGCGTCGAACTCCACGGAGCGTGCGGTCGCGAACGTGCGGTCGGCGTGCCGACCGAGCAGCACGCCCGCTCGTGGGGCGATGAGGAACGCGGTCATGCCGAGGGACTCGATGAGCTCGAGCACGGCGCCGAGGTCGTCAGGCACGTGGGTGGGATCGACGACGACGCCGACCTTTCGCCCGTCCACCGGCCAGTGCCGCCCCAGCTGCGAGAGGGCAGGGCTGGCGCCGGCGTCCGCATCCGGCGCCTGCTCGCGGCTCGGAGCGGGCAGGCCCAGGGAGTCGGCGACATCCGCGCACAGCGACGCGTCGATCCGGGCGAGGCATTCCAGCTGGCGCCGTCGCACGTCCTCGTCGGTGCACTTGCCGAGCTCGAAGGAGTACGCGGCGATGATGTGCTCCTTCTCGACGGGCGTCATCGAGAGCCAGAACATGCGCACCTGGCTGAAGTGGTCCGCGAAGGACGCCGGGCTGCGGCGCTCCTTCTTCGCCGCGGCGACCGGGATCGGGATGTCGCGGACCGCCTCGTCGGAGCCGACGGCGAACGGGCAGCCGCCGTCCAGGGAGTTGGGCTGATAGGGCGCGATGCCCGTGTGGACCGCCTGCTGTCCGTACCCGTCGCGCAGCATGTCGTCCACGGGCGCGTGCGGCCGGTTGATCGGGATCTGGTCGAAGTTCGGCCCGCCGAGCCTCGTCAGCTGCGTGTCGAGATAGGAGAACAGCCGCCCCTGCAGCAGCGGGTCGTCGGTGACGTCGATCCCGGGCACCAGGTGCCCGGGATGGAATGCGACCTGCTCGGTCTCCGCGAAGTAGTTGCGGGGGTTGCGGTCGAGCGTGAGCAGCCCGACGGGCTGCACGGGCGCGATCTCCTCGGGGACGAGCTTGGTCGGGTCCAGCAGGTCGATGCCCTCGAACATCTCGTCCTCCTGGTCGGGAAGAACCTGCATGCCGAGCTCCCATTGCGGGAACGCGCCCGCCTCGATGGAGTCGGCGAGATCGCGCCGGTGGAAGTCCGGGTCGACTCCCCCGATGATCTGCGCCTCCTCCCAGGTCAGGGAGTGCACCCCGAGCTTGGGCTTCCAGTGCAGCTTCACCAGCGAGGTCTCGCCCTCGGCGTTGGTGAGCCGGAACGTGTGGATCCCGAAGCCCTCCATCATGCGGTAGGAGCTCGGGATGCCACGATCCGACATCTGCCAGATGGTGTGGTGCTGCGCCTCGGTGTGCAGGGACACGAAATCCCAGAAGGTGTCGTGCGCGCTCTGCGCCTGCGGGATCTCCCGATCAGGATGCGGTTTGGCGGCATGGACCACATCGGGGAACTTGATCGCGTCCTGGATGAAGAAGACCGGGATGTTGTTGCCCACCAGGTCGTAGACGCCCTCGGAGGTGAAGAACTTGGTCGCGAACCCGCGGGTGTCGCGGACGGTGTCGGCCGACCCCCTCGAGCCGACCACGGGCGAGAACCGCGTGAACACGGGCGTGACACGGCCAGGGGCCAGGAAGTCCGCGACCGTCAGCGATGCGGCGTTCCCGTAGCTCTCGAAGTGCCCGTGGGCGGCCGCGCCGCGGGCGTGGACCACCCTCTCGGGGATGCGCTCGTGATCGAAGTGCATGATCTTCTCCCGCAGGTGATGATCCTGCAGGAGCACGGGCCCGCGGGGGCCCGCCTTCAGCGAGTGGTCCGTGTCCGACAGCGGGGAGCCCAGCGCAGTGGTCAGCCGTTCGCCCTGCTGGGCTTCGGAATCAGGACCCTCGACGCCCGGTGCGCCGGTGGCGGTGCGGGGCCGTGAGGGTTCTCCGGCCGCGTGCGGCTGCTCAGGGGTGCGCGGGGCGTCGGGACTGTGCGGTGCGGCGGCCATCATCGGCCACCTCCTTCGGTAGGGGGTGATGCGCTGTGCGGGGACGCTCAGGGCGTCGGCATCCCGCCGTTGACGTTGAGCGTCTCGCCGAGCACATAGCTGGATTCCGGCGAGGTGAGGAAGACGAACGCGGGAGCGAGCTCCGTCGGCTGTCCGGCGCGCCCCAGCGGCGTGCTCTTGCCGAACTCGGGGAGCGCGTCCTGCGGCTGGCCCGCGGAGACCTGGAGCGGCGTCCAGATGGGTCCCGGTGCGACCGCGTTGACACGGATCCCGCGCGGAGCCAGCTGCTGCGCCATCCCCTTGGAGAACGCGTTGATCGCAGCCTTCGTCGAGGCGTAGTGGACGAGGTGCGGCGAGGGCTCGTACGCCTGGACGGACGTCGTGTTCACGATGGTCGAGCCGGGGCCCAGATGCTCGAGGGCTGCCTGGGTGATGCGGAAGATCGCGGTGATGTTGACATCGAAGGTCGTGGTCCACTCCTCGTCGGAGAGGTCCTCGAGGCGCGGCACCGAGACCTGCTTGCCGGCGTTGTTCACCAGCGCGTCGAGTCCGCCGAGCTCCGAGGCCGCCTCGGAGACGACGCGTCGGCAGGCGTCCGCATCGGCGAGATCCGCGGGCAGCAGCACCGCTCGCCGGCCCGCGGACTCGATCACGCCGGCCACGTGCTCGGCGTCCTCGTTCTCCTCCGGAAGATAGTTCAGGGCGATGTCCGCGCCCTCCCGGGCGAAGGCGATCGCGACCGCGGCGCCGATGCCGGAGTCGGCGCCCGTGATCAGCGCTCGACGCCCCTCGAGCCGTCCGGTGCCGCGGTAGCTGTGCTCGCCGCGGTCGGTGCCCGGGATGAGCTCGGCGTCGAGGCCCGGCTCGGGCTGGGACTGGCGGGGCGGGGTGATCTCCGGGAAGCGGATGACAGGATTGCAGAAGGTCAACTGGTCGTGCTCGGTCATGGCTCCTCCTCAGGCGCTCAGGGTCCCCGGGCGCCCGACGCCTCGTCCGGGCTCTCCGGTCGGGCAGGGCGCCGCGCGGACTCGTCCGCAGGGTCGTCGGTCGGTCACTGCGGACTGGTGTTGTCCGTGCCCCCGAGGTCCGCCAGGAACTCGTGGCACGCGTGGGCGCGCTCAGCGTCCTGCTCCATCACGCGCTCGAAGAACGCGGCGATCTCCTCCTGCCCCGCATTGCGGGCGTCGCGGGCGTACTGCCCGTAGTCGTGCCCCGCCTTCAGCGAGTGGTACTGCACGGAGATCAGGTCGAAGGTGACGTCATCGAATCCGGTCTGTCCAGCGGGCATGGTGCTCCTCCTCCATCCGGTGCGCGCCGCGCCCCACGTGAGCGTCGCTGCGCGCGAGCGTCGGTGCTCAGGTGCCGAGCAGGAAAACGGCTCGGTCGGTCCAGGCTTACCAGTGCCCTTCGCCGCCCTCAATCCCGACCAGCGAAAGGCCTGGTCGAGGTGCCTTCCGATCGGTCGGCCGCCGCAGCGATCGGCGCGTATGGTGGCCGCGTCGGCGGCAGACTCCCGAACGCCGTCGCGGAGGTCACCATGAGCACCATCCCCTTCGACAGCACGATCCGGCTCCTGCGGGAGGGCTACCCCTTCATCTCCTCGCGCTGCGACGCCGAGGGCACCGACCTGTTCACCACCCGGATCGGACTGCGGCCCGTCACCTTCCTGCGCGGCGCCGATGCCGCCGCACTCTTCTACGACGGGCACCACATGTCCCGTCAGGGGGCCATGCCGCACGCCATCCAGCACCTGCTGCAGGACGAGGGCTCCGTGCAGTCGCTCGACGGCGCCGCCCACGCTCGGCGCAAGCGCGCCTTCCTGTCCCTGATGACGCCCGCCGCGATGACGCGGCTGGGAGATCTCTTCGAGGAGGAATGGGAGCGTGCGGCGCAGAACCCCGGACAGCGGCGCTCGAGGCTTGACGCCGTCGTCCGGCCCGTCCTCACGCGCGCCGCCCTGCGCTGGGCGGGGATCCCGCTCGAGCGGGCCGACGCGGAACGCCTCAGCGCCGACCTGAGCCTGATGGTGGAGCGCGTGGCGCAGTTCGGCCCTCCCAACTGGCATGCGCGCTGGCGTCGCCGGGGCGTCGAGCGCTGGGCGGCCGAGCTCGTGCAGAGCGTGCGCGCGAGCTCGCTCTCACCCGAGAAGGGCACCGCGCTGGAGGTCTTCGCGCACCACACCGACGAGCACGGTGAGCTCCTGGATCCCCGGACGGCCGCCGTCGAGCTCCTGAACATCCTCCGGCCCATCCTCGCCGTCTCCCTGTTCGTGGAGTTCGCGGCGGTCGCGCTCATCGAGCATCCCCAGTGGCGTCGCGCCTTCGCCGCCGGCGACGAGGACGATCTCGAGCCCTTCGTCCAGGAGGTGCGCCGGTACTACCCCTTCTTCCCAGCCGTCCCCGGGCGGGTGCGTACGCCGTTCACCTGGCGGGGGCACTCGTTCCGGGCGGGCGATCGGGTGATCCTCGACCTCTACGGCACCTGCCACGATCCGCGCCTCTTCCCCGACCCGGATGCCTTCCGGCCCGAGCGGTTCCGCGGCTGGTCGTGGGAGGAGCATCCCGACACGCTGATCGCACAGGGGGCCGGGCGCCATGACGCCGACCACCGCTGCCCCGGCGAATGGAGCACCGTGGAGCTCCTGGAGCGCGCCGTGCGCCTGCTCTCCCGCTCCGACGCCTCGGCGCCCGCCCAGGATCTGACGTTCCGCCTCGACCGCTTCCCCACCCGTCCGCGCAGCGGGGTGGTCCTGAACGGGCTCTGAACGGGCTCTGAACGGGCTCGCAGCGGGCTCAGGTGCTGGTGGCACCCACCTGCGCCCCGAGATCCGTGCGGGCGCAGTTCGCGCAGCAGTAGACGATCTCTCCTGCCTGCACGCCGTGCCCGATCACGCGGCACCCGCAGTGCGCGCAGCGCGGCGCCATCGCCTGGATCGCGCACTCGAAGCTGTCGAAGACGCCTCGACGCGCCCCCTGCACGACGGTGATCGGTCGGTCGTACTCGTTCTCGCAGACATCGCATCGGGCCATGTCGTCCACCCCTTCGCATGTCGGTCACGGGTCCTCAAAGCTCGCACACGATCCCCGCTCCGCACAGGGGAGGCGGCGTCGACGCGGCACGCGGGTCGAGCCCGGCGCGGTGCCGCGAGCGGCGCGGCCATCGTCCGATCGCCGGTGCGAGCAGGCGTCCGGTCCAGCAGCACGCAGCGGAGCAGGAGCATGACGCGTACGACCGACGGCTCCCTACCGTTCGGAAAGCAGAACGCCGGGGATGCCGCGCTCCGCCCCGCAGGTGTTCACGCTCCGTCGGGGCGACCCCGCAGGAAGAATCCGGCCAGGTCGTGGAGGTCAGTCATGGGCGCATCGTCGTGCGTCGGCCGCTGCATCGTCCGCACCGTCTTCTCGCGCAGCGCGAGGCTCAGCACGAGCGAGAGCAGACTCCGCGCCGCGAAGGCCGGCTCGACGCCCTGGCACAGCTCACCGCTGCGCGCGAGGCGGGCGATGCACTGCTCGAGGACGTGCTCATGCACGCGGTGGAGTCTCGCGATCCGGTACCGCCCGGGATGGTCGTGGCTCACCACGTCGGCGTCCAGCGTGGCCAGCAGCTGGATGGGCGCCGAGCACGGATCCCAGACCTCCGAGAGAGCGCGCCCGAACGACTCCGCGTCGGCGGCGAGCTCGTCGATGCGGTCCAGCGCATCCTGCGCGTGGGCCTCCATCCGGTCGACGACGGCGTCGAGCAGGTCCTCCTTGGACGCGAAGTGATGGAGCAGCCCGGGGTGCGTGATTCCCACGTGCGCGGCGATGTGGCGCAGGCTCGCACCGTGGTACCCGTACTCGGCGAACACCTGTGCGGCGCCGTCGATCACCCGCTCGCGCCGCGACCCGCGGCCGGCGGGGCTCGCGCCATCCGCCCGGCTCCGTCCAGGACGCGCCGGCGCGTCGGGCGAGATCTCAGCCGTCGGTCGCGCCGCTCCGGGCCTCGGCGTGCGATGCACCGGCGCCGGTATCACGGGCTCTGCGCCCAGCGGGGCCTCGGTGCCAGCGGCGGCCACAGGAGCCTCGGTCTTCCCAACCCCAGCGGCGCGCTCGACGCGGGGCCCAGCAGGGGGCGTGGGGGACAGCAGACGATCAGCGATTTCCGGGGTCATGACAGAGTCCTCCGAGACATCCTGCGGCTCGACGTCCTCCGAGACATCCTGCGGCTCGACGGCCCTCTGCTGGACCACCTGTGACACTAGCCCGGCTCCTGCCGGATCACAACAGGGCACTACGGCTCCGTGCCCTGATCGCATCCGACCCTGGCCCACCTCCCGGGCCCCGCGTAGGGTCGCGACCAGCGCCGACGAAGGTCGGCCTCCGTGCGGCACGCGCCGTCACGGATGAGGAGAGGAGTTGGCAGACATGACCTCCTACGACTATCTGATCGTCGGCGGCGGACAGGTGAGCGACGACGCCGCCCGCGGTGTGCGTGAGAAGGATCGCGACGGCTCGATCGGCATCCTCAGCGATGACGTCGATGCTCCCTACACCCGTCCGGCGCTCACCAAGAAGCTGTGGACCGATCCGGAGTTCACCGAGGCGCAGGTGCCGCTGGGCACCGCGGAGGCGACCGGCGCCACGGTGCGCCTCGGTGCCCGCGTGACCGCCGTCGACCCGAGCGGGCGCGAGGTGGTGACCGCCGACGGCGAGCACATCGGGTACGGGCGTCTGCTCCTCGCCACGGGATCCGAGCCGCAGGGGCTCCCCGGCGACGAGGACGAGGACGTCATCGTCTTCCGCTCGTTCGCGGACTATCGGGCGCTGCGCCGTCGCGCGCAGCCCGGAGCGCGCGCCGTCGTCGTCGGCGGGGGCTACATCGGCTCCGAGCTCGCGGCCGCGCTGGTCCAGAACGACGTGGAGGTCACCCTCTGCTATCCCCAGGAGGTCCTGGGCGGGGAACAGTTCCCCACCCGGATCGCCCGGCGCCACCAGCAGCTGTTCGAGGATGCCGGCGTGCACCTGATGCCGGGTCGGCGGGTGGACGAGACGCGTCGCCGTGCGGACGGTGCCCTGGAAGCCGTGCTCGACGACGGCACCGCGCTCACGGCCGACGTCATCGTGGTCGGTCTCGGCGCGACCCCGCGCGTGGACCTCGCGGCCCGCGCGGGCCTCGAGGTCCGGGAAGGGGTGGTGGTGGACACCCGCCTGCGCACGTCGGACCCGTCGATCTGGGCGGCCGGCGACATCGCGGAGTACCCCGATGCGATCCTCGGACGCACGCGGATCGAGCACGTCGATCACGCCCGTGCATCGGGTGACGCAGCCGGCAGGTCGATGGCGGGGGACGACGCCCCCTACGACCACACGCCGTACTTCTACTCGGCGATCTTCGGCACCTCGTGGGAGGCGATCGGGAGCGTGCGCGCCGAGCTGCGCACGCACGAGGTCGATCTCGATGCGCAGCGCATGGTCGTCTACTACCTCGACGAGCAGAAGCGTCCGGTCGGCGTGCTGCTGTGGAACGTCGAGGGGGCGCGGGATCGTGCGCGCCAGGTCCTCGCCGACGCACCGACCGACCCGGAGCAGCTCGACGGAAGGATCCGCTGACATGGACATGGGCCTCGAGGGACGGACCGCGCTCGTCACCGGCGGCGACTCGGGCATCGGCTGGCACACCGCGAGGGAGCTCCTCGCGGAGGGCGCGACCGTCGTCCTCACCGATCTCGACGAGGACGCGCTCGACGCCGCCGCGCGAGGTCTGCAGGCGCCGCCCGGCAGACTCGTCCACCACCGGGCCGACATCACCAGCGTCGAGGACCTCCGCGCGCTCGGGCACTTCGTCCGCGAGACCGTGGGCGAGATCGACATCCTGGTGCACTGCGCGGGGATCACGGGCGCACAGGGTCTCTTCCACGAGATCGACGACGAGGGGTGGGTGCGCACCCTCGAGGTCGACCTGCTCGGCGCGGTGCGCGTGACCCGGGAATTCCTCCCCGATCTCCGACGGGGCGGCTGGGGCAGGATCGTGTACCTGACCTCGGAGGACGCCGTGCAGCCCTACGACGACGAGCTCCCCTACTGCGCAGCCAAGGCGGGCGTGCTCGCCCTCGCGAAGGGCCTGTCGCGGTCCTACGCGACCGAGGAGCTGCTCGTGAACACGGTGTCCCCCGCGTTCATCCGCACTCCGATGACCGACGCGATGATGTCGCGCCGCGCCGAGCAGAGGGGAACGGACGTCGACGAGGCGATCGGATCGTTCCTCGAGGAGGAGCGCCCTCATCTCGAGCTCCGTCGGCGCGGTCGGCCCGAGGAGGTCTCTGCGGTCGTGGCATTCCTGTGCTCGCAGCGCGCCTCCTTCGTCAACGGGGCGAACTACCGCGTCGACGCGGGGTCGGTCGCGACCATCTGAGCCGACGGGCCCGACTTACCGCTCGGTCCCCAGCATTGCCGAGAGCTCCCTCGCCTCCTTAGCGTCGAAGACGAGCAAGGAGCTCACGCCGGTCCTTCGACTGGTGCACGACACGAAGGAGATCGACATGGCTGACACGAACAACCCCGGGCAGTTCGGCAACCGCGAGGACACCGAGCAGCAGGCCCACAAGGGCGGCGAGGCGAGCACCGGCAGCTTCGGCGAGTCGAACGCCGCCGACCCGCAGGAGGCCGGCCGCGAGGGCGCGGAGGCACAGCCCACCGAGGCGAAGCGCGAGGGCGGCCGCAACAGCGGCCAGGGTTCCTGACCCGCACCGCGCTCCGGTCGACCGCCGGGCGGCGGGCCGCACAGCGGTCCGCCGCCCGGCGCGTCCGTGCCGAGCGCGCGCGTCCAGTGCGCTGCCGCCCCGGGCACGAGCCCACGATCCGAACCACGGTCGCCGCGCCATCGAGCGGAAGCCCGGCGCTCCGAGCAGAACGAAGGCCTCCCACATGTCCCACAAGATCTCCATACTGGTGCGCGCGGACGTCGACAGCGAGGTGGTCACGATCCTGGTGACCGGCTGCCTCACCGGCGCCACGCGCGAGGTGCTCGCGCGCCAGATCGAGCGGGCCCGCCTGCTGGACCCCGCCTCCCCGCTCGTCGTCGATGCCCGAGACGCCCAGCACGTCGACCCGATCGCGCTCCAGCTCCTGCGCTCCCGGGTGGACAACCCGGAGGACCAGGACACCCGATGGCACCGCTCGGTCCCGGTGCGCTTCCTGCTGCCGTCGCCGCTCCCGCGCTGCCCGCTCGACGAAACCATGACACCGTCATGAGGCGCCGCACCCAGGGCGCGCTGGGTTCGGACACCACCCGATGCGCCGCGCCTGTGCAACGATCGAAGGGATCATCGGCGCTCGATGGCGCCGCACACCCCGACGACGAGGTGCACGCCCCATGACCTCCCGACGCCCTTCCCGCGCCGCTCTCGGCCTCGCCACGACCGCCCTGGCAGCGGCCGGAGTCGCCGCGCTCGGTGCGCGGGACCTCCTGCAGCGCAGGCACTCGATCCTGCGGATCTACCCCGTGGTGGGTCACGCGCGCTGGGCCTTCGAGGCGATCCGGCCCGAGATCCAGCAGTACTTCATCGAGAGCAGCACCGATGGCCGTCCCTTCGACCGGGACACGCGCACGATGATCTACCAGCGTGCCAAGGGCCTCGGGGCGGAGGACGCCTACGGCACGCAGAACGACATCACGGGCGCGGGCTACGACCACATCCTGCATGCCTCGAGCCCTCGCGAGCCGCGCAGGACTCCCCCGCGGGTGCGTCTGGGCGGGCCCGACTGCACTCGCCCCTACGACACGGCGATGCTGAACGTGTCGTCCATGAGCTTCGGGTCGCTGTCTGCGAACGCCGTCTTGGCGATGAACCTCGGCGCAGCGCTGGGCGGCTTCGCCCAGGAGACCGGGGAGGGGGGCCTCACGCGGTACCACCTGGAGCACGGCGCCGACGTCATCTGGGAGATCGGCACCGGGTACTTCGGCTGCCGCACGCCCGAGGGCCGCTTCGATCCGGACGAGTTCGCCCAGAAGGCCGCGGAGCCTGAGGTCAAGGGCATTCTCATCAAGCTCAGCCAAGGCGCGAAGCCCGGTGTGGGCGGCGTGCTCCCCGCTGCCAAGATCACCCCGGAGATCGCGCGTGCGCGTGATGTCCCCCAGGACCGCGACTGCGTCAGCCCGGCCGCCCACAGCGCGTTCTCCACCCCGGCGGAGATGATGCGCTTCGTGGCGCGGCTGCGCGAGCTGACCGACGGCAAGCCCATCGGCCTGAAGCTCTGCGTGGGCGACCGCTCGGAGGTGCTCTCGATGTGCAAGGGCATGCTGGAGACGGGCATCACGCCGGACTGGATCTCCGTGGACGGGGCGGAGGGCGGCAGCGGCGCCGCCCCGCTGGAGCTCGAGGATCATGTCGGCACCCCGCTCACGGACGGCCTGGTGACCGTGCAGAACGCCCTGGTCGGCACGGGCCTGAGGGACCGGGTGGCGATCGGCTGCTCGGGGAAGATCGCAGGCGGCAACGACATCATCCGCCGCGTGGCACTGGGCGCGGATTTCTGCAGCGCCGCACGCCCCATGATGATGGCGACCGGGTGCATCCAGGCCCAGCGTTGCAACACCAACACGTGCCCCAGCGGAGTCGCCACCCAGGATCCCCGCCGCTCACGTGCCGTGGTCGTCCAGGACAAGGGGCCCCGGGTGATGCGCTACCAGCGGGCCACCGTGCTCTCGGCGATGCAGCTGCTGGCGGCGATGGGTCTCGAGTCGTTCGATGACCTCGGCCCACGCCATGTGCTGCGGCGCATCGATCCGGCGCGCGTGATGACCTTCGAGGAGCTCTACCCCTGGCTCGAGGAGGGCGAGCTGCTCGACGGCGCCCGCGACGCCGCCTGGGCCCATGACTGGGAGATCGCCGACGCCCATCGCTTCCGGGGCGCCCGCCCTGCACACCAGCGCCATCGCAGGCATAGGCGCGACACGGACCGTGTCGACGACCGATCCGAGGAGCGCCCGGAGGGCGCCCCACAGGACAGCTGAGGCCGACACCAGGCCTTCTGCACACCAGGGTCGCGCCACCCCGCGACCGGAGAAGGAGAGCATCATGGCCGAGACCACCGTCAGCGACTTCGTCATCGACCGACTCATCGCCTGGGATCTCCACCGGTTCTACGGGTACCCGGGCGACGGCATCGGAGGGTTCGACGGAGCCCTCGAGCGCGCCGAACGCTCCGGAAAGGACTTCCGGTACATCCGGCCCACCCACGAGGAGATCGCCGCGTTCCTGGCGACCGCCCACGCGAAGTTCACCGGCGAGGCGGGGGTGTGCATCGCAACGTCAGGACCCGGTGCGGTCCATCTGCTGAACGGCCTCTACGACGCGCGCATGGACAACCAGCCGGTGCTCGCGATCGTCGGCCAGCAGGCGCGGGTCTCGATCGGCACCGACTTCCAGCAGCAGCTGGACCTCGAGCGGCTGTTCCAGGACGTCGCGGGGTACGTCGAGACCGTCACCACGCCGATGCAGGCGCAGACCGTGCTGGACCGCGCCCTGCGCATCGCGACGGCCGATCGCTGCCCGACCGTGGTCATCCTCCCCGCCGACGTCCAGGACGAGCCCATGGAGGAGCCCGCCGACGCCCACTTCGTCTCACGCACCGGCATCGGGCGTCCCTCCACGCGTCTGCTGCCCCCGGCCGACGAGCTCCGTCGCGCGGCCGAGGTGCTCGGCGCCGGATCGAAGGTCGCGATGCTCGTGGGCGCGGGCGCCGCAGGCGCGACCGACGAGGCGCTCGCCGTCGCGGACCGACTGGGTGCCGGCATCGTCACGTCGCTGCTGGGCAAGGACGTCGTCCCCGGGGACGTGCGCCATCACACGCAGCAGGCGGGTCTGCTGGGATCGCGCCCCAGCTACGACATGCTCAAGAACTGCGACACGCTGCTGATGGTGGGCTGCAGCTTCCCGTACACCGAGTTCCTCCCGGCCACCGGGCAGGCGCGCGGCGTCCAGATCGACCTCAAGGCCCAGAACCTCAGCCTGCGCTATCCGATGGAGGTGAACCTGCTCGGGGACGCCCGCAGCAGCCTCGCCGCCCTGCTGGAGCTCCTCGAGCGCCAGTCGGACCGGTCCTGGCAGGAGGGCATCGTCGACGGCATGCGCGAATGGGACCAGGTCACCGCCCGCCTGGCCGCGACGAAGGCAGACCCCATCAACCCGCGCCTCGTGTTCCAGGAACTGAACGAGCGCCTGCCCCGGAGGGCGATCGTCACCGCCGACGCCGGCAGCACGGCCGACTGGTACGGCCAGCACATCCGGCTGGGCCGCGACATGCAGGGCAGCCTCTCGGGGAGCCTGGCCTCGATGATCGCCGCGATGCCCTACGCGCTCGCCGCGAAGTTCGCCCACCCCGACCGGCCCGTCGTGTGCACGATCGGCGACGGCGCCTTCCAGATGCTGGGTATGAACGAGCTCCTCACAGTCAAGCGCCACTGGCACGAGTGGGAGGATCCGCGCTTCATCGTGATGGTGCTGCACAACGACGATCTCACGCAGGTGTCGTGGGAGATGCGCGAGGCCGGCGACCCCCGCTACGACACCAGCCAGCTGGTCGAGGACATGGACTACGCAGGGTATGCGCGGCTGCTGGGCCTCACCGGGATCAGGGTCGAGGACCCGGCGGATGTCGGACCGGCCTGGGACCGGGCCCTCGCGGCCGACGGGCCCGTGGTGCTCGACGTGCTCACCGATCCGAACGTGCCGCCGCTGCCGCCGCACGTCACCCTCGACCAGGCCCGCTCGATGGCGCAGACCCTGCTCAAGGGCGATCCGGCCGAGCGCCGGGTGATCGTGGAATCAGCCCGCAGCGTCGCAGCGGAGCTGTTCGCCACGGCGAAGGACACGCTCACGCGCGATCGCTGAAAGACGCGCCCCGTGCGCCTCCTTCGCCGCTCTCAGGCATCGTCCTTCGTGGGGAGGGCGCCGCTCTCGGTGACGTCCCGGGCGATGTCGCGCAGTTTGCGGTTCAGGTGGTTGCTCGCGAGGCGCAGGAGGTCGTAGGCCTCGCTCTCGGAGATCCGGTGCAGCGCCATGAGGATCCCCACCGCGGCGCCGATCTGCCGGCTGGTGGTGAGCGCCGCCCCCAGCGTCGCGGCACGGTCGGCGCTGTCGGCATGGGCGATCATCACCGACGCGTGGATGGCGAAGAGGCTCGCGGTCGCGACGGCCTCGTCGTCCAGCCCGTCACTCGAGGCGGAATAGAGGTTGAGCGCTGTGGGCGAGGGATCGTCGAGCAGGTGGAAGGAGAGCGCGCCGCGCACGGGGCTGTGCTGGAGGACGTGCTCCGTGAAGCGCGGCCACCTGGTCTCGTGCGCGAGGTCCCGGCTCAGGACGGGCTCGTGCGTGCGCGCGGCGTCCAGGCAGGGTCCCTCGCCGAACTCGTACTGACACTCGTCGACCTCCCGGACGACGTCGTCGAGGCGGGTCAGGCTGTAGGCGGGACGGTCCTCGGGGCGCACGGTGATGCCCGCCCAGTCGCAGCCGTCGATGGAGGACGTGGCGAGGTCGACCAGGCGCTGACGCGCGGTCGATGCCGCGCCGCCGGCGTGGAGGAAATCGCTGAGGTCGCGGAAATCTCGGGCGAGCTGCTCGATGCTGTCGGGAGGCATAGGAGGATTCTCCTCTCAGGAACCTGGTGCCGTCGGCCCAGGGTTGCGGGGCGGGCCATCGTCGATGCGGGGCTCGCTCCAGGGCAGTCCGACGACGTCGAGCACGGACTGCGCGGGCGTTCCCGGGGCGGTGACGAGGCACAGCTCGCGGCCGTGCGCGATGTGGTGCGAGCGCTGGTCGAGAAGTGCGCGCACGGCCGAGCTCGCGAGCAGCTGCAGGCCGGTGAGGTCGAGCGTGAGATCGCGGAAGCCGCCGCGGCCGCTGCGGTCGAGCTGCTCGGTGAGGTGCTCGGTGGAGGAGATGTCGGCGCTGCCGCTGAGCACGAGACGGGACGGGTCGCGCTCGTCCTCGGTGATCTCGAGCCCGTCGTGATCATCACCCGGGAGGGACGGTGAATACTCCTGGGGCGAGGCGAGATGGGGCGGATGCCCCAGCACTCGGCGCATCACCACACGGGTTCCCGGGTCGCCGGGACGGCCCCGGTGCGCGATCTCCAGGCCATCGGTGACGGACTCCGCGATCCACAGTCCGCGCCCGCTGGTGGCGGAGAGCCGAGTGTCCTCGTGCCAGCTCCCTTCGTCGGAGACGGAGAACTCGAGCACCCCGTCCTCGCCGACCGCCGCGTCGATTCGCACAGCCCCGGGGTCCTGGTCCACGTAGGCGTGCTCGATCGCGTTGGTGATCGTCTCGGTGGTGGCGAGGTCGAGTCCACGGAGCTCCTCCGGCGAGAGGTCGAGCGGCCTCACCCACCGGTACAGCCGCTCCCGCGCCTCGAGCAGTCCCTCGACGGTCGCGGGGACCACCACCCGCACCGGCCGCTGCGGGAAGACCAGCACGTGCGCTGCGAGCGTCGTGATGTCGTCGTCGTACCCGGTGCGCGAGAGCAGCTCGACGGCGAGTTGGCAGATCCGCTCGGCGGGTGACGACGCAGAGCCCTCGGGCTGGGTGGTGTCGCGGACGGCGTCGCGGATCACGTCTTCCAACGCGGTCAGGCCCTCGTCGAGGCTGTGTCCGGCGCGCTCGATCAGCCCCTCGCTGAACAGCAGCACCGTCTCTCCCGGCCCGATCTGCGCCGAGGCCGGGCGCACGGGACCACCGGTTCCCAGCGGGGTCCCACCGCTGGGCGCGAGCTGTCGACTCGCACCGTCTGCGCCCACCAGCAGCGGTGCTGGATGCCCGCAGGTGATGTAGTCGATGCGGCCTACGCGCACGTCCAGCACCGCTGCGCAGACGGTGCTCGCGCGGATCTCTGAGCTGCGGCGGGCGATCTCGTCCACGCTCCGCAGGACCTCCCGGAGGTCCGAGGTTCGTGTGAGCGCCTCCGCGAGGACCGCCCGGAGCCTCCCCATCGCCGCCGTCGCCGCCACACCGTGGCCGACCATGTCCCCGACGACCAGGGCCAGACGGCCGCCCTCCAGCGGGATGGCGTCGAACCAGTCACCGCCGGCGGCCTGGTCGCGGTCCGCGACCAGGTAGCGGGCGGCCGTGCGCACTGCCGGCAGAACGGGGAGCGACGGAGGCAAGAGGGCCTTCTGCAGCTCGACGACGGTCTCGTGCGCCTCGTCGTACCGGCGTTCCGCCGCGGCCGTCACGGACTCCGCGCGGCGGCGCTCCAGCACCCTGTCGGTGACGTCGATCTGCTGGAGGATGACCCCAGTGACCTGACCCTCCGCATCCTTCTGCGGTGTCAGCACGAAGTCCCGGTAGGTCTCCCACGTGCTGCCGTCGCCGGCGGCGGGAGCCATGCGCCATTCGTAAGCTGTGGTCTCCTCGCCCGTGCGGCAGACCTGCTCCACGATCTCGAACAGCTGCTGGCCCTCGAGTTCCGGGAATGCTTCGCGCATGGTCGTGCCCACGAGGTGCTCGCGTCCCGTGAGCCGCCGATACGCGGCATTGGCGGCGACGACGCGGAGCTGCGGGCGGTGCAGGATCACGGTGGGCACGGGCAGGTCGTCGAAGCCGTCCCGCACTGTGCAGGGCTCGCCGACGCGGCGATCGAGATCTGCCCGGTCGCTGGGCTCGTTGCGTCGTGTCATGCGCGTCCACCTCCCGGGGGCGGTACGGTGCCGTCGCGGGTCGAGAACGGGCCGGGACGCTCTCGGAATGAGGGCAGACCGGGCCGTCGCGAGCACTCCGTGCGCGATCGGACGCCCACGAGCATGCCACGGGGCGCCGCCCCTGGGAACCGTCGCCGGTGAGGCGGGCCGCCCAGAATGCGCGAAGCGGGTGCCCCCGCTCGACCCGGACGACGCGGTGATACGCTCGCCACAGTTATCTATAGACCCGAAATCAACTCCTCGCGCCGGGGCGACCCGTCACCGGACCGAGGATTCCGGGTCGCCTGTCAGCGCCGACGGAAGGGCCGCTCCCCCATGACCTCTGAGAACACCCCGATCCGCGCCGGCGTCGTCGGCATCGGCTGGGCGGGCCAGCAGCACATGGCCGCCTACGACGCCGCGCCCGGCGTCGAGCTGGTCGCGATCGCCGGCATGGAGGACGACGTCCGCGCCGAGCTCTCCGAGCGCTACGGGATCGAGGCGACCTACCGCGACTGGGAGTCGATGGTCGCTCGCGGCGATCTCGACGTGGTCAGCGTCGCCGTCCCCACCTTCCTGCACGCGCCGATCGCGATCGGGGCGCTGCGCGCGGGCGCCCATGTGCTCAGCGAGAAGCCCATCGCCCGCACCGGCGAGGAGGGCCAGGCCATGGTCGACGCCGCCCGCGAGGCCGGCCGGGTGCTCGAGGTCGTTTTCAACCATCGTCGGCGCGGGGACATCGAGGCGATCGCGGCGGCCGTGGAGGACGGCACCGTCGGCCGTCCATACCACGCGCGCGCCATGTGGCTGCGCCGCGCCGGGATCCCCGCGCTGGGCAGCTGGTTCACCAATGCGGAGATGTCCGGCGGCGGCCCTCTCGTGGACCTCGGCGTGCACGTGCTCGACTGGACCCTCCACATCATGGGCGAGCCGCGCGTCACCGCCGTCTCCGCCGTCACCCACGCCGAGCTGGGCCCGCGGGGACTCGGCGGCGCCGTCGGCGGGGCGAAGTCCGGCGCCGACTCCGCCTACGAGGTCGAGGACCTCGCGAGCGCGCTGCTGCGCCTCGAGGGCGGCGGCTCGATCATGCTCGAGACCAGCTGGGCGACGCACCGCGCCACTCCCGACGAGTTCGGCATCACCCTCTACGGCACCGACGGCGGGGCCGACCTGAAGGTCGAGGGCTACGCGCCCTCGGGCGAGCTCACGCTCTTCACCGGCGACGGCGAGGACGCGATCGACACCCCGATCACCGCGCCGGAGGGCCGCGGGCACGGCGCCGTGGTCGAGCGCTTCCTCGAGCACGTGCGCGACGAAGCATCCTGGTCGCAGCACGACGGCAGCGTGGGCCTCAGCCGCGCCCGCATCGTCGACGCCTGCTACGCCTCGGCGCGCCAGGGCCGCGAGGTCCGCCTCGACGAGAACGGGGAGATCCTGGGCGACTGAGCCCGGGGCACCGGGGCTGATCAGCCCGCATGCTCCGAGCGCAGCAGGAGAAGCGACTGCAGCCAGGAGTGGTGGGTGCTGGTCAGCGCCACGATCCCGTCGACGATGACCACGAGGCCGCCCAGGGACAGCAGCCCCGAGAAGATCGGCAGCAGGATCCGTCGGCGCGGGCCGAAGAAGTTCTCGAGGGCGCGCAGCACCCGGGTGTGCAGGCCGAACTGGGAGAGCACGGTGACGGTGACCAGCGGCAGCTGGTAGATCACGTTCCAGGCCACCAGCAGCACGATCTCCTCGAGGAGGCTGTGGGTCTGCATCGCCAGGCCCACCGCGATCGTGAAGGTCGGGTCAGCGAACGTGGTCAGCGAGAGCAGCAGGCCGCCGACGGCGAGCGAGCCCACCTGGTCGATCGTGTGGTGGTCCTTCGGCGGGCGCGGGCGCAGGGCGCTGCGGCACTGGTAGGCGGCGAAGCCGAGCAGCGCGCACCCGACGACCAGCTGGATGACCGAGACCCGCGTGCCGGAGTCGAGGACCGGCGCGAGCCAGCGGCCGACGAACACGAGGATCGGCTTCAGCACGAGCGTCACCGCGAGCACCGCGACCGCGTATCCGCCCAGGAAGTACAGCAGGTGCAGGGGGCGCATCCCGCGCGCGAGGAACGTGGCGGCGATGACGCCGCCCAGCACGTCCATGGTGACTACGGCGAGGCCGAAGAAGGTCAGCAGGCCCGCGAGCGTCATGCCGCCGAGAGTACAGGCGCTGCGTGGCACGATGGATCCGCCGAGGGGACGAGGATCGGGGCCGACGATCGGCCCCCGGTCGGACTCGGGACGGTCCCTCGTCGGACTCCTCGGCCGATGGGAGGCGCACGATGACGCAGTTCGCGAAGGGCGACCACGTGCAGTGGAACTCGGAGGCCGGCAAGGTCTCCGGAGTGATCACCGACGTCCACGAGAAGGACGTCGAGTTCAAGGGACGCACGCGGCACTGCAGCCCCGAGGATCCCCAGTACGAGATCCGCAGCGACAAGACCGATCACGTCGCGATGCACAAGGGCGGGGCGCTGACGAAGATCCGGTGACGCGGCGCCGACCGGCTCAGACGTTGTGCGTCGGATGCATGTTGTGATCGAGGCGCACGGGCTCGCGCAGGCCCAGGATCGCCTCGGTCATGCGCACGGCGTCCACGGTCTCGGCGACGTCATGCATGCGCACGATGCGCGCGCCCTTCAGGATGCACACGGTCATCGCGGCGAGCGAGCCCGCCAGGCGCTCCCCCTGCGGCCGGTCGATCGACTCGCCGATGAAGTCCTTGTTCGAGACCGCGACCAGCAGGGGCAGCCCGATCTGCGTGAGTTCCTCGAGCCGGCGCGTGATCTCCAGGGAGTGGAGCGTGTTCTTGTCGAGGTCGTGCCCGGGGTCCACGATGATCCGCTCGCGCGGGATGCCGGCCGCCTCCGCGCGCGCGACCTGGTCCAGCAGCGCCTCGCGGACCTCGTCGACCACGTCCTCGTAATGCGCGGCGGGCTTCTCCTCGCGGGGCCTGCCGGCGCTGTGGCAGAGGATCACGTGCGCACCGCCGTCGGCGACGACGCGCGCCATCTCCGGGTCGGTGAGGCCGCTGGTGTCGTTGATGACCGCGGCGCCCGCCTCGAGGGCCGCTCGGGCGACGGCGGCGCGGTTCGTGTCGACCGAGACGATCACCTGGGGATGGGCGGCGGTGAGCCGCTCGATCACGGGGACCACGCGCTCGATCTCCTCCTCGACGGAGACCGCGGGGCCCCGTCCGAAGGGCACGCCGCCGATGTCCACCCAGTCGGCGCCGCGCTCGACGGCGCGCACGGCGCTCTCGACCGCCTGGTCGAGGACGAAGGTGCGGCCCTTGTCGTAGAAGGAGTCGGGGGTCCGGTTCACGACGGCCATCACGGCGACGTGGCGAGTGAGGTCCAGGGCGCTCATCCCGCGGTGCTCGGGCTCCATCCGACGTCCTCTCTCCCCGACGGCGTCCCGCCGCCCGCGCTGGTGGCATCCGCACTGGTGACGCATGCTCGGCACGACTCTACGGGGCGTTCCCGACAGCGCGCGGGTCACGGAGCGCGGGCCACGCGGGGCGTGGCGAACACAGGGCACGCAGCGCACGGTCTCCGACGAGGGCGTGCACTTCGCGTAGCAGGAGATGGGGTCACGTGCATATACGAGGGTCACCCGATCTCCTGCTACGTGAAGTATCCGGGGGTGCTCGGTAGTCTCGGCGGATGCTGCTGCTGATCGACCTCGACAACACCCTCATCGACCGCGACGGCGGCTTCGCGCGCTGGGCGAAGGGCTTCGTCGAGGATCTGGGCGGGGGTCGCGAGGACCTGGACTGGCTGCTCGCGGCCGATGCGCACGGATACGCTCCCCGCCGCGTCCTCGCCGACGGACTGAGGGAAAGACTGGGCCTGAGCACCGACCCGGAGGAGCTCGTCGTGCAGCTGGTGCGCGGCCAGCTCCCCTACATCGAGCCCTACTCCGGTGTGGTCGAGGAGCTGCAGAGCCTGCGCGGGGCCGGCATCCCGATCGTGGTGGTGACCAACGGACGCACCGAGCAGCAGTCCCGCAAGCTCGAGCTCACCGGGATCGGCGACCTGGTCGACCACGTCGTGATCTCCGAATCGGTCGGGGTCAAGAAGCCCTCGGCCGGCATCTTCCACGCGGCGCTCGAGCGCCTCGGGCCGGCCGCGGACCCCGGAGCGGTGTGGATGGTCGGCGATCATCCCGACGCCGACATCGCCGGCGGCCGCAACGCGGGGTTCTCGACCGGCTGGGTGCGCCACGGCAGGTCGTGGGACGAGCACGAGTGCGACTGGCGACCCACCGTGCAGGCCGAGACCACCCGCGAGGTGCTCCAGCTCATCGCCGAGGACGCAGGACATGTCGAGCACGCCTCGCGCAGGGAGGACCGTGAAGGCGGCGTGACCCGGAAATGACCTCAGCGGAGCTGCCGGATACCCCGTCGGAGCAGGCTGTCCTGCTCGTCGATCCGAGACCGGAGGACTGGGCACTGCGCTTCGCGCGGATCCGAGACGACGTCCTCGCTGTGCTGTCCGGAGTGCGGATCGAGCACATCGGTTCGACTGCCGTCCCTGGTCTTCCCGCGAAGGATGTCGTCGATGTGATCGTCGGCGTCCCGCAGAGCGCCATCGCCGCTGGGGCGCATCGACTGGAAGGTGCGGGCTGGGACCTCGAAGGAGAGCGCGAGGGGCACTGCTGGCTGAGCCGTCCCACGCGCCGCGCGCGCGACTGCGTCCTCCATCTCGTGGAGCACGGCGGACGGATCTGGACGGAGCGCCTCGACTTCCGGGATCTCCTGCGCCAGGACGCCGATGCTCGAGCCGACTATCTGCGCACGAAGGTCGAGGCAGCCCGATCATCCATCGGGTGGACCGAGTACACCCGCGCCAAGGCCCCGACCGTCGGCAGGCTGCTGAACGAGCATCGGGAGAGCTGAGCGGCCGCCCGCGCCATCACAGGCCTCAGCCCTTCTCGCCGACGCTCTCGATGAGGCGCCACACCTCCGCCTTCGCCTCCTCGGCGCGGGCGGTGCGCGGATCGTCCCCGGGGAGCTCGCGGCGGCAGTCCTTCACGAGCTCCTCGACCTGCAGGGCGGCGTCCTCGGCGCGGCCCTCGCGGGCGCAGGCGATCGCCAGATCGGCGCGCACGTCGATGACGGCGGCGTCGAAGGCGTTCGGGGCGTCGGGGCCGGTCAGCATGGCCGCGAGGCGCGGGTAGAGCTCGGCCGTGGTGGGACTCGGCGTGGTCATCGGGTCCTCCGGTTCAGGGGATGCGACGGGTCAGGAGCGGCCGTGGCCGACCTGCTCGAGGAACGCCTGCTGCTGCGCGGGCGTCAGGGGGCAGGCCGAGGGGTTCTGGCGCACGTTCTCCTGCACGCCCATGCGCGCGAGCTTGGCGAGGGCCTTCATGGTGTCGGCAGTCGGGGCGGGAGACACGGCGCCCTCCCCCGCTGCCGGCCCGTCGGCCGACGACGCGGCGCCCGTCGACCCGGCGCCCGCCGACGCGGGGCCCATCGACGCGGAACCAGCTGACCCGGCGTCGTCCGGTGCGCCCGGCGTCTCGCCCGTCAGCAGGGCGCCCTCGCGCACGGCCTCCGGCGGGACGGTGCGGTCCAGGCGGACCCAGGGGCTCGTGAGGTGGTCGCCCTCGGCGGGGGCGTCGGCCTCTCCGAGGTCGACGCCGAAGATGGTGTGGAAGGCCTGCACGAACTTGTCCGCGTCGCCCTGCTCGGCGAGCTCGCGGGCGCGGGCCGTGGGCGAGTGCATGACCTTGGCGAGGATGCGGCGGATCGACCGCTCGACGTCGTCGGCCTCCTCGCCCTTGCCGCCGCGGCGCAGTCGCGCGACCTCCGCGTCGGTCGCCTCGCCCAGCGAGCGGCGCAGCGCGGCCATCGCAGGGTCCACGCGCCGGTACTCCTGGCGGGCGGTGAACTGGGCGACGCCGTCGGCGATGATCTGCCGGGCCGCCTCGAGCACGGGGGCGGCCTCCTCGTCGATCTCGATGGTGAGGTCGGAGAGGTCGAGCACCTGCACGTCGTTGAGGTGGCGCACCAGGGGGTGCAGGTCGGAGTGCAGGGCGAGGTCTAGGATGAGCGTCGGGCCGACGTCCCGGAAGTGGTCGGGGAACAGGCTCGTGCCGCGGCCGGAGCAGGCGAGCACGAGGTCGGCCTCGCGGATCGCGGTCCCGAGCTGGTCGGCGCGGATGGCCTCGATGCCGTGGCGCTCGGCGAATCCGAGGGCGCGCCCGGAGCCGGAGTGCACGCGCACGCGGCCCGCGCCGCGGCGGGTGAGGTCGGCGACGCCCAGGCGCGCGTAGGCGCCGGTGCCGATGACCAGCACGTCCTTGTCATGCAGCGGTCCGATGAGTCCGACGGCGTGGTCGAGCGCGATCGCGACGCCGGAGCGGCCGGCAGCGCCCACCGGGGTGCGGGAGGCGACCCGCTTGGCGAAGCGGAAGCCGATCTGGAAGAGGTCGTTGAGCTGCGCGGTGGTGTGGCCGGCGCCGCGGGCGGCGTCGAAGGCCGCGCGCACCTGGCCGGCGATCTCCGCCTCGCCGAGGACGACCGAGCGCAGCCCCGCGGTGACCTCGTAGAGGTGCTCGGCGACGGGCGCGCCCATCGCCGTCTCGAAGCACACGGAGACCAGCTCGGCGTCCAGGCCGCTGGTCTCGCTCACGGCCTCGACGACGAGGTCGAGCCCGTCGTGGAAGCGCTGGGTGTCGAGGTAGACCTCGAGGCGGTTGCACGTGGACATGACGACCCAGCCGTCGAGCGGACCGCCGTCGGCGTTGAGATTCTCGATGACCTCGGGGAGGTCGGCCGCATCGCGGGTGAGCACGTCCAGCACCCCGAGATCGAGGTGCTCATGAGTGGCACGGACGGCGGCGAGCATCACTCCATGGTAGGCCCGGGCCGCGGCCGGGCCGGTGAGGTGTTGACCACCCCGGGACCTTCCTCCCGCGGACCGTCCACGGGGTGGGGGCACAATGGCAGGGCACGGCGATCGTGCACGTCAGAGCCACTTTTCACGACAGGATGTCAGATCAGATGAGCCCCGCCCCCGCCGCCCGTCCGGGCACTGCGCAGGCTCCGCAGGCCACCGCGCAGGACACCCCGACCCTGGTGCGTCGGCTGCGCGGAGAAGCCGTCGATCCCGCGAGGCCCGCATCGGTGTGGTTCATGCGCCAGGCCGGTCGCTCGCTCCCGGAGTACCGCGAGGCCCGCGAGGGCACCGGCATGCTCGAGGCCTGCCTCATGCCCGAGCTCGCCGCCGAGATCACCCTCCAGCCCGTGCGCCGCCATCGTGTGGACGCGGGCATCTTCTTCTCCGACATCGTGGTGCCCGCGAAGATCGCCGGCCTCGCCGTCGAGATCGTGCCCGGCCGGGGCCCCGTCTTCGACCACCCGATCCGCACGGTCGCCGACATCGACGCCCTGCCCCCGATCGACGACTCCCTCGAGGAGTCGCTCGAGCCGATCCGCGAGGCCGTGCGCCTGGTGACCGCCGAGCTCGGCGCGACCCCGCTCATCGGCTTCTGCGGCGCCCCCTTCACCGTCGCCTCCTACATGGTCGAGGGCGGCCCGAGCCGCGACCACCTGCGCACCCGCGCCCTCATGCGCGAGGATCCCGCCGCCTGGGACCGCCTCGCGGGCTGGGTCGCGGAGCTCTCGGGGCGCTTCCTGCGCGCCCAGGTCACCGCGGGCGCCCAGGCCGTGCAGCTGTTCGACTCGTGGGTCGGCGCGCTCTCGGCCGAGACCTACCTGGCGCACGTCCAGCGGCATTCGGCGGCCGTGCTCGGCGCCGTCGCCGACCTCGACGTGCCGCGGATCCACTTCGGCGTGGGCGCGAGCCACCTGCTGCGCGAGATGCACGCGGCCGGCGCGACCACGATGGGCGTCGACCACCGCATCGCCCTCGACCAGGCCATCGAGATCCTCGGCGGCGACGTGCCCGTGCAGGGCAACATCGACCCCGCGGTGCTGTTCACCGGGGCCGACGCCCGCTATGCGGAGGCCGACGCGGTCCTCGCCCGCGGCGCCTCCGCGCCCGGCCACGTGGTGAACCTCGGCCACGGAGTCCCGCCCGACACCGATCCCGGCGTCCTCACCGACCTCGTCGCCTACCTCCACGAGCAGTCCTCGGCCGCCCCTGGGCAGTCCTCGACGCACCCGGCCCCGAGCACCTCGAGCACCCGGGAGGCCGACGCGCTGTGAGCACCCGTGTCCTCGTCCTCGGCGGAGGTCTCGCCGGGCTCCTGGCCGCGCGCAGGCATGCGCGCGGCGGGGCCCGCGTCACCCTCGTCGAGCGTCGTGAGGACGTGGGCGGGGCCGTGCGCGGCGTCGACCTGGGCGACCTCGTGGTCAACGCCGGCGCCGAGGCCTACGGCACCGCCTCCGGCGCGGTCGACGCCCTGCTCCGGGACCTCGGCCTCGACGAGCGCGTCGTGAGCCCCCGCGCCGGGCTCGGCTCCCGCGTGGTCTCCGAGGCCGGCGCGCTGGTCTCCCCGCCCGGCGGCCTGCTGGGCATCCCGGGCGGTCCGCTGTCCCGTGAGGTGCGCGCGGCCCTCGGCACGACGGGCGCGCTGCGCGCCTGGGCCGAGCGTCTCCTCCCCGCCTCCTACGGCTTCGCCGAGGGCGTGAGCGTCGCCGAGTACGTCCGGCGCCGCATGGGCGCCCGCGTCGCGGAGCGCCTGGTCGCCCCGATCATCGGCGGCGTGCACTCGGCCGATCCGCACACCCTCGAGCTCGCGAGCGTGCTGCCGCGCCTCGAGGAGACCGTGCGCGAGACCGGCTCCCTCGCCGCGGCCGTGCGCCGCCTGCGTCCGCAGCCCCATGCCTCCGCGGGCACCGCGGTGCGGGCGCTCGACCCGACGATGGCGCTGCTGCCCCGGGCTCTGGCCGACGACCTGCTGTCCCACGGCGGCTCGATGCTCAGCGGCACCCGCGCGGTCGGCGTCCGGCGGGTCGGCGCCGATGCGACCGACCTCCAGCAGGACGGCACCGACGCGGCCTGGCAGGTCCGCCTCGAGGGCGCGCACGCGGGCACTCTCGCCGCCGACCACCTCGTGATCGCGACCGACCCCGGCACCGCCCGCGACCTGCTGCTCGGGAACGGGGCCGACGATCTCGCCGGCGCTGACACCGACGCCGGCACCGACCACACCCTCGCGGAGGTCGCCCGCGCGATCCCGCCGAGCCCCGCCGTCGCGGTCCGCCTCGTGCTGCTGGCGCTCGAGGCCCCGGAGCTCGACTCCTTCCCCTCGGGCACGGGAGCGCTGGTCGCACCCGGCACCCGCGGGATCCGCGCGAAGGGCCTCACCCACGCGAGCGCGAAGTGGGAGCACGTGGAGCGCGCCGCGCGCGAGCGCTTCGGACCGCACGCCCACGTGCTGCGCCTGTCCTACGGCCGCCCCGGCGAGGTGCTGCCCGGGGACGACGCCCTCACCGACGAGCAGGTCACCGACCTCGCCCTCGCCGACGCCTCCGCGATCCTCGGCACCGCGCTCACCCGCGAGCAGCTGCGGGCCGCGCGCACCGTCACCTGGCGGCGCACCATGCGGCAGGCCCGCCCGGGCCACCGCGCCGCCCTCGAAGACCTCGACCGCATCCTCGGCAGCGCTGGGCTGCCGCTGGAGCTGACCGGCGCATGGCGCACCGGGACAGGGCTCGACGCCCTCGTCCGACACGATGGAAGGACATCATGAGCAGCGAAGACACCCACCAGACCCCGTCGGCCGCCTCGACCCCGTCGGCCCCCTCCGGCGGCGAGACGGTCCGGTACACCTCCTACACCGTGTTCACGCGCGTCGAGGCGGCCGACGCCCCGCGCGAGCAGGTCGCAGCGGAGATCGAGAAGGTCGTGGCCGCGATCGAGGCCGAGGGCACCGTGGTGCGCGGCATCTACGACGCCTCGCTGTTCCGCGCCGAGTCCGACCTGATGCTGTGGATCCACGCCGAGACCCCCGAGGCCCTGCAGGACGCCCTGCGCCGCTTCGAGCGCACGCGCGCCGCCGAGGGCCTGGTGCGCTCGTGGTCCGCCGTCGGCGTGCACCGCGAGGCCGAGTTCTCCCGCTCCCACGCCCCGGCCTTCCTCTCCCCCTCACGCACCCCGCAGCAATGGGTCACGGTCTACCCCTTCACCCGCTCCTACGAGTGGTACCTGCTGCCCGACGAGGAGCGCCGCGACATGCTCATCGAGCACGGCACGCTGGGCCGCACCTACCCGCAGGTCCACGCGAACACCGTCGCCGCCTTCGCGCTCGGCGACTGGGAGTGGCTGCTGTCCTTCGAGTCCGACGACCTCCACGATCTCGTCGACATGATGCGCGCCCTGCGCTACACCGGCGCCCGCCTGCACGTGCGCGACGAGCTGCCCTTCCACGTGGGCCGACGCCTGGCCGCCGCCGACGACGTCGCCGCCATCCTCGTCTGATCCCGTCCCGCACCCACCCGATTCCCTTCCGCCCCGGCCGCCCCGCCAGGGCATCGACTGCGACCCGGAGGTCACCATGACCGAGAACCCCGCACGCCTCCCCCAGGACGTCCCCTACGACGCGATCCTGTTCGCCTCCTTCGGCGGGCCGGAGCAGCAGGAGGACGTGGTGCCGTTCCTGCGCAACGTCACCCGCGGACGCGGGATCCCGGACGAGCGGCTCGAGGTCGTCGGCGAGCACTACCGCAAGCTGGGCGGACGCTCCCCCATCAACGACCAGAACCGCGACCTGATCGCCCGATTCGAGCGGGCGCTCGCCGTGGCCGGCATCGACCTCCCGGTCTACTGGGGGAACCGCAACTGGGCGCCGTTCACGAGCGACGTGGTCGGGCGGATCAGCGCCGACGGGCACCGCCGGGTGCTCGCGGTCGCCACCAGCGCCTACTCCTCCTACTCCTCGTGCCGCCAGTACCGCGAGGACTACGCGAAGGCGCTGGTCGCGAACGATCTCGTGGGCGACATGGAGATCCAGAAGATCCGCGCCTACTTCGACCACCCCGGCTTCCTCGAGCCCGTGCGCGACGGCGTGCGCGCGGCGATCACGCAGATGCGCGACGCCGGCCACGACGCCTCCCGCACCCGGGTGCTGTTCTCCACGCACTCGATCCCGCACGTCATGTCCAGCGCCTCCGGACCCGCCGAGAAGGACGCGGCCGACCCGTCGGCGGGCGACGTCGGCGGCTGGTACGTCGCCCAGCACCTGGCCGCGTGCCGCTGGGTGATGGAGCAGCTCGGGGGGGCCGACGGCGCATCGGCCGGCGGCGACCCGACGATCGCCGCGCCCGACTGGGAGCTCGTCTACCAGTCCCGCTCGGGCGCTCCGCACGTGCCGTGGCTCGAGCCCGACATCAACGACCGCCTGCACGAGATCCGCGAGCACGACGAGGCCGACGCGGTGATCGTGGTCCCGATCGGCTTCGTCACCGACCACGTCGAGGTCGTCTGGGACCTGGACACCGAGGCCGCCGAGACCGCCGAGGAGCTCGGCCTGGCGTTCACGCGCGTGGCGACCTCCGGGACCGACGAGCGCTTCGTCGAGGGCCTCGTGGACCTCGTGCGCGAGCACGTCGAGCCCGGGCACAGCCCCCGCGCGGTCACCGACTTCGGCGTCGTCGAGGACACCTGCGGCGCCCTGTGCTGCCTGAACGGATCCGCGCACGCCCGACCCGTCCCCGTCGAGGGCACGCCCCTGGACACGGTCGAGCAGATCGCCCTCGCCATGCGGGCCGACGAGCACATGCGCGCGCTCATCGCCGAGGAGCAGGCCGCCCACGCCGAGCAGCAGGGCGACCCGGGCGACGAGCACGACGCGCGCGGCGCGGGCGACCCGGGCGGCGAGCACGGCTCCGGCAGCACAGACGACTCGCGGAGCGCGGGCAACACGCGCCGCGGGGGCTCGCCGCACGCCCCCGAGCAGTCCCGCCAGGGCTCCGAGGTGCCGGCGTGAGCGCCGAGCAGCCCGACACAGCCCCCGCACGGCCCGATGAGGCCCCCGTGCTGCGCGTCGGCACCCGCGGATCCGATCTCGCGCTCGCCCAGTCCGGCCAGATCGCCGGGCGCGTCGCGGGCGAGGACCGCGTCGAGCTCGTCCGGGTGCGCACGCACGGGGACGTCGACCGCACCAGCCCGCTCGCGCAGATCGGCGGCACCGGCGTGTTCGTCACCGCCGTGCGGGAAGCCCTGCTGGGCGGGGAGGTCGACGCCGTCGTCCACTCCGCCAAGGACCTTCCCACCGCGCCCGTCCCCGGCATCGTGATGGCCTGCGTGCCCGAGCGCGAGGACCCCCGCGACGCCCTCTGCGCCAGGGACGGCCTGACCCTCGAGACGCTCCCGCGGGGCGCGAAGGTCGGCACCGGCTCCCCGCGCCGCGCCGCCCAGCTGCGCCGCGCCCGCCCCGACCTCGAGGTCGTGGGCATCCGCGGGAACGTCGAGACGCGGCTCGCCCGCGCGCTCGGCGAGGACGCGGACCTCGACGCCGTGGTGCTCGCCGCCGCCGGCCTGCTGCGCCTGGGCCGCAGAGAGGTGATCAGCGAGTTCCTGAGCCCCGGCGTGCTGCTGCCCGCGCCCGCCCAGGGCGCGCTGGCCGTCGAGTGCGCCGAGACCTCCGCGGGCGCCTGGTTCGAGCCCGGCATGCGCGCGGCCGACCACGCCCCGACCCGCGCGGCCGTCGCCGCGGAGCGCTCCCTGCTGCGCACCCTCGAGGCCGGCTGCTCGGCGCCCGTCGGCGCCCTCGGCACGGTCTCGGGCGCGGGCTCGGACGGCACCGACGACGCCTCCGAGTGCCCCGTGCTCACCCTGCGCGGCCTCGCGATCTCCGAGGACGGCACCCAGGTCTTCGAGGGCACCCGCAGCACGCCCGTCGACCTCGCCGACCCGGCGGCCCTCGAGGCCGACGCGGTGCGCCTGGGCCAGGACCTCGCCGCCGACCTCCTCGACGCCGGCGCCGCCCGCGTGCTGAGCATCGCAGGGCCGAGCGCTGCAGGGCAGAGCACCGCAGGGCCGGGCACGGCAGGGCCGGGCACCACAGGGGGCGACGCCGCATCGTGAGCAGGGACCGCGTCCTCCTCCCCCGCCCCGAGGGGCGCGGGGACGACCTGACCGATCTCCTCGAGATCGCCGGCTACGACGTGGTGCGCGCGCCCTTCGTCCGCATCGAGCCCGCCCCTGCCGCGGACCTCGCCCCCGCCCTCGACCGCCTCGCCGGCGGCGCCTACGACCTGCTGGTCATCACCAGTCCCGCGACCGTGCGCTCGCTCGTCGCCGTGGGTCTGCGGGTCCCCGCGGGCACCGAGGTCGTCGCCGTCGGCGGTGCGACGGCCCGCGCCCTGCACGAGGCCGGCATCGAGGTCGACCTGGTCGCCGAGGGGTCCGGAGCCGCGCTCGTCGAGGCGGTCCGCCGCCATCGGGACGCCGGGGGCTCGTCGGCCCCGGGCCCAGGCTCGGGCCCGGCCCCGGACCCGGACCCGAGCGCTCCCGCGCCGCGCGTGCTGCTGCCCGCCTCGTCGGCCGCCGCGCCGACCGTGCGCGAGGGCCTCGAGGGCGCCGGCATGCGGGTCGAGCAGATCGACGCCTACCACCCGCAGCACGCGCCCCTGCCCGCGCAGGTCGAGCGCGACCTGCCCGGCGGAGGCTTCGACGCGATCGTGCTGACCAGCTCGATGATCGCCCGCCGCGCCGCCCAGATCGGCGTGCACCCGCGCACCGCCGTCGTCGTCATCGGTCGCCCCACCCAGGAGGCCGCCGTCGACGCCGGACTCCGGGTCGACGCGCGCGCCGAGCACCCCGACGCCCCCTCGCTCGCGCGCGCCGTGCACCTCGCGCTCGCGCCCGAGACCAGCACTCCCCCATCCACCAGCCTCGACAGCCTCACCGGCTCCACGGGCCGGACCAGCCCGACCCGCCCCGCCGCCCCGAAGGAGTGACACCCCGATGACCTCCATCGATCCCGATCAGCGCGTCGCCGACTACCGCGCGCAGCTTCCCGCCCACCTCTCGCCCGCCCGTCGGCCCCGCCGCCTGCGCACCACCGAGGCCATGCGCTCCCTGGTGCGCGAGACCACGCTGCGGCCGTCGGACCTGGTCCTGCCGATGTTCGTGCGCGAGGGGATCGACGCGCCCGTGCCGATCACCTCGATGCCCGGCGTCGTCCAGCACACCGAGGACTCCCTGCTCGAAGCGGCCCGCGAGGCCGCCGACCGGGGCGTCGGCGGGATCATCCTGTTCGGCGTCCCCACGACGAAGGACGCGGTGGGCTCCGCCGCGAGCGACCCCGACTCCTTCGTGAACCGGGCGATCGCCCGCCTCGCCGAGGAGATCGGCGAGGACCTCGTGATCATGGCCGACCTCTGCCTGGACGAGTTCACCGACCACGGCCACTGCGGCGTCCTGGACTCCCGCGGCCGCGTCGACAACGACGCCACCCTGGTGCGCTACCGCGAGATCGCCCTCGCGCAGGCCCGCGCGGGCGTCCACATGATCGGCCCCTCGGGGATGATGGACGGCCAGATCGCCGCGATCCGCGACGCCCTGGACGAGGCCGGCTTCGGCGACGTCTCGATCTTCGCCTACAGCGCGAAGTACTCCTCGGCGTTCTACGGCCCGTTCCGCGAGGCCGTCGACTCCTCGCTCGAGGGCGATCGCCGCACCTACCAGCAGGATCCCGGCAACGGCAGGGAGGCCCGCCTCGAGGTCGAGCTCGACGTCGACGAGGGCGCGGACCTGGTGATGGTCAAGCCCGGCATGCCCTACCTCGACGTGCTCCGCGACATCGCCGACTCCTCCCCCGTGCCCGTGGGCAGCTACCAGATCAGCGGGGAGTACGCGATGATCGAGGCCGCGAGCGCGAACGGCTGGATCGACCGCGACCGCACCATCATGGAATCGCTGCTCGGCTTCAAGCGCGCCGGCGCCTCGATGATCCTCACCTACTGGGCCTCCGAGGTCGCCGGCTGGATCCAGGACGGACTGCCCGCCCACCTGCGCCCGTTCGTCTGAGACCCCGCTCCGCCGCCGGCTCGGGCACCGGCTCGGGCACCGCTCGACGTCCCGGCGCCGCCCGATGTCCCGGCGCCGCCCGATGTCCCGGCGCCGTCCGCACTCCCGACCTTCCGCACTCCCCGAAGGAGACAGCACCCATGACCCTGGACGAGACGACCTCCGAGTCCCTGTTCGACCGCGCCAAGCAGGTGATCCCCGCCGGCGTGAACTCGCCCGTGCGGGCCTTCGGCTCCGTGGGCGGCACCCCGCCGTTCATCGCCTCGGCCTCCGGCGCGCTGCTCACCGACGCCGACGGCCACGAGTACGTCGACCTCGTCGGCTCCTGGGGGCCGATGATCCTGGGCCACGCGAACCCGCGCGTCGTCGACGCCGTGCGCGAGGCCGCCGGCCGCGGACTCTCCTTCGGCGCCCCGCAGACCGGCGAGGTCAGCCTCGTCGAGGAGCTCGTGCGCCGCGTGCGCCCGCTGCAGAAGGTGCGCCTGGTCAACTCCGGCACCGAGGCCACCATGAGCGCGCTGCGCGTGGCCCGCGCCGCCACCGGCCGCGACGTCGTCGTGAAGTTCGCCGGCTGCTACCACGGGCACGTCGACGCCCTCCTCGCCGAGGCCGGCAGCGGCGTCGCCACCTTCGCGATGCCCGGCTCCGCGGGCGTCACCGAGGGCACCGCGCGCGACACGATCGTGCTGCCCTACGGCGACCGCGATGCCGTGACCTCCCTGTTCGCCGAGCGCGGTGGGGAGATCGCCGCGATCATCACCGAGGCCGCGCCCGCGAACATGGGCGTGGTCACCCCGCCGGAGAGCTTCAACGCCTTCCTCGCCCAGACCGCCCACGCCGCCGGCGCGCTGCTGATCACCGACGAGGTGCTCACCGGCTTCCGCGCGAGCGCCGAGGGCTACTACGGCATCGACGGGCCGACGGCCGGCGGGACCCGTGCGGCCGACGGGGCAGGCGCGACTCCTGTCGGAGGCTCGGACTGGGCTCCCGACCTCATGACCTTCGGCAAGGTCATCGGCGGCGGACTCCCGGTGGGCGCCTTCGGGGGCCGCGCCGACCTGATGGATCTGCTCGCGCCGCTGGGGCCCGTCTACCAGGCGGGCACGCTCTCGGGGAACCCGCTCGCCACGGCCGCGGGCCTCGCGACCTTCGCCGGGCTCGACGACGCTGCCTACGCGCAGCTCGCACGCACCTCCTCCACGCTCCAGTCGCTCGTGGCCGACGCCCTCACCACCGCGGGCGTCCCCCACGTCATCCAGACCGCCGGCACCCTGTTCTCTGTGTTCTTCCGCGACCAGCCCGTGACCACCTACGAGGACGCGAAGGACCAGGACACGGCAGCGTTCGGCCGCTTCTTCCACGCACTGCTGGAGGGCGGCGTCTACCTGCCGCCGTCGGCCTTCGAGGCCTGGTTCGTCTCCACCGCGCACGACGAGCAGATCGTCGACCGCATCGCCCAGGCCCTCCCGGCCGCGGCGCGCGCCGCAGCGCAGGGCTGAGCGGGCGGGCCGTCCGGTCGAGAGGGCGGCTGCACTGTGCGTCGCCGTGTGTCCCACGGGTGGCATGGCGCGGGGCTCCCTGCGCACCATGGATTCGCGTCGTCCCCGAAGGACGGCGCGCACGGTCGCCGACGCCAGTCCTGTGCTTCGGTCGCCTCGCCGAGTTCCCTGCGGCCTGCACAGGGAGCCCGGCGTGCAGGCCGTCCCGCTCCGTAGCTCAGCCCGGTAGAGCAGCTCCCCCATAAGGAGCGTGTCGCAGGTTCGAATCCTGCCGGAGTGTCCACCGCCGCCCTGGCTCACCCCCCCCCACACCGAGGCGAGGTGCCGGCCGTGTCGGCCGCCGGGGAAGCCGGACCGACCCCTTGAGTGCTACGCAACGGTCGTTCTGAGCTCCCATAACGACCGTTGCGCAGCACTGTTCGGATCGACACCGGGTACTCAGCACTGCACCGGCCGGCCCCGGCCCCGGCCCCGACGCCCGTTGAGTGCTGCGAAGCGGTCGTTCTGAGCGCCCATAACGACCGTTGCGCAGCACTGTTCGGACCGACGCCCGATCCGCAACACCGTTCGGGCCGACGCCGGGCCGTACCCCTCACCTCCCGGTCACGTGCCCTGGTCCTGCGATGCCCCCCCCGGAGTCGACGTCGGCAGACATGCCATCCCCCCCCGTCCTCCCGTTCCGGGTCCAGCGCGTGACCATCGCCGCGCGGCGCCGCCGTCACCGCTGCTTGCGGAGCCGGCACGCGTAGCCTTCACCGGTGGACATCAACCCGTACGACACCCGCCAGCGGATCCTGCAGGCGCAGGACCAGGTGCAGGTCCAGCGGGAGGTCGCGCCGGACGCGGAGCTCGCCGGGTGTCCCGGCTGCCCGTACTTCTGGACGTGCCCGGTGCCGCATCGCGGTGAGGAGGTGCGTCCGCCCCGGGAGATCCACCTCGAGGACGTCACCGAGGAGATCGGCGAGCGCCGTCCCTTCCGTCCGCACGACGAGTCCGACATCGGTTGGACCGACGTCTGGATCGAGGAGGACGACGGTGCCGCCGACACGGCCGCGCGCCCGGGAGGCGACGACCCGAAGGTCACATCGGAGGACGAGCCGAGCGACGCAGAGCAGTCGAGCGGCGGCAGCTCGCCGACTTCAGCGGGCCCCCCGGACTCCCCGGACTCCGCGAACTCCCCGAACTCCGCGAACTCCGCGAACTCCTCGGACCACGACCCCACGTCGCGTCGCCGCTGGTGGCAGCGTCGTTCGCGGCGAGGCTGAGCCTCCACGCGACCCGCGCAGCGGTGCCGGGTCCAGCAGATCGGCGCGGATGTCAGCGCCCAGGATCAGCGACTCGACGGGAGCGCCGCGGGCTCACCGCCGCGGGGGCTTCCTGTGGAGGCCCTTGGGCGGCGCGAGCGGACGCTGCGGCAGGCTGCGCACCGGTCCGTAGCGGCCCTCCTTCTCGGCCTCGGCGGAGCGCTGGTGCCGACCCTGGGGCCCGCCATCGCGCGGTGAGCTGGTCACGCCGATCCAGCTGAGGTCGTCGGCCCCGCTGTCCGCCCGACCGTCGGCCCTGGCGTCGGCCGAGCCGCCTGCCCTGGAGTCGGCGCCTCTGCCGTTCCTGGCGTCGGCCGCACCGCCCTCGGCATCGGCTCTGCCGTCGTCCCAGCCGTCGCCCCAGCCATCAGCCCAGCCGTCGCCCTGACCCGTCGCCCCGCCACCGGCCGCGCCATCGACTCGGCCAGCCGCCCTGCCGTCGGCGCCCCGGCCAGTCGCCCTGCCGTCGGCGCCCCGGCCAGTCGCCCTGCCGTCGGCGCCCCGGCCCGGCGCGCTGCGCCGCCGGGTGACCCTGCGGATCCTGCGCACCGCGCCGTCGGGCGAGCCGATCTCGACGAGCTCCCTGCTCGCCGACAGCGCGAGCAGCGCGAAGGGGAGGAAGCAGCCGATCACGAGCGCGGCGCCGCCGGAGGCGTCGGCCGGCATGAGGGCGAGCGCCACGGTCAGCACGCCGATCGGCACCGCCCAGAACCAGACGCCGGGGCGGCGCAGGGCGACCGCGATCACGCCCAGCAGCAGCACGGCCACGACGCGCAGGGGCGACTCGACGAGCAGTCGCAGGCCCGGGGTCCCGTCGAGGACCGAGCCGACCGCGCCGGGCGCGCCGTCGTCCGCGGAGCCCGGCAGGTTCTGCCTGCCGTGGGCGAAGGGGTCGAACGTGTCGGCGATCTCCAGCAGGATCCCGTCGGCGGCGAGTCCGGGACGGTTCTGCGCGAGGTGCCACCAGATGCTCGGGAGCTGCTCCGCCTGCGCCGCGCTGACCGTGTCGTTCTCCGCCTCGAGGAGCCTCGCGGGAGCGCCGGGCGCGTAGCGGTCGGGCAGGGCGTCGACGTCGAAGATCTTCCCGAGGGCTTCGGTGTCCTCCGCGGACAGCGCGTCGGGGTCCTCGCTCAGCGCGAGGGCGATGCTCTGCGCCTGCAGCCCGTGCTGGGCGACCGGGTCCTCCGTGCCCAGCATCCCCTGGGAGGCCCCCAGGCGCGTGCCCACCAGGACCACGAGCAGCGGCACGACGAGCGCGACCAGCGCCGCGCGCCAGGCCTCGCGGCCGCGGCGCACGATCACCGCCATCACCAGCATCACGATCACCAGGGGCACGGCGAGCGCGGAGCAGCTGAGCAGGAGCAGGGCGGCGAGAGCCCACTCGAGCACGCGACCGCCTCGGATCTGTTCGCGCGAGTGGACGTGGTCGAGGCCGAGCGCGAGGAACCAGCACAGGGAGGCCGCGCCGTGCGCCGCAGGAGAGAGCGACAGGGACCAGAGCGCGATCGGGACGCCGCCGATCACGAGCACCGCGAGCGCGAGGGCGCAGAGCCCGTCGCTGCGCACCCAGCGCCCGAGCAGCGCCGCCGCCCGGCCGAGGGCCGCGAGCACGACGGCCAGCTGTACCAGGACCAGAACGCCGAGGCCCGCCCCGATGCCCCCGGTGAGGAGACGGCCGATGGCGAGCACGCATTCGAAGGCGACGATCACGAGCGGACTGAGGTGGCCGGACATGCCCTCGCCGCGCAGGGAGCCGGCCTGGAGGTCGCTGTCCGCCCATACGCCGCCCCCGCCGGACACCTCGCCCAGCAGGACGGGTGACCAGATCACGAGCAGCAGCAGGGCGAGGCGCCACCAGCTGCCCAGCAGCCAGCGCGCGGCCCGTGCGATCCGGGAGGGCCGACGGGAGGACCCGGTCGGCTCGCCGGCGCGCTCCTCGGCACGCGCGAGCGTGAACCGCAGGAGTCCGCCGACGACGGTGAGCAGGGCGGCATACATGACCGCGGTGTAGATCAGCAGGCCCACGACGAGCTTCGTGTGCGCGTCGAAGGCACTCAGGAACAGGAGGTGCTCGCCCTGGTCATCGAAGGGATGGCGCGCGATCCAGCCCATCGTCGCGCACACCGTGAGGGCGCAGACCACCAGGATCGGGACGGCGACGGCGCCGAACTTCTGGACACCTCGCAGTGCGCGCTCCACTCCGGCCACTCCCCTCGTCCGTGCCTGCGGACCATTCTCCAGGAACGCAGGCCACGAGCGGGGAGGACACGGCCGTCGTCCCGCAGCAGTCGCAGCGACGGCGCCCCACTTGTCCTGTTCTGCGCAGCTTCCGCGGCGCTTCCGCGCGGCTCCTGCGGCGTTTCCCGGCCGCTGCCGCCCGGTTCCGTCGTGCCCCATGTCGCATCCCGGCCGACGCTCGGTCAACGCCGGGCGTCGACCCGATGAACTCCGCATGAAGCTTCCCGCGCATCGGGGCGCTGTCCTGGTGCGTCGCACGGCGACGGCGCGATCTCTCCCAGGACGCCGGCGCCGCCCGGGCTATTCTCACGACGGCGGGTCGCGGATGGTCGGCCCGGTGGTGGCACGGCGTCCCGCGCAGGGACGCCGCACCCGGCCTCGTGGGGGATCGCGAGCCGGGTCGGGGCAGGCTCTCGTGCCTCAGCCCGTGCCCCACGGGCCCTCCCATCCGCGCCGCTGATGCCCCTGCTCCTTCCGGGCAGCCGCACCCGTCCCGTCTCCCCGTCGTCGGAGGTTCGTCACCGTGTCCTCACCCGCTGCCGTGCGCTCTCCGGAGATCGCGCTCCCTCCCACCGCCCTGCGACGCTCGCGCGAGGCCGGAGCCGAGCTCGCGGCCGGCGCGAAGGGCGGCACCGGGGGCGGCGCTGGGGGCGGCGCCGGGGAGAAAGCCAGCACCGAGGAGAAGGTCGGCGCGGGGACCGGGGCCGGGGCCGACGTCAGGTCGGGCTCGGCCGTCGGGGCCTCCCTGTGGTGGGCGCTCGCGGGGGCTGCCGTGGTGCTCTGCATCGTCCTGCACGTGGTGGTCGCGCAGAGCGCCGTGGCGCCGCGCACCCCGTGGGACGAGATCCATCCGCTGCAGATCGCGCGGATGCTCTCCGGCGATCACGACGTCCCCAAGCTCTCCGGGAGCGGCTACTACCCGGGGTGGGCGATCCTCATGACGCCCATCTGGTGGTTCACGCACGACCCGGCGACGGTGTACCGCGCGGCGATCATCCTGGGCAACGTCATCGGCGTCGCGACGATCCTCCCGCTGGCGCTTTCGGGCCGCCATCTGGGGATGAGCACCCCGCAGGCGATCGCGGTCGCCGGCCTGGCCATGTGCATGCCCGGGCGGATCGAGCCCGCCGACTACGCCATGAGCGAGCCGCTGCTGATGTTCTGCTACGCATGGGCGGCGCTGGGCATGCTCGTGCTCTGGAAGCGGCCGACGTGGTGGCGCCTGGCGCTGTTCGTCGGCGCCATCGCCGCCGCCTACCTCACGCACACGCGCGCGCTCGCACTCGTGCTCACGGCCGTGGTGTGGCTGCTCTTCTTCACCCGCCGCAGCGTCGCGAAGGCACTCGTGGGCGTGCTCGCGCTGGTCGCGTCCTGGTGGATCGTGGACCGCATCGCCTCGGCCATCAACCACCGCATGCTGCTGACCGGCAGCAGCAAGACGGACCTGGCCATGCAGGCGATCCTCCACGCCCAGCCCGAGGCGCTCGCGAAGCTCCTGGCGGGCCAGAGCTGGGCGCAGGTCGTGGGCACCGCGGGCCTGTTCGCCCTGGGCTTCGTGGTGATCGTGGTGTGGACGCTGCGGGAGCTGCGCACCCTGCGCCTGGGGCCGGGGGCGTTCCTGTTCGGGCTCACCGTGAGCACCGTCGCCATGAGCGTGGTGTGGTGGTACCAGCCCGAGGCGCTGTGGGGTAAGAGCTTCCACGGCCTCGAGGCCTGGCTCTATTCGCGCTACATCGACCAGGTCGCGGCGCTGGTCGTGATCGTGGCCGCGGGGGCGCTACTGCGCCGGGTGAGCGCCCCGATGATCGGCATCGCCCTGGTGGTGTTCGTAGTAGGGGCCGCTGCCGTGGTGCTGAAGGTCGCCCCGCACGTGCCCATGTGGTACGGGCTGGGGACGAACACGGCGGCCGTGAACAGCTGGCAGGGCATGTTCCCCGAGCATCCCTTCCATCGTCCGCTGACGCCCACGCTCGACAACGCCAACCGCTTCTGGATATGGGCTTCGCTGGCGACGGCGATCGCCCTGGCCGCGCTGTTCGTGCTGCGGCGCTTCCCGCGCACTGCCGTGGCCCTGCTGCTCGTCGGGGCCGCCGTGATGTCCCTGAACGCGAACCAGGATCAGCAACGGCGCGTGCCGGCCAAGGTGGGTGCGAGCCTCGAGAGGGCGGACGCCGCGAGCGGGGACACGGGCCCGCTGCCGGTGGACGTCGACCTCTCGTGCGCGAGCTCCGGCCTGAACAGGGCCGAGATCCTCAACTGGTCGGGCTTCTGGTTCTCACCGCGCACCGTGACCATCGCCGATCCGTCGAAGGGCCGGCCCTTCACGACCGAGCTCGTCATCTCCTGCAAGAACGGGTCGACGATGAAGGACCTGGGCGCCCGACCGGTCACCGGTGGCTCGAGCTACGGCTACCGGCTCTGGGTGCTCCCCGGCTCCCTCCAGGACCAGCTCGCCAGGGAGGGCGCCCTGGCGAAGTGACGGCCGGGCCCGTCGGCTGGCCGGCCCGGCCGACCGACCCGTCGGCCGACCGCTCCGGCCCCTCGCCCGACCAGTGACCCCGGCCACGCGACCGTGAGACGATCTCCCGGAATGCCCGACCTGACCGGCCCCACGACCCGCTCGCCGGACACCGCCAGACAAGGACACCGCACATGCGCAGCACGCTCTTCGACGCCTCAAACCAGGAGAAGCAGACCCAGGAGCGCTGGGTCCTCCAGTCCTCCAAGATGCTGCGCTGCGCTCTGCAGCCGCAGTCCCCCGAGATCATCGCCGCCCAGGGCGTGATGGTCGCCTACCAGGGGCAGATGGACTTCTCGTACCAGGGCTCCGGCGGCGGCATGAAGCTGCTGAAGAAGATGACCACGGGCGAGGGCGGGAACCTCATGCGCGTGCGCGGCCAGGGCGAGGTGTTCTTCGCGCGTCGGGCCGACGAGATCTTCCTGATCCAGCTCGAGGGCGACGCGCTGACCCTGAACACCCGTAACCTGCTGGCCTTCGACTCCTCGATTCAGTGGGACATCCGGGGCACGGGCGGCGCGGGCTTCATGGCCGGCGGCCTGTTCAACCTGTTCCTGCAGGGGCAGGGCCTGGTCGCCGTGACGTCCGACGGCCCGCCGATGCTGCTGGACTGCTCGCAGCAGCCCACCTACGTGGACCCGCAGGCGGCGGTGTGCTGGTCGGCGAACCTCACCCCGCAGATCAAGAACGACTTCAAGATGGGCTCGCTCATCGGCCGCGGCTCCGGCGAGTCCTTCCAGCTGGGCTTCCACGGCCCGGGCTTCGTCGTGGTGCAGCCCTCCGAGGGCGCACCGGTCACGACCGGCTCCTGACCCCGGGCGCCGAGCCCGGGACCAGATCCCCGGGACCAGATCCCGGGATCCGCACCCGGGATCCGGGCCGACGGCCGGCCTTCGAGCGCCGGCCGCAGTCCCGTCGGTTCCCGGCCTTCGATTCCTCCTTCCCCGTGCGCACTGTGCGCGCTACTGTGTGACCCACACTTTGTTTCAAGGAGGAAATATGTCGTTCACCCTGGGCATCGTGGGCATCGGCCAGTTCGGCACCCACTTCGCCGAGCTCTTCAGCGCCCACCCCGACATCTCCGCGGTCTATGCCGTGGACTCGGTGCCCGAGCGCATCGACGCGATCGAACAGCGCGAGCAGAACCCGGTGCACTTCGCCGGACGCTTCTCGAGCGTCGAGGAGCTGCTGGTCTCCGACGTCGACGCGGTCGCGATCTTCACCCAGCGCTGGACGCACGGGAAGATCGCGATCCAGGCGCTGCAGGCCGGCAAGCACGTGTACTCGGCGGTGCCCATGGCGATCGAGGAGGAGGAGATCCGCGAGATCACCCGCCTCGTGCAGGAGACGGGCCTGGTCTACATGATGGGCGAGACCAGCCAGTACAACGCCGCCGTGGTGCTGGCCCGTCGGATCGAGCGCTCGGGCGCCTTCGGCGAGGTCTTCTACGCCGAGGGCGACTACGTCCACGACATGGACCTGGGCTTCTACGACGCCTACAAGTACTCCGGCGGCGACGCGTGGAAGTCGACCGCCTCCTACCCGCCCCTGCTCTACCCGACGCACTCGATCGGCGGGATCCTGGGCGTGCTCGAGGACCGCCACGCGGTCTCGGTCTCGGCGCTCGGCCGGCCCGACACCCGCGGCGACGGCGTCTTCGACAAGGACGTCTCGATGTTCGACAACGACGTCTCCAACGCCTTCGCCCTGTTCGAGATGGACAACGGCGGCGCCTTCCGCACCAACGAGCTGCGCCGCGTGGGCTACCCCAGCCACAAGCGCGAGTCCCGCTTCCGCTTCTTCGGCGAGGCCAGCAGCTTCGAGGAGACCGTGGACGTCACCTACTGGCACGACAAGAAGTCGGTCCTCGAGGTCACCGACCTCATCAGCACCTCGTCGACCATGAGCCTGGACGACCCCCGCCTGAAGGACGTCTCCCCCACCCTGCGCGACGCCTTCGTCGCGGGCGCGGCCCGCTCCCACCACCAGGACCGCCTGCCCTCGGAGTTCCAGGGCAAGCCCAACGGCCACGAGGGAGCCCACCACTTCCTCGTCGACGACTTCGCGCGCGCGGTCGCGAACGGGAAGCAGCCGATGGTCAACGCCTGGCAGGCGGCCCGCTACACCCTGCCCGGGATCATCGCCCACCAGTCGATGCGCGAGGGCGGCGCCCGCCTCCCGATCCACGACCTCGGCGACTGCCCGCTGCCGGTCCAGGATCTCGACGCCGACCAGCCCGCTCTCGACGAGGCCGGCATCCAGGCCCTGCTCGCGGAGGTCTGAGCGGGTCGGGCCGACGGGCCCGTCGGCCGTCGGCCCCGACCCGTCGGCCGGCCAGTCGGCCCGCCGCTCGCCGGTTGCCCTCGCCGGCCGGTCCGTCTCCCCGACGCCTCCCCCAGCGACCCGGAGCGTGATCCCGCTTGCTCCGGGCCGCCGGGGTCTGCAGGTCAGTGATTTTCGCGTATAGGCTGGTGCGTAAATCGAGACCAACGGCGACGCCGCTCTCGCCGGACGCGTGCAGCGCCCGCGGGCGCTCGCCCCGGGAACCCGAGGTGCGATGACCACGAACCAGCCTTCCGCCCAGCCCCTGCGACTCGCCGTGATCGGCTCCGGTCCCGCGGGCGTCTACGCCGCCGAGACGCTGCTGCGCTCACCGCAGGTGAAGTCCGGCGAGCTCGAGGTCCAGTGCGACCTCTTCGACGCGCTGCCGACGCCTTTCGGGCTGATCCGGTACGGCGTCGCCCCCGACCACCCGCGCATCAAGGGCATCATCACCGCCCTGCACCGCATCCTGGACCGCGGGGACATCCGCTTCCTGGGCGACGTCGACTTCGGCACCGACCTCACCGCCGCCGAGCTGCGCGAGCGCTACGACGCCGTCATCTTCGCGACCGGCGCCCTCAAGGACGCCGAGCTGAACATCCCCGGCATCGACCTCGAGGGCTCCTACGGCGCCGCCGACTTCGTGGCCTGGTACGACGGCAACCCGGACTACCCGCGCACCTGGCCCCTGGAGGCCGAGCAGGTCGCCATGATCGGCAACGGCAACGTGGCGCTGGACGCTGCCCGGATGCTCTCGAAGTCGGCCGACGAACTGCTGCGCACCGAGATCCCCGAGAACGTCTACGAGGGCCTGACCTCCGCGCGCACCACCGACGTGCACGTGTTCGGCCGCCGCGGGCCCGCGCAGTCGAAGTTCACGCCGCTGGAGACCCGCGAGCTCGCCCATCCCCACGGCGTGCAGATCGTCATGGACCCGGCCGATTTCGCGATGATCACCCCCGAGGAGCGCGAGGCCATCCGCGCCGACCGCCGCCGCGAGCAGGTCTACGCGACCTTCGAGGGCTGGCTGCATGCCCAGCAGGAGCGCGAGGCCAAGGGCGAGGAGCCCACGGACGCCCACGGCGGCCCCGTGCAGCGCCGCCTGCACCTGCACTTCTGGCACAAGCCCGTCGAGGTCCTCGGCGAGGACGGCCGCGTCACCGGCATGCGCTTCGAGCGCACCCGTCTGGACGCCGAGGGCGGCATGGAGGGCACCGGCGAGCTCGTCGACTACGACCTGCAGGCCGTCTACCGCGCGATCGGCTACTTCGGCTCCGAGCTGCCGGGCGTCCCCTACGACGAGTCCCGCGGCGTCATCCACAACGAGGCCGGCCGCGTCACCGAGGCCGACGGCGAGGTCATCCCCGGCCTCTTCGCCAACGGCTGGATCAAGCGCGGGCCCGTCGGCCTCATCGGCGCCACGAAGTCCGACGCCGCGGAGACCGTCGCGAGCCTGCTCGAGGACCTCGAGGCCGACCGCATCCCGAGCGCCCCGGACCGCGACCCCGACTCGATCCTGCGCCTGCTCGAGGAGAAGGGCGTGGAGTTCACGACCTGGCAGGGCTGGACCGCCCTCGAGGAGCACGAGATCGGCCTGGGCGCGGCCGTCCAGGACAGCGAGGGCAATCCGCGCCCGCGCGTGAAGGTCGTGCCCCGCGAGGAGATGGTGCGCGTGGCCCGCGAGGCTCAGCGCGCGCACGAGAGCGCCTCGGCCGACGCCTGAGGGCGGTACCTGAGGGCGGCGGTACCTGAGGGCGGTGCGGCCGAAGCCGGGCCCCCAGGCCCAGGTGCCCCAGACCTCGGGCCCCAGCCCACCCAGCGCGCCCCGGGGAACCCGGGGCGCGCTGCCGTCTCTGACGGACCTCACAGCTCCTCGACAGCCACCGAACGACCCAGCGCCCTATAGTGGAATGGTCATTTCACTACAGGGTGGCCTTCGCCGAACCCCGGACGTCGCATCGCGTCGTCGCACCGGAGCTCCCCGCGCCGTCGCCGCCCACCGTTCCAGGAGGTCCGCCATGCGCGCCGTCACCCATCAGTCCTTCGGAGAGCCCACCGAGGTTCTCGACGTCACCGAGGTCGCCGAGCCCTCGCCCGGTCCCGGCGAGGTGCTCGTGCGCATGGTGCTCAGCCCCATCCACAACCATGACCTGTGGACCGTGCGCGGCACCTACGGCGTGAAGCCGGAGCTGCCCGCGCGGGCCGGCACCGAGGCCGTCGGCGTCGTCGAGCAGCTCGGCGAGGGCGTCACCCAGCTGGTCACCGGTCAGCGCGTGGTCGCGACCTCGCAGCTGGGCGTCTGGGCGGAGCGCTTCACGGCGCCGGCCGCCTCGCTGATCCCGGTGCCGGAGAACCTGCCCGACGAGGTCGCCGCGCAGCTCGCGGCGATGCCCTTCAGCGCGATCTCGCTGCTGGAGCGCCTGGATCTCGAGCCCGGGCAGACCCTGGTGCAGAACGCCGCCAACGGCGCCGTGGGCCGCCTGGTCGCGCAGTTCGCGCGCGCCCGCGGCATCAACGTGGTGGGCCTCGTGCGCCGCTCGGCGGGGGTAGAGGAGCTCGCCGCCCAGGGCATCACGGGCGTCGTCGCGACCGACGAGGACGGGTGGGAGGACCGCGCCCGCGCCCTCATCGGCGATTCCACCGCGCCCGTCGGGATCGACTCGGTGGGAGGTGAGGCCGCGGGCCAGGTGCTCTCGCTGCTGGCCGACGGCGGACGCCTCGTCGTCTTCGGTGCGATGGCCGCCCCGGTCATGTCGATCCCCTCGGGCCCGGTGATCTTCCGCGACCTGCACATCGAGGGCTTCTGGGGCGCCCAGGTCTCCAAGGACATGCCGGCCGATCAGCGCGCCGAGCTGTTCCGCGAGATCATCACCCGCCTGCTCGACGGCTCGGTGACCCTGCCGGTCGCCGCGACCTACTCGCTCGAGGACGTGCGCGAGGCGTCCGCCGCGAACTTCGACGCCGGCCGCGTCGGCAAGGTGCTGCTGCGCCCCTGATCGCGGCACGCGCGTCGACCCGACCCTCGGCGCGCGCGTCGGCTCTCGCGCCGGCCCGGGCGTCGGCTCACGAGCAGACATCCGCACGCGGACCCACCAGACACGGACGAGCCCGCCGGAAGCATCTCCCGGCGGGCTCTTCGCATGCGCGGCGAGGATCAGTCGTCGGCGACGGTGACGTTCACGGGGATGTTCCCGCGCGTGGCGTTGGAGTACGGGCACACCTGGTGCGCGGCGTCGGCGAGGGACTGCGCGGCGTCGTGGTCGAGCTCGGGGATGACGACCTCGAGGTCGACGGCGAGGGCGAAGCCGCCCTCGTCGTTGCTGCCGATGCTCACGCGGGCGCCGACGCTCGAGCCGTCGATCGAGACCTTCTTCTGGCGGGCCACGGCCTGCAGCGCCGAGTGGTAGCAGGCGGCGTAGCCGGCGGCGAAGAGCTGCTCGGGGTTCGCGCCCTTCCCGGAGCCGCCCATGGCCGTCGGGACGGCCATGTCGAAGGCGAGGTCCGATCCGGAGACCTCGACGTGCCCGTCGCGGCCGGCGCCGGTGGCGAGCGCCTCGGTGGAGTAGAGGGGCTTCATGGTGGATTCCTTCCGTCGGGTGCTGCGGTGGACCTGCGAGGTCGGACGGTCGGGCGATGAGCTCAGCCGGCCGGCGCGAGCAGGGGTGTGCGGGCCGCTTCGAGGGAGCTGCGCGCGGCGCTCCGGTCGATCCGGCTCATGACCAGGGCCGCGAGGAGCGCGGAGACGCTGGTCTCGGTGAGGCGCTCGCGCTCGGCGGCGGAGGCCTCGGGGAAGCGGGCGGCGACGCCGGCACCGAAGGCGCGCACGAGCTCGGCGCGGTAGGAGGCGATGACGTCGCGCACGGCCTCTTCGCGGCCGATGCCCGCGCAGGCGGAGTTCACGAGCAGGCAGCCGTCGGGCAGGGACTGCTCCTCTCCCTCCGCGCTGTCCTCGCCCAGCAGTCGGGCGGCGGAGCCGAGGTAGTCGGCGAGCGCGTGGGGGCTCGGGTGCTCGGCGAGCAGCGGGGCGAGGCCCGGGCGCACCACTTCGTCGAGGTAGTTCGAGATCGCGGCCTCGAAGAGCCCGCGCTTGGAGCCGAAGGCGTGGTAGATGCTCGAGGCGTTCAGCCCTGTGGCCTGCTGGATCGCACTCATGGAGGCGCTCTCGAAGCCCTCGCGCCAGAAGAGCGAGCGCGCGGCGCGCACGACCTCGACGGTCTCGAAGGTGGCGGTGCGTCCCATCGGCTGGCTCCTTCCCGGATCGGACTGCGGCGGCGGCGCGCGGCCGGGCCGTGCGGTATCCGCTCGTCCGGCGGCGCCGCGTGACGCCCACCCTTCCGGTGGCGCCGTCGTCAGTCTATAGTGGAGCGAACGCTACAAAAAAGTCTCGCTGGTCACTTCTCGCATCTCTCCTCAAAGATCGCTCCCCATCGCTCCCCACCGGAGGTCCCATGCTCGTCGTCGGTCTCGTCCTCGCAGTGCTCGCGGCGCTGCTGCACGTGTTCATCTTCTGGCTCGAGTCGTTCGCCTGGGGCAGCGAGCGCGCACAGGGGGTCTTCGGGGAGCAGACCGAGCAGGAGGTCGCGGCGACGCGCCTGCTCGCCTTCAACCAGGGCTTCTACAACCTGTTCCTGGGCGTGCTCGCGCTGCTCGGCGTGCTGCTGACCGCCCTCGGCGCGCACTCCGTGGGCCCCGCCCTGGCGCTCGCGGGCACCGGCTCGATGCTCGGCGCGGCGATCGTGCTGGGCCTCGCCTCCCCCGCGCATCGCGGCGCGGCCGTGCGCCAGGGGACGCTGCCGCTGCTCGCGGTGCTCGTCCTCGTGCTCGCACTCGCGATCTGAGCGCCGCGGGTACGACGGGCGACCGGCCGGAGCATCCGGGGAGCCCGCCGCATCCGCGCCGTCCGCGGCACCCCGGACCGACGCCTCAGAAGACGGGCCGTCCCCCGGTCACGCCGAGCACGGTGCCCGAGACGTACGAGGCCTCGGCCGGGCTCGCGAGGAACACGTAGGCTCCCGCGCACTCAGCGGGCTGGCCCGCGCGACCCAGCGGCGTGTTGCCGCCGAAGGCCGTGTAGTCCTCGCTCGCACGGGTGGCGACGTTCAGCGGGGTCCAGATCGGCCCCGGCGCCACGGCGTTCACGCGGACCCCCTTGCCGCCCAGGTCGGCGGCGAGGTTGACGGTGAGGTTGTTGATCGCGGACTTCGTCGCGGCGTAGTCCATGAGCGGCACGGAGGGGTCGTAGGACTGGATCGACGTGGTGTTGATGATCGAGGAGCCCTCCCGCAGGTGCGGCACGGCCTCCTGGGTGATCCAGAACATCGACTCGAGGTTCGTGGCCAGCGTGCGGTGCAGACGCTCGGAGTCGATGCCCTCTATGCCGCGCGGCTTCGCGCGTCCCCACTGGAACGCCGCGTTGTTCACCAGCACGTCGAGCCGCCCGAACTCCTCGACGGTGCGCGTGACCAGCGAGCGCGCGTGGGCCTCCTCACGGATGTCCCCGGGCAGCAGCAGGGCCCGTCGGCCCGCGTCCTGGACCCAGCGGGCGGTCTCCTCGGCGTCCTGCTGCTCGGCGTCCATGAACGAGAGCGCAACGTCGGCGCCCTCGCGGGCGAAGGCGATCGCGACCGCGCGGCCGATGCCGGAGTCTCCCCCGGTGATCAGCGCGACCAGCCCGTCGAGCCGGCCGTGGCCGACGTAGGACTGCTCGCCGTGGTCCGGCACGGGCTCCATCGGGGCCGTGAGGCCGGGAGGGTCCTGGTCCTGCGCGGGGAACGAGGGCTCGCCGTCCTTCGTGCCGAGCTCGCGGGCGCGGGCGGCGACCGGGCCGATGTCCTCGGCGCTGTTCCCCTGAGCACCCTCGCGTGCGCTGTTCTCCGGGTCTGTGGCAGACATGGATCACTCCTTCCGTGGGCAGTCCTCCAGCTTAGGCCGGGAGACGTGGCCCGTGAAGGGGCGGCGGTGACGCTCCTGTGGTGGCCCGGGGCACCCCGGACCGCCACGTATGACCGGCCCCACCGGCCGGCCCTAGCGCCGGATCGAGGCGAGGTGGTCGGCGATGCGGTCGACGGCGTCGGCCAGCAGGCCGACGTCCGGCAGGGTCACCAGGCGGAAGTGGTCGGACACCGGATAGTTGAAGCCCGTCCCCTGCGTGACCAGCAGCTTCTTGGAGCGCAGCAGGTCCATGGCGAACTGCTCGTCGCTCTCGATGTCGTACATCTCGGTGTCGATGCGCGGGAACATGTAGAGCGCGCCCTGGGCCTTGACGACGGAGACGCCCGGGATCTCGCTGAGCCCCTCGTAGGCCACGTCGCGCTGGTCGCGCAGGCGCCCGCCGGGCAGCAGCAGCTCGTCGACCGACTGGTAGCCGCCGAGCGCCGTCGCCACCACGTGCTGGGCGGGGACGTTGGGGCACAGGCGCATGTTCGAGAGCACGTCGAGTCCCTCGATGAAGTTCTCGGCGTCGTCCTTCGGTCCGTACAGCGCCATCCATCCGGCGCGGAAGCCGGCCACCCGGTAGGCCTTCGAGAGGCCGTTGAAGGTGATGGTCAGCAGGTCGGGGGCGAGCGCGGCGACGTGGGTGTGGACGGCGTCGTCGTAGAGGATCTTGTCGTAGATCTCGTCGGCCAGGATCAGCAGGTCGTGCTTCCGCGCGACCTCGACGATCTGCTTCAGCACGTGCTCGGGGTACACCGAGCCGGTGGGGTTGTTGGGGTTGATGACGACGATCGCCTTGGTGCGCTCGGTGACCTTGTCGGCGAGGTCCGAGACGTCGGGCCACCAGTTCTGCTCCTCGTCGCAGCGGTAGTGCACGGCCTTCCCGCCCGCGAGCGAGACCGAGGCGGTCCACAGCGGGTAGTCGGGGCTGGGCACGAGCACCTCGTCGCCGTCGTCGACGAGCGCCTGGCAGGTCATCTGGATCAGCTCGCTGACCCCGTTGCCCAGGTAGATGTCGTCGAGCTCCATCCCGGGCATGCCCTTGGTCTGGTAGTACTGCGCGACCGCCCGACGTGCGGAGACGATCCCCTTGGAGTCCGAGTACCCCTGCGCGGTGGGCAGGGTGCGGATCATGTCGACGAGGATCTCGTCGGGCGCCTCGAAGCCGAACGGGGCGGGGTTGCCGATGTTCAGCTTGATGATCTTGTGGCCCTCTGCCTCCATGCGCGCTGCCTCTGCGGGGATCGGCCCGCGGATCTCGTAGCAGACGTCGCGCAGCTTGGAGGACTGGGTGAGGATCATCGTTCGGCTCCTAAGGCCCGGGGCCCGGCTCGCGGCCGACGGCGCGGCCGCAGCCCCGCGGGCGCGAGGCTGCGGCCAGGGTATCCCCGGTGGCCGGGCCCGCAGCACGCGCGTCTCACGAGGTGCGCTGCGCCGGCGCAGCGAGCATCCCGCGAGCCGCGCGAGCCGCGCGAGCCGCGAGTGGTACGAAATCGTTGCCATGGCGCGCTATGGCAACGATTTAGTTCCACACGCGGTACGCCCCCC